>JAIQFL010000317.1 GCA_020073365.1 Terriglobia bacterium | reverse complement strand
GGTTGATGCCAGGCTGGGCGGCGCCGGTCAGGGTCCGCACGGTGCGGCCGCTGGCATCCACGATCGCCACGCGCGCTCCACCCGCGGGCGTGGACTTCAGATAGTAGTTGATGGACGCGCCATAGGGCGGGTTCTGTCCTTGGGTGGCATCGTAGGTGGGGCTCTCCGGCTGGACCGCGGTGCGGAAGCGGTACGCATCGCGCGGCGTGAACAACTGGGCGCCCGCATCGGTGGTCTGCTGCGTCATCTGCTCTAGCGGCGTGAGGTCGTCGAGTATCCAGAAGCCGCGCCCGTAGGTGGCCAGCACCATGTCGTGAAAATGCTCTTGCATGGCGATCCAGTAGACCGGCGCGTGCGGCAGGTTGGCTTCGAGCGCCTGCCAGTTCTGGCCGTCGTTGAACGAGACGTAGAGGCCGTTTTCGGTGCCAACGAAGAGCAGGCCGCGGCGCACCGGGTCCTCGCGAATGCAATGGGCGTAGCTCAGCATGCTGTGGGGAATGCCGTTGGCGATGGCGGTCCAGGTCTTGCCGTAGTCGCTGGTTCTGAAGATGAAGGGGTCGCGATTGTTCACCTGATGGGCATCCACGGTGATGTACGCGGCGCCGTTGGCGTAACGGGAAGCTTCGATGTTGGAGACGGTGCCCCATTCAGGCATGCCGGGGATATTGGCGGTGACGTTGCTCCAGGTCTTGCCGCCGTCGCGCGTGATCTGCAACAAGCCGTCGTTGGTGCCGGCCCAGATGACTCCGGCTTCCTTGGGTGACTCCGCGAGAGCGAAGACCACACCGGCATATTCGACACCGATGTTATCGCCGGTGAGGCCGCCCGAGAAGCCCATCCGGCTCTTGTCATTGCGGGTCAGATCGGGACTGACGATCTTCCACGTGTGTCCGCCATCGGTGGTGACGTGCACGAACTGGCTGCCGACATAGACGCGGTTGTGATCGTGCGGGGAGATCATCAGCGGGAACTCCCAGTTGAAGCGGTATTTGACTTCCGCGGCGGTGGCGCCCGAGGTCTGGTCGGGCCAGACCTCGACGTTGCGCGCCTGGTGGTTGCGCTCGTCGAAGACCGTGACGATTCCTCCGACGCTGCCTGAGCCGGAGGCGCTCGACCAGATGATGTTGGGGTCCACCGGATCGGGCGTGGCGAAGCCGCTCTCGCCGCCGGTCACCTGGTGCCAGACGCTGCGCGAGATGGGGCCGCCGGGAGGTGCGATTGCCGGGCCCCGGCCGCCTTCGCCAGCCGTCTCCTCTGCGCCCGCGAAGCCGCCGCGTCCGCCTCCCGAAAGGCTGTTGCTCGGGCCGCGGTAGGAGGTGCCGTCCTGTTTGTTCCCGTAAACGAAGTAGGGCACCTGGTTGTCCACGGTCACGTGGTACATCTGCGCGATCGGCAGTTGCACACGGTTCCAGGTGTGGCCCCGATTGATCGAAATGCTGAACCCGCCGTCGTTGGCCACGGCTATGCGATCGGCGTTGGTGGGGTCGATCCACATGTCGTGGTTGTCGCCGCCGGGAGGAGCGGGCATGTTGGTTAGGGTGCGGCCGCCATCGAGCGACCGGGAGAAGGCCGCGGTGAGGAAGTAGATCTCGTTTTCGTTGTCGGGCGACACGGCGCAGCGCGTGTAGTAGGCGGCGCGTCCGGTGAGTTGGCGGTCGTAGCTCATGAGCGCCCAGCGGTCGCCGCCATCGTCCGACATCCAGAGTTGGCCGCGATCGGTGGGCTTGCCGTCATAGGGGACGCCGTCGCCGGTTTCGATCAGGGCGTAGACGCGGCTGGAGCGGCGAGCTATAGCCAGGCCGATCTTGCCCAGGGGCGAATTGGGAAGTCCGTGTCCGGTGAGGTGCCGCCACGTGGCGCCGCCGTCCGTCGATTTATACAACCCGCTGCCCGGACCGCCGCTGGTGCGGTTCCAGGTGTGTAGTTCGAGCTGCCACATTCCAGCGAACAGGATGCGCGGATTGGCGGGGTCCATGACGATATCGGAACAGCCCGTGTTCTGGTCAACGGTGAGCACCTGCTCCCAGTTCCTGCCGCCGTCGGTGGTGCGGAAGACGCCGCGCTCAGGTTGGGGACCGTAGGCGTGCCCCAGCGCGCAGGCGAAGACGATATCCGGGTTGCGGGGATCGACGAGGACGCGCCCGATGCGGCCGGTCCTTTCCAGGCCCATCAGGGACCAGGTCTTGCCGGCGTCGAGCGATTTGTAGATGCCGGCGCCGACGGAGATGTGGCTGCGGATGAAGGTTTCACCGGTGCCGGCCCAGACCACGTTAGGGTCGGTTGGCGCGATGGCCAGCGATCCCACGGAGGAGACAGGCTGCGCGTCGAAGATCGGCTCCCAGTGGATGCCGCCGTCGGTGCTCTTGAAGATACCGCCCGAGGCCGCGCCCGCGTAGTACACGTTGGGGTCGCCGGGGATGCCGGCGGCGGCGATGACGCGATTGCCCACGGGACCGATGTAGCGGTAGCGAAGCTGGCTCAGCAGCTCGGAGCCAATTTGCGGGGCTTGGGCGAAGGCTGCGCCAGCGGAAAGCAGCGCGGCGATTAGACGATACATAGGACCATGACCTCCTCGTTCGGATTTGGGGGTTACTATACCGTGGTTGGGGGCCGGAATACAAGACCGGGCGGGGCCAGGGGTGCGCGACAGGCACGGCTAAAGGCCGTGCCCTGATACAAACCATCACTTCGCCAGCGTCAACCTTCTGGTGCAGAACGCATCGTTCGGCTTGACCCCGGAAAACACCAGCGTCATCGTCAGTCCGTCTTCGGAAATCCACCTGGCCGGCAGCCGATATCCATGCGTGCCCGCCACGTCCCACTGGCGGTGCAGAACCGTGGTCCACGCGCCCCACGGCTCGGGCGCGTCGAAGAGCCCCCATCCTCCGGCGTGATCGTACCCCAAGGCCATGAGGTACCGCCCGATTCCGGCGTCGTACACCGCGTCGACCCGGTTGCAGTTCACCGGATAAGCAAACACCGCGCCGCGGCGGGTGACGTCCGGCGTCCACACCGGCCGCCCGGCGGCGTCGAGCCCCTGGTAAAACTCCCAGGCGCCGCGATCGCGAATCCGGTCCTTCGCTGCGCGTGCCAGCATAAGGCTGTTGTCGCTCTCGTACGCCGACGGCCCATCCTGCGAGTAAGTGTAAACAAAGCCATCGCGTGCGCCCGCGTAGTTCCGTCCGAAATTGAGAAATGCCGGAGATCCGAACCCGGCCTCCATCTTGAATCCCCATTGCCACGTCTTGCCGCGGTCCCCGGACCACAGTAGCTGCGCATTCGCCACGTTACGCACCCACAGGTACAGAACGCCATCCACCATCAGGATCCCGCTGGCCTTCGGGCTGTTCGCGCCGCCGCCCGTGCGCTCGCCATCCGAGCGCAGATTCACGCCGCGAAAATCGCCGGGGCCGCCGGTGATGCGCGCGAACCCCATTCCCAGTTTCCTCTCCACATGGGGCTCGAACCCGAATCCGTCGCCATACGAGGTGTACTGCTGATCGTCGTCGCCCCAAGTCAGCGGCCAGTTATCGCTGTCGACCGCCGTGCGCCGGATTTCCTCCCCGAAAACCGCGCCACGGATCACCGGGCTCGGTGGGTAGGGAGCCCGCACCGTCACCGTTTCCATCAACGGCTTCAGCACCAATTCGTAGACCGGTCCCCAAAACCCGGACTTGGTATCGCCTAACGCATCCCCATTCCGCACTACGATCAAGTCCAGGCTGGGCGCCACGACGATGACCTGGTGGGAGGCGCCTGCGCCCGCGAATGCATCGCGCGGGGCCGCCGGCCAGATCCCGTCCTGATTGACATACCACGCCAGCCCCGATGCGGGCGCGGGATCGGCCGCGCTGCGCGAGGGACGCGTCATCCCCTGATCGGTCAGGATTTTCTTCACCACGTCGCGACGAATCAACTCGCGACCGTTCCACTGCCCCTCTAGCATCATTAACTGCCCGATTCGCGCCGCCGCTCGCGCAGTGAAGGTCGCGCCGCCCCAGTTCGCGTACAGCTTCAGCCCGTCCACCTCATACGCCCGGCCGTATCCAATGGACCAGTGCTGCTCGGGCACGCCGAGTGGATCGAGCACCCGTTCCTTCAGCAGGGTGCGAATGTCCCCGCCATTCAGGCTTGCGGTGATCGCGTACGAGAGCGCCGCCATCCCGGGGTTGCTGTACGCATTTTGCGTTCCGGGCTCGAACAGCACCGGCGCCTGCCGCACCGCGATCGAAAACGGGTCGGGTGTTCGCTTCCAGAAATCGCCCTTCCACCCGGGAAGTCGATCGTGCGGGATCTCGTCCTGCTCCGCGTCGGAAATGCCCGAGGTGTGGGTGGCGAGCTGCCGGATCGTGATCTTCGATTTCAGCGGGTCCGCGCTCCAACCCGCAATGTACTTCGACGCCGCATCGTCCGGCGAAATTCGCCCGTCGCTCATGGCCACCGCGAGCGACATGCCGCCGACCAGCGCCTTGGCCATAGAAGCTGTACCGTGCGGCCGGTCCGCGGCCCACTCGGGCGCGTACCATTCCAGCGCAATCCGCCCTCGCCGGATTACCTGCAGGCCGGTGGTCCGGTGAGCCGCGAGGCTGCTGCGCCACGCCTCGAGTTTCGCCGGGTCCAGCCCGGCTTCCGCCGGTGAGATGGCTAGCCAGCTCATCGATTGCGCGCACGCCAGCCCGGCGCAGGCCGCCAGCAGCACCGCTTTGCTCAGTACCATGCCCTATTGTGCAACGGCCGGCCGGCCTCAATTTCTCGGGTTCGGCGGCGGGTCCGTCACGATCCTGGAATCCACCGAAAACTTCCTGTAATTGCTCCATTCGATTTCCACGTCCTGAGCGAGCCGTTTGATCAGGCCGACGCGGCCGCTGCCGGTGAGGAGAAGGCGCTTGGGGAGCCAGAGCTCGGGATTCACCTCGGTCTGCTCGAAAACCATTTTGGCGCCAGAATTGAGACGCGCCAGGAACAGGCCCCAGGAGATGGTATCGGTGGTCTCGGCTTCGACTCGGGCCCATTGGTAGGTGGCTTTGTCGATCCACATGCGGCCACGCAGTTTCAGCAGCATTTTGGCGTCACCGCTTCTGGCCCTGGCGCCGGGGCGGGGCGCGCCGGAGACCACCCAGACGGGCCGGCCGTCCACGGTGGAGTCGCCCTCCAGGCGCAGGTCGAACAGTTCGGGTATTTCAGAAAGGAAAGCGAACTCGCGCCGGCGCCGTTTTTCGGCGTCTTCCAGGCGGCGCTGTTTCTCGGCGGGCGTTTCGGAGCTCAGCCGGCGGGTCTCCCGATCGAGTTTTTTCTGCTCGCTGCGCTGCTCTTCCGGGCTGAGCGGCTTGCCATCCCGCTCCAACGTGCGACGGTACGGCTGTCCGTCCAGCATCAGCGTTTCCCAGGATTCCCGTTTGGTGGATTCCACTTTGCCGTGGGAGTCGAGGTGCTTTTCCACGGAGTGCGCCTGCCAGGTGTAATCTTTCATGCGCACCCAATCCAACTGGTCCTGTGCGATGGAGCGGCGCACCAACTCGTGGGGATCCTGCGCCCAGGCGGCTGCCACGGTTATGAGCACCAGTAGAGTGTTCCTGGCCGGTCTCATATCTGATGATACCGTGGCGAGGATGCGGTATCTGTATGTTCGGTCCCACGCGTCCCACGCAGGGCCGGCTCGCGGCTTCCGCTAAAGCAAGGTTGGCAAGCGAAAGCGCCTGCCCCACAAAATGCACAAATATCGGGGTCATTTTTGGGCATCGGCGTAGCAATCGTGGGGAAAGCAGACGGGACAACGCTTCCATTTCAGAGGATGGATGGGGTCAAAGGGGCAGCGGCTGCCGGGGATGTGGAAGGGGAGCGGTTTTTGGCCGGCCTCTTGGGGAGACGGAGGGGTGAGGTTGGCAGGCGAAAGCGCCTGCCCCACCGGTGGAGGGGAAGTTGACGGAACGAACTCTGGGGAGGGAGTAACCGGCTCTGTTTCAGTGAGTTGGGGGGTGGGTTGGGGAACAGGGGTCTCGGGGGAGACGTCGAGGGGGAGCGCCTGGAGGCGTTCGAGCTCGCGGAGGGCATCGCGATAATTGCGCTGGGTACCATTAACTATGCGCTGGAGGCGGGTGAGGGTGCGGTCGCAATTGTGGAAGGCGTGGCCGAGAGGGGCGTTGGGGTTGAGATTGTAGCCGCGCTCCATTTCGTAGATCCAGACCTGGGCTTCGGCGACGCCGAGACGACGGAGGGTCCAGGTGGAGCGGACCAGGATATCGACCTGGTCGCGCTGCTCGGGGACCGCGGGGCGGTAGCGCTGGAAGTACTCTTCGGTGAGAGTAGCGAGATGGGCCGGATCTTCGCCGGGAATGATGAGTGAGTTGGAATAGATGCCGGTTTTGAGGGCATTCATGCTGGAACGGGCCTTGCCGGCGGCGGAGCGCGGGCCCGTGGAGGGGTTGGGGTGGGCGTGATCGGCGCCGGGTTGCGGGGGTTTCTTCATATGACCTCCAAAATAGAAAAGGCCGGGCACTCACCGGACGAATTGTCAGTCTGGGGAGGGCCGGCCTATGGTAGTTTCGATATCTACCTGACTTGATGGTGGCACACGAGGATGGGGCGAAAGGGTATTTGAGGCCGTAAAGTCTTGAAAAGGCGAGGGAGATATTTTTGGAGGGGCGGTGACTCGTTTACCGGCCAATGGTCCGGGAGACGGGCGGCGCTTTCAGCGGCTCAAGCCAAATGATGTTCGATTAACGGCTCGAATGAGGAGCTGCCGTCTTCGTGGCGGCAGACTGGCACTGGTTTCCCAGAACGGGACTTGACCGGCTAATCTCTGCCCGATTCAATGCGGTGGCGCGGCAAGTTGCTCAAGCCCACGCAGGACCATTCTGCACAATGAAAGTGAGGACGGCAAGAGGTTCTGTGCCAACTGGGTGGCAACTTCCGGATGTCCGACCGGACGAGCATCTTGAGCGTTCTCAGGCAAGACAATTCGAACGAAAAGAAGAAATGAAGCCGATCCATCGGACACTGAGCGCTTCTTCGGCGCTTGGCAAGAATAGACCAGTAACGCTTATGCGGATCGACCATTGCTAGGAACAGGATTGGGGAATACATTGAGAAATGAAACTACGTAGCGCTCCGCCCGGCCTTCCGCCGCCACCAGGACTATGGGCGTTTGCTGCCCGCTGTCCGCCAGCGAGGCCAACAGCCGCCGCTGTCGCGCAGGATGGCGCACACGCAAATGCTCCCAACGCCGGTCGAGCTGATGAAACTCCAGTTGCATAGACAGGCCGAATGTAAGGCGAGTCTCGTTGAGAATCAATATGTCCGGATTAAATGCGCGCCTGTCTCCAGCGCCGCTCTCGCTCCTGGACTCGCTCCAGCGCACGCCGGCACGTCGCGCAACAAAAGCGCTAAAACGGACTTCGTCTATGATGCGCGAATCGTTCGTAGCAGCCCGGCCGGTCGCAGGTGTGCTCGAAAAAAATGTTCCGGAGCGATTACCCTCGCAGCCTCGCTAAGGGCTTCTGCCTCTGGTGGTTTCCGGCTTTTGACGCGCTCCCGGTAGCGCCGGCTTTGGCCATTGCGTTTCTCTTGGCCCGCCGCCGTTTCCCGGTATCGTCGCTGGGCCTTCCACCGCAACCACTTCCGCGCCTTTTTCCGGCAGCGCTCGCTGCAATACCGCTGGCGCGCTTGCTGCGGATGAAAGCGCTGCTCACAGCCTTTGAGCAGACAACGCCGCGGCCGACGGGCCGCCTGCCGCCGCTCGGCCCCTTGCTTCTCGGCCAGTTTGGTCGCGATTGTTATGATTGCTAAAACGATTATGGAAATTCGGGCGTTGGCTCTGGTCTGTTTAGTGGTAGCTGCCTGCTCCGGACAGGATGGCGGAAATTCGGGCCGGGCGAAGCCGGCCTCATGGCACGATCCATCCCCGCACGGCATTCGCTTCGTGACCGTGGACAATAACGTCCAACTGGAGGTGCTCGACTGGGGTGGCTCCGGACGTCCCCTCGTGTTGCTGGCCGGACTCGGCAACACGGCACACGTCTTTGACGAGTTCGCACTCAAGCTCACGGCGGCGAATCACGTTTACGGAATCACCCGGCGCGGGTTCGGAGCCTCCAGCGCTCCTGCGTCCGGGTATGCGGCGGATCGGATGGGGGACGACGTTCTAGCGGTGCTTGACGCACTCAAACTCAGCCGGCCAGTGCTGGTCGGACACTCCGGCGGCGGCTCCGAGATGAGTTCCATCGGGGCACGTCACCCGGAGCGGGTGGCCGGGCTGGTCTATCTGGACGCCGGGTATGGTTATGCGTACTACGGCCGCACGCTCGGGGACCTCGGTAACGATACGATCGATCTTTTGCGCGCGCTGGATCGATTGCAGGCGCATTCTTCGAAATTAGAGACGGATCGGCGAGTACTGGGGAAGGAGCTTCCGAAACTGAACTGGTAGAGGCCGGAGAGGGCCCAGAAGCCGAGCTTTCGCTGGTTCGGAGGCTCCTCGAGACGAGCCTGCCGCGCACGGAAAGGGACCTGCGGGAGTTCCGAAAAGATCTCGATCCATCGAAGCCGGTGGTTCCAATTGAGTCGGTTGACGAGTTGCTGCAATCAACCCTCCCATTCCTCAAAGGGAACATCGAAAGGATCCGGCATGACCTCGAAGCAGCCCCATCCGAGCCGAAAGATCCTGTTCCTACCCGTGCGGACCTCGCCAGCTTTTCCGCGTTTCACGGGTGGCTGGCGCGAGTTCGCGGGTTTGCCGCCCCGGAATCCGAACTGCGGCAGCAGTCCGGATCCAGGCCCGGAGGGCGGGTTGGGAAAGAGATCGATACAGACAGAGCTGCCAAAGCCATCATCGCGGGGAACCAGAAGTACACCGATATTCACGTCCCGATTCTCGCCATCTTCAGCGTTCCGCACGGCCACAACACCGTCTATTCGGATACGAACACCGATGCCCAGGCCAGAGCCTTCGAACAGGGAGTCCCAAGTGCGCGTGTGGTTCGCGTGCCGCATGCGCACCATTATGTTTACATGTCCAACCAGGACGACGTTCTCCGCGAAATGCGCACCTTCCTCGCGACTCTGCCGTAGGCTTAGGCTAGCCGTTGACCTTCTTCACCCTACATCCGAGCCCCCGCTCTCGTTGCCTCAGTCGCCCTGGGTCATTTTTCCGAAGCACGGGTGGGCGGCTTCTGGCAAGCGCCGAAGGAGCGCTTCGTATAACGGAGGACCTGATTGAAGGATTGGCCGGTATAAAAGGACATGTGGCTCCCGAAGGGGCTGTTTCCGAGTAGCGCGTGATACGGACGGCGCGGCCACTTCGGTGGTTTGGCGACAAATCAGCCAAGTGCTTTCATTTTCAGAGAGCGGTGAATCACGGGAGTAATTGCATCCGCCGCTCAGTCTCGGTGATCGTGCGAGGATTCCTCCGTCGGGAGGAAGGCACGCACCGCAGCCAAAACTCCGGATTATTACAATGTTACCGCTGTGCGACCGGAGTTAGAGACTTGGGGCACGCGACGTGTCAAATCCACCGCCCAGAGTAACCAAAATATCGCGAGGCTCTCGAACGAAGCCCTGACGAGCGCCACGAGTGCGAAATCCAGAGGCTCGCTGACCACATGGTAAATGCCCCCTACGACGCGGCGGTCCAGAACTGATGTGAAGAACATTGAAACGAGCGCCCCGGTGAAGGCGCACAAGCAGTAAACGACAATGTGTTTCGGGCGGACTGACTCGCTCAGGAAGCGAAGGCTCAAGCCGGTCAAGGCGCCCGCGAGAAGCCAATGAAACGGATGGCTCAAAAAGAAGTACGGGAGTAGCGCGGCGACGACAACACTGGTTGACGTCCACACCCCCGTGACAATACCTGTCGCCCGAATGTTCACTGATCGACGCGAGTACCGCATTGCCGCGACGAATGCGAATGCGACAACAAGAAATAGGAAAGCCCAGCGGGTCGTCCATAGAAGTGGACCGTCTCTGGTTCCCACGACCTCTGCATACGACGTATAACGACCCACCCAGAGCGCTTCTGGATCGGAAGGGAGCACACGCAACATGAGAAACTCGCCGAATGCCCAACCGGCAGCTACCATCAAGGCCGGAATCAGCACTAACCGCAGCGGCGCTCGTGCCCCAAGTCCTATAACGCTAGGTTCCAGCTTGGTACTCGTCAGTGCGGCCCCAGCGTCTCTCTGAAGGATGGTCACTCCCGCCGGCTTTTCCCGCTGCGACTCCCCGAATGGGTCTGAAAGCGACAGGATAGATGTTGGGGCTGCCGCTCCCTTCGCTTCGACGGGATCTTCCTTATCGATATTCCCATGGCCAATCCGATCTCCCCCAATCCCCGCGGCAACATCCCGTTGACCTCGCTCCGGGTGTTCCTTGCCGGCCCTGTCTGCTGCACGACGCTCTGCCTCGGGTTCGCGCCTTTCCTGCTCGGGATCCTGTCTGGTCAGTCGGTCCGCGTCGCTTTTCGCTCCAGTGTCCCATTGCTCCCTCTCCTGTCGCGCATTCTCGGCCCTCAAACTGGCGGCTATCCCGGCTTCAAGTGCTTGTCGTTCTGCGTCAGGTTTCTCCGACGATCGATCTAGAGTCTTCGAGGGCACATCGACAGACTCCGGCTGCGCTGGCCACGACTGCTCGGTCTCTTTTCCTCGACCGACAAAACCTTCTGGCTGAGCAACCGCGGCGTGCGACGGTGCGTACTGTTCGATGTCTTTGAGAAGTTGTTGGAATCCTTCATGCACTCCTTCGCCCTGCCAATTCAGGAGGTCGGCGGCCTGGATGCGACGAAATCCCCAGGGCGGATCCACCTGTTCAATAAGGGCTGGAACGAGGATGTTGCGCTTTTTGGCCTCTTCAGCCTCTTCTTGCACCCAGTCGGAGGCATTCGCGGCGCGAGACCACAATGTGATCACGCATCTGGCAGCAGCTAACTTCTCGCTGATGAACTCCGCAAAGTGTCGGCCGGCCGGAACTCGACGGTCCCAGAACACCGACCAACCGCGTTTCTCCAGTTCGGCAGCCAGCCGCCTGGCCGCCGTGGCGTCTTCCCGCGCGTAGGAAATGAAAATGTCGGCCATTTCCGTGCCGGTTCTGCGGGCCTGCCTCAAACATTCCAGTACCACATTCCTTCGAAGCAGACAGCTTCCCGCCTCATATCAGGAAACCGACGATATTGGCTCCGCTTTCCGTTTTGGCTTGCGAGCCGCTATGATTATACACCCAATTGCCCACGTTACTGATGATTTGTGCCTCTTATTCAGACGGATCTCGGCGGCCCAGCGGGGGTACCGGGCCCGAACTGCCGCCGGCCGACTTCGAGGACGTTAATATCGCGCGCATTTCACGGCAGCCACTCTCCAAGATCTCACTCCTGGGAAGTCGCCGTCACGTCAACTTGACGAGTAACGCGCTATTCACCGAAGTGCGCCGAATGCCCGCTTCGGCCGGATTGTCGGCAGCCCGGAGAATGGTAAGGCGAGGCCCTCTGCGCCCGCCGCTGTGTACGAGTAGCGCGTGATCCGACCGAGGCTCTGAGTTAACTCCCAGAACGGGACTACTGGGGCGTTTGCTGGTGCGGAGGGGATTTATCGTCACGAATCAGGTGCCGCTTCTCGAATCGACCTTTTGCTCATTATTCGGCCCTATGGGATCGCGACACCGTTGAGAGGCAATTCCAAGCCGTTAGAGGACCCCAAACCACGTTTTTATTTTTTGCGCCATGAGTTTACGACGCTCTTCCAGGAAGTCGTCGTACGTTGGGATTTCGCCATCAAGAAACGACTCAGGAATACAGTTCATGCGCAGGTTGACGCACATCTCATCCCGTTCGGCTATCCCACCATATTTCTTCGCGCCACCAGCACACTGATCGGACAGCTCCTTGAAGTAGACCTCGGGCGCCTTGTCCAGAATGGCGATGTTGATCTCGCTCTGGGCGACAACAAAGTTGGCGATCTGGTTGTAGCGGCCAGGGGCCAGCCCTTTCTTCTTGAGGTGGTTGCTCGGATAGACGTGGTGTAGGTCACCGCGGTTTATCACCATATCCTGCACCGTGATATCACGCGAAAGAAAGCCTTTGTCACCCAGCTTCACCTGGGCTGCCTTGTAGGCGAGCAAGTAGGGACTCCGTCCGGAAGAGGTGTCCATGAGCTGCGGAAGCATCCCGGTCCAATAGCTTGGCGGCAGCTCGGTTTCTATAACCGAGTCCGTATAGTCGAGCAATCCACGTGCCTCGACCTGACGAATATCCAAATCAAATGCAGTTTCGGGGCTTCCCGTATAGCGCCCGCGAAGAATCGACATGACATACCATCGCCGCACTAGCCTTGCGAGATCATCGGCGACGACCTTCTCAGCGCGCCCACGAAGGTAGATGATGTAGGCAAAGTTGACGGCGTTCTGTCCGCCGATCAGGTCGTTTGTCACAAAGCCTGCGGAACGCAGGATCATCGTGAAGTGCTCGAAGTGGGTTTGACTAATGAACCGCAGAATTCCCAGCTTAAGACGTCCAAAGGACGACTCGGCGATGCTGTCCTCATACTGCCGGGTTTCGAAGTTGCGCCCAGACAGGAGTGCCACGAGATCCGCGAGTTTGCCACGTCCAAATTCTGCGGTGAAGGCCACGCGCAGCATGTCGGTGTATGTTGGTTCGTAGAGGTCGTCGTTCACACCATCGAGCCAGCGCATTTTCGGTAGGAATTCAGAGGCAGCGAAAGCCTTGTCGCCCTTCTCGATGCTTCCGAGGAAATCGGGCGCAACCGCCAGATGGCAGAAATAGTCGATGGCCTTACGCAGCATGTTGCCGCCGTAGGTCTCGTTGGCAGCGATCTTCGACATGGCAAAATCGGCCTGCGAGAGTTCGGCACCAGCAGAGTTCACGCGGATGAAGATCTCGGTAACCGTTTCGATGTCGAGGTCTTCGACCAACTCGATCAGGCCGACATGGTTGTAGATGATCCCGCCCAGCTTTTGGAGCACCTTGCCGATTTGCTTGCGGTCTGAAGTCGGGTTTTTCGCAACGTAGTCTTCTGTAAGCTCAATGACTCGTCAGAAAAATTCATGGGTTTGTTCAGGCTCGGGTAGTTTTGCAAGTGAGTGATAGAGGGCCAGTTCGAGGACTCGATAGGTGCGGAAGCCGTAGGATTTTCTCATGGTAACTTTGGCTTTGTTGTTAAGACCTTCAACCACGCCGCTGGAGAACAGTTTTTGGGCTCGAAAATAATTGAG
>JAIQFL010000316.1 GCA_020073365.1 Terriglobia bacterium | reverse complement strand
CTGGACAAATCCTCAGGTTCTGACGGCAAAAATAGGAGCGGCGCCTTCGCGGCCGCCAACCAAGTGGTCAAGGAGGTGTACGATCGGACTCTTGAAGACCAAACGAACGCTTCGGTTGTGGTGGAGGGCTTCACGGCGGCGCTCCTCATTGGCCGGCCAATGCCGCTGAAGCTCGTGCAGAACTTCTGGCTCGGCGCCAGACTGCTGACCTTACAGCCCATCGCTTTCACGACCGCCCAAAATGCGTCAAACCTGCTGAGTGAGGTCATACTGTACGACATGCTTCGTGCTTACACCGGGAAATATGTCACGATGCATGGTGAGGGTGCTGGAGCGCTAATGCTCCTCCTTGCCGACAAGTTAGATTTGGAAGAGGTTCCATCAAATTTCGTCGGGGTTAACGGGTTGAATCCCGATCAGCGAGAGATGATTTATAAGCGCTTTTCGACCGTTCCATGGAAAGATACGAGTCGCCCTCCGGTAAACAGTTGGCGCGATCTAATCAACAAATGGGGTGCAAAGAGAATCCGGCCAGCCGGATTTCCGCAAGACAACTGACGTCCTGTCGGTAATGTGCACCCCGGTTTTATGCTTATGGCTGATTCCCCCCAACGCTTTCCCACCACTCACTGGAGCGTCGTCATCGCCGCGCAAGGGGCTCCCACTCCAAACGCCCGGCTGGCGTTGGAGCGGCTGTTTGAGACCTATTGGTATCCCGTTTACGCTTTCATCCGCAACCGCACCGGGCAGGCCGCCGACGCGGAAGACCTGACCCAAGGCTTCTTCGCCGGCTTGCTCGATCCTGGCTCGCTCGATTCCGTCAGGCCGGAACTAGGACGTTTTCGCGCCTTTCTGCTGGCCTCGGCCAAACACTACCTCTCGGCCGAACGGGCCCGGGCGCGCACCCAGAAGCGTGGAGGCGGCGCCGTTTCACTTCCTCTCGACTTTGCCTCGGCGGACAGCCGCTATCGCCTCGAAGCCTCTCTCGACGAGAATCCCGAGGTCCAGTTCGAACGCCAGTGGGCGCGCGCCGCCTTTGAAGCCGCCGGGGAGAAACTCCGCCAGGAGTTTGCTACCGGGGGCAAAGCGATCCAGTTTGAAGCTTTTCGACAGTACCTCACCGCCGGCGATGAGCCCGCCTCGTATGCTGACGTGGCTGCCGGGTTGGAGATGACCGAGGCCGCGGTAAAGGTTGCCGTTCATCGCGCCCGCCGGCGCTTCGGACGGCTCTTACGGGAGCAGATCGCCGAGACCGTGGCTGCGGATGGAGCGGAACCCGTGGCTTGGGAGCGTGCCGTGGAAGACGAAGTCGCTTATCTCTTCCGCATTCTGGGCAGCTAGTGAAAATTCTCCATGATCATCAGGTCAACGCTGGTCTCCCCTGCCAGGCCGTACGCAAACCAGCGGCCATCGGGAGATATGGTGAACTGAAAGAAAGGCTCTGACGGGCGCTTGAACACGTGTACCGAGCGGCCAGTGTCCTCGGCGTACAGGTAAACGTCGTTCATATCTGCCGCAACGTAATAGAATCCTTCCGCCGCCGGGATCGTTACGCACCCGGCGCACCCACGAGGGACGAGGGGTACCTCCCCGTCTCCGTTCCCCATTCGCCGCATCAGTGCCGCGCCTTGGCCGGGGACCTGCCGCCAATAGTAAAAGATTCCCCGCTGGGATTCAAAACCACTCTGCCCTCCGTTTGCCGTCACCGCCTCCGGCTGGCCGCCGCCCCGGGGCGCCTTCCATACTTCACGCCTGCCGGAGCGCATCGAGTCATAGTAATACCCGCTGCCATCCAGTGACCAGCCGCTGCCGTTGCCCACACCGTCCTCATGGGTGATCGGAACGGCTGGACCGCCCCACGATCCGATCAGGTAGATCTGGCGGGAGCCGCGATCCTGCGATACGAATGCAATCGTGTCGCCGGCTGGCGACCAATGTCCCATTTCCGCGAGTTGGTGCCGCAAATCGGTCAACCGGACCGGCTGCGATCCGTCGGCATTCGCGACCCATATCTCCTCATAGCCGGTCCGCCTGGATGAAAACGCCAGTCTCGTCCCGTCATTGGAGTAACGGGGGTGACTCTGGCTTCGGCTCGAGGGGACTAGTTCCACGGGTGGCTCACCCGGGCCTTGCTCCGTGCTGTATCGCCAAATCGAACTCCTGGCAACCAGGTTCGTGAAGATGAGCGATGTCTGGCCGCTTGGCCGCTTGGCGATGGCGGGAAGCGTTGCGGTAGTCGGCGCGCCGAAAACGGGGCGTAGCCGCTTGCCGCTACGATCCACCTGCCAGATCCCCACGCCTTCTTGATGCGCCTCGAACAAAATCCTGGCCCCGTCGGGAGCCCACGCCGGGCGAGCCACGTAACCGAGATCCGTCAAGCGCCGCGGTGTCCCCGCCGGACTAAGATCGGGTTTCAGATCCTGCAGATAAAGCTCCGACGTACGCCAGGCAGTCTTGCGGACAAATGCCAGAGTCTTACCGTCTGGCGATACGGCCGGCGCCAGGTCCCCTGGGATGCCCGGAGGTGGCCAGGTCAACTGGCGGTGCTTGGCGTTGTCCAGGGATACCGCCCACACTACCTCCGGTTGATTGGGTGCCGGTACCACGTCAACCAGCACCGCGCGGCCATCCGGCGTCCAGTTAGAGACCCCCGGAACTGAGGGACAGGTGAGGAGCGTGCGGGTGGGTCCGCCGAGAGGCGAGATGAGCTCGATAGAGTAGCGGCGGTCTAGTGCGGTGTGCGCGTACGCGATCCATCGGCCGTCGGGCGACCACGCCGGCCTTTCATCAATTCCTGGGTCCGTGGTAAGGCGCAATGTTTGGCTGGAGCCTGGCTGCATGACATAGATATCCTGGTTGTCCTGTTTCTCGCCATTCCAATCGAAAGCCACCTGGCGGCCGTCCGGTGACCAGGCGGCGTCGGTCTCCCTGCCCGGAGAGCTGGTAAGCGGGATTGGCATCGAACTGGGTTCCGTCCCGGCATGCCGGCTGAACAGCAGCCAGCCGGACAACATGGCCAAGGTAACCATGGCGCCATACAACAGCGACCGCCGCCAGGGAACGGGAATGCGCCGGTGCGCCCGGCGCGATACTGGCCCGGCTTCTTCGAGCGCCAGCCGCACATCGCCCATATGTTGGAAGCGGCGCTGGGGATCCTTCCGCAGACACTGCTCGACGATCTTCTCCAGCTCTGGCGGGCAACCAGAGGCCAGCGACCTTATTCCCCGCGGCTCGTCCCGCAGCACAGCCGCCAGTACGGAAGCCGCCGATTTTCCGTTGAACGCCCTTTGGCCGGTCACCATTTCGTACAAGACCGCGCCGAAAGAGAAGATGTCCGACTGCGCGGTGGCGCGCGCCCCCTGCGCCTGTTCCGGCGACATGTAGCCGCACGTACCCGCGATTGCGGGCACGGCACTTTGGCTTTCCGTGTCCTGTTGCTGCAGCCGGGCTAGGCCGAAGTCCACCAGCTTGATCGAGCCTTCCGGAGTCACCAGAATATTGGAGGGCTTGAGATCGCGATGGACGATGCCGGCAGCGTGGGCAGACTCCAGGGCCGAGGCGACCTCCCCGGCATACCGCAATGCCTGGCTTACCGAAAGCCGTCCCTGGGCCAGAATGACCGATAGCGGCCGGCCCGGGATATACTCCATGACGATGAAATCCGTCCCTTGATCGGACGCAACGTCATGAACTACGACGATATTGGGATGGCGCAGCCCCGCCGCGGCGCGAGCCTCCCAAACGAACTGGCGCCGGCGATTCGGGTCATCGATGGAAGGAAGCGCTTTGATGGCCACGGGCCGGTCCAGGCGGGTATCGAGCGCCTTATAAACCACGCCCATGCCGCCTTCCCCGATCTTCTCGAGAATCTGGTAATGCAGTACCGTCTCGCCAAACAAGCGATCCCCCGTACGGAGTGGCTTGGAGTATTGTATCTCTCTGCCCACGCTGCCTCGGACCTCTGATCCTATTCCAGCTCGATAGCGCGCGGGAACAGGATGTTGTTTTCCAGGTGGATGTGGCGGTGCAGGTCGCTCTCCAGTTCGGCCAGTTCGTAATAGAAGGCCCGGAAAGTGTTGCAGGCATCCTCGGGCGGCGCGTAGCCGGAAGTCACCTCGCGAATGCGTGCCAGGGCGTCTCCGGCGGAGTCGTGCTCCAGCAGCATCACGCGAATGGGATTTCGCACCGATCCGCAGTGGCCGGGCGTTTTGCTGCCAGCCGCTATCTGGCGGATCAAGGGGAAAAGGATCATCTCCTCTTTCATCATGTGCGACCCCAGTTCCTCCTTCATCGGCCCGAAGGCAGCAGCCAATGGCCGCAGAACGTCGCCATGCCGCTCGGAGTGTTTGGAGAGGATCTTCTCCAGCATGGCTTCCAGGCGCGGCAGTTCCGATTTCAGATAAGCGTGGTGGGAGTTCAGTATGTGATCGATGAGCGCCGGCAGGCTGGCGGACTGCCAGTCGGTAGCGTCCTCCGCTCCTTCGCCCGCCTGCTCGAGTTCGCCCAGCAAAAGCCCCGGATCGATCCCTTTCTCCCGGCAGGCCTCGCCGAAGGGAATCCGCCCGCCGCAGCAGAAATCGATCTGGTGTTTTTCGAATACGCGAACGCTAGCCGGCATCTGCGCGGCGATTTCGCCCACGGTCAATTCTGGAGAGAGTGTCGTCATGCTTCGATTGTGCAGCCGAAGCCCGCCTCTATTCAGTGACTGGAGTCACCGGCCGCGGAATCGGCGCGGGTCTGGGTTGCCACCCTTTTGCTCGATTGAATTAAGGCCTGACAGCGGTAACGATATGTCCCGCCTCAATCGCCACGTCCCGAAAGCCAGCGCTCCGCAGTGCTGTCGCGATGGCCTCCAGATGTTCGGCCAATTGCCCGGCGTATGGAGCGATGCTCACCGTCCCGCCCGGCCGCAGGATGGTGAAGCAGCCTCTGGCGGTGGTTGCCCAGTTGACCTGTCCGAAGACGACGTCGTTGGAAACGATTCGGTCCACGGAAGCCCGGGGGAAGATCTCACCCACCGTCTCTGCTCCGGAGCGAATCAGGTTCGGAACACTGCTGACCTGTTGCGCACTCAGAACATTGACGTTGATCGCACCGGATACTTCCCCGGTCCCAGCCAGGTTTACTACCGCACGGCCGGCGGGCTGGTTGCGGAGGAGGGCTTGGGCGGTCTGGCGGAGCGCCTGGAGATCACCCGCGGCAGCCGGAGCGCTGGCCTCCGCCGCAACCGGCAAGTAGCGGAGTCCCGCGAGTGTGAAGAAGGCCCTTATCAAAAGGTTGGAGGCGGCCTGGGCATATCGCGCTTCGTCGTCCACGGCCAGCCGCAACGCCCTGATGAGGGCCGGCGTGGTGGTCGCCGACATGATCGTCGGGAAGATGATGTTCTCCGCACCCCGATAGTGAGCGTAGACCACGTACCCTGTCCGGTTCAGCCCGGAACCACGAACCGCCGCGAGCGCCTGGGTTTCGGATGGATAGATGCCGGTGAGGGCGATCTCGGCGTTCCCGGTAAACGGATCGGAAACCAGGTTGAAGCGCGACCGGTCCATGAAAAAGCTTCGCGTGGGCATCATATTCGCGTCGAGGCCGATATCCATGCGAAAGGGGCCGCCCAGGCCGAGGATACCGACCCCCTGTACCCGGCGTTCGACGTAATCGGGGTTGCGCCGTATAGACTCCGGAAGGTCGTCGGTGCGCACGGTGGGTAGGAGTGGCCCCGCTGCCAATTCATCCAGTCTACGCAGGGTGGCTTCGCCCGGATCGACATGGCCATCCACCGAGAGCCTGTTGGTCCGCTGAAATGTCAGGATCGCCTCGTACAAAGCGGGCGAAGCCACACCCCATCGAGGATTGTTGGGCAACGGATCCTCCCGCCGCCCGCCCTGGGCACGACCGACCCGGTTGAGCAGTGAAATCACAATGCTCTGGTCGCTGGGGATGTTGTGACACTGCCGGGCGCCATGGTCGAACTTTCCTACGGACGCGGAGATTACGCTCACGGAATGCTCCTGATTTAGAGTGTCGTTCAGCGGGAGATCGTTTCATGCACGACTGGGGGCCTCGGCTCCATGGACACGGATATGGAGAACAGGAGGCCTCCCGCAACTTCGCCTCCTGCCATGGGTTATATTGGTCCTACCGATGTCTGTACTCAGGCCCCTGCTCGTCCTTTTTCTCATTGCTATTCCGTCCCTGGGCGCCACCTTTGGCACCGTGGTGGCACACGCGCAACCTCTAGCCGACCTCGCCCTGGACGAGGCCCGCAAACGGCTCTACGTGGTGAACACCGCCTCAAACCAGGTGGAAGTCTACACTACCAGCACCAGTCCGCCCAGGCTGTCCGCCACCATCCGGACGGACGCCACCCCTCTGGCCATCACCATGTCGCGATCCGGCAAGTCGCTCTACGTGGCCTGCTACGGAGCCTCCGCGCTGGATGTCATCGACCTGACCTCGGCCACCTTCTCCGCACGCTCCGTTACCTTGGGAGCCAGCCCCGAAGGTGTGGCGGTGGGATTCAATGAGAAGGTCTTGATCAGCACCATCGGAACCGGTACGGGCCAGCAGGTTCTGACTACCTTCGATCCCGCGGCCGACGCGGCCCACGCCCTCCAGGTGATCGTCATCGCCCCCGGAGCGCCCTCAGCGCCTGCCTTGCCCCCTCCTGGCGGCGTCATGGCGCTGGCCAGCCACGCCCGGCTCCAGGCTTCGCCGGACGGCCGAACTATCGTCGGGGTGCATGAACTGACCGCCACGCGAACCGCCTTCGTGTTCGATGTGAATTCATCCACCGTGCTCGCCAGCCGTACCGTTCCGGCGATTTCTCCCGTGCTGGCGGTCTCGCCGGACGGTTCCCGGTTCCTCACCGGACCGATGCTGTTCGAAACTTCCTCGATGCTGGTCCTGGCGCAGCAGAGCACCATCAACTCGCCATTTGTCTTCCCCGCCACCGCCACTTTCAACACTCAAACGGTTCAGGGCGGCGCTGTGTATGCCCAGACTGCCGCCGGCCTGACGCTGATTACGGCCTACAATATCGTGCCGGTGGCCAATCCCGCGGCCAAGTCGAACACCGCCCAACTGCTGTTCAACACTCCCGATAACCTGCTCATCCAGTTGGGAGTCCAGCTTCCCGAAAACCTGGGCGGGAAGATGGTCGTCAGCTCCGACAGTTCCACCATCTATGCCATCTCGCAGTCGGGCTTCATGGTGCTGCCCATCGGCACGCTCCCGCAATCGCCTCTGGCCCTCCCGGATTCCTACGTGGCGCTGCTGGCCTTCGACCAGTGCGGCGTCACCGCCGCCCAGAACTCCGCCGTGATCCCCGTCCGCAATGCGGGCTCCAGGACCCTGATCGCGACCGTGCAGGTGCTTACCACCACCGCCACCTCCACTACGGTGCGCGTAACCAACCGGCCGTATGGAGGGGATGTCACCGCGCAATTCAACGCCGCCGCCGCCCGCACCATCGGGACCGCCGCTCCCGACCAGTTGCTGATTCAATCGCCCGAAGCGGTCAATATCGTGCCCACCGTCCGGGTTTTCCAGAACAATCGCAATTCCGAGTCGCGCGGGACCATCATCCCCATGGATATCGGCGCCACCAACACGGGCCTGACCGATATGCTGGCCGATGCGGCGCGCCAACGGCTCTACATCGCCAACCCGGGGCTGAACCGTATCGAAGTCTTCGATATGCAGAAGCAGCAGTTGCTCGCCCCCATCAGCGTCGGGCAGTTGCCGCAGTCCATGGCGTTCGGAAACGATGGGAATACGCTCTACGTGGCGAACAGCGGCGGCGAGACCATCAGCATCGTGGATTTGACCCAGGGCGCCGCGGTGGGGCGGGTGAACTATCCGCCGATTCCCTTCAACGCCAGTTTCGCCGTCATCACGCCGTTGGTGATGGCGTCCAGCCAGCGGGGTCCGCAGGTCCTGATGTCCGACGGGACCTTGTGGAAAATCGTGGCGAACACTCTAGTGCCCCGGGCCCTGAACACCAATGTCTTCGGGACCGTGCGTACCGTTCCCGGCCCCCAGACCATGGCTTCCACTCCGGAGGGAGCCTTCGTGCTGCTGCTGTCGGGGACTGGGATTGCCTTTCTCTATGATTCCAGCATCGACGATTTTGTGAGCGCGCGGCAGGTAATTCCGACACCCATCGCGGGTTACTACGGACCCATTGCCGCGGGACCCAACGGGCAGTACTTCCTGACCGGCGATCAGGTGCTGAACCAGGCGCTCACCTCCGTGGGATCCGGCAGCGGGGCGGGTGGTGGAGGCGGGTCGCCCACGCCCGCGGTTTCGCGGCCAGTTGCCGCGGTGGCGGCGGTGGGTGCCCAGAGTTTTGCGCGATTCTCCATGCCCCTGCGTGCCAGCGCCGCCGTAGCTCCGACGGACGCCGGGCTGATCGAGGTGGTGGATCTGGCGACCCAGCGAACCACGGCCACCGCCAACGCGCTGGAAGGCCCCTTGGCGGTGGTCACCGGCACGGCCCGCGTCAACATCAACGGCCGGACCATGGCCCTCGACCCTTCGGGTGCCACCGCCTATATGCTGACCGCCTCCGGCCTGAGCGTGATCCCCCTGAGCGCCGCCACAGCCGCCCAGAGCGCTCCGCAACTGGCCGGCACTCCCGCGACGAACAGCGCCAACTTCACTACTGGCATGGCGCCGGGTGGGCTGATTTCCATCTTCGGAAAGAACCTGGCGGCCGCTGCCGGCGCCCCTGGAACACCGCTGCCGGCCATCCTCGGCGGTACCTGCGTAACCCTGAATAACGCGCCTATTCCGCTGCTGGCCACTTCCGGCTCACAGATCAACGCGCAGTTGCCGTTTACTCTGGCGGCCGGCCGGTATCCGCTGGTGGTGCGGTCGACTGCCAACCAGGACGCCTCCCCTTCCGTCACCGTAACCGTTGCCAAATACGCTCCGGCCATCTTTTTCGATGCCCAGGGACCTGCGATTCTGCACAAAGACGGCACCCGCGTGAACAAAGCTCATCCCGCCTCGCGGGATGAGCCCCTGACCATCTATGCAACCGGATTGGGGACTACCACGGGCGGTAAGGTAACGACGGGCAGCCCCTCTCCTTCGAACCCCCTCGCGGTTACCGCGCCGGTCCAGCTATTCTTCGGAAACCCCCTCATCAGGGACGCGGCGGTCATCGTGGACTGGAGTGGGCTCGCCCCCAACCTGATCGGCGTATACCAAATCAATTGCAGGATACCCGGCACCCACTTGAAAGGCGACGCGCTACCAGTTACAGTGCGGATTGGTGGGGTGAGCAACCCGACAACCGGCCCTACCGCGGCGGTTGTGTATGTCGACTGAGCTTCTGGTAGGGCGTGCTTCAGCTTGCCCCTTTGCCCCACTTCGTTAGTGGAAAGCCGGTTAGAATGGCTCGGCTCCGGCCATTCCAGCTCAGAGTATATGACGCGGGTTGCGCGTCTGGCATAAAGTGTTAGTAATCGGTGGTGTGAGGTTCCATGCGTTCCATACGAATTGCTGCAACTGTTTTGATGACGATGCTGGCGCTGGCGTCGTGCAGCCGCGATCCCAACGTCGTGAAGCAGCGCTATTTGGAGAGCGGCAACAAGTACTTCGAGAAGGGTCGCTACAAGGAAGCTAGGATCAAGTACAAGAATGCCCTTGCGAAGGACATGAAGTTCGGCCAGGCCTACTACAGGTTGGGTCTGGCGGAGCTCAAGTTAAACTCGTGGGTCCCGGCTGTGTTTGCGTTCCGGCGCGCCAAGGAGCTGATTCGCCCGGATCTGCCGGAACATTGGGATGCCACGGTGAAGGCTTCGGAGATCCTCATCCTTGCATTTGCAGCGCAACATAAGAAGGAATTCAGCGATGAAGTCGAGGGCTATTGCACAGAGTTGCTCCAGCGGGATCCCAATTCCTTCGACGGCCACCGCCTGACCGGCGATTTGAAATTCTCCGAGGCGCTCGCCGCATTCAATACCCTCCGCAAAGAGGAGGGCGCCCTGCTGCTCGAAACGGCGATTGCGGAGTACCGTAAGGCGGATGCCATCAAGCCCCGGCAGGCGGGAGTGGAAATGCAGTTGGCGCGGGCCCTTGCCGGGAAAGGCGATTACGCCGGCGCGGAGCAGCTTTACCGCCAGATCCTGGAGCGGGATAAAACCCGCATGGAGACCTACGCGGAACTGTATAAGCTGTATCTGTTCGAAAGGAAGCCCGCAGAAGGCGAACAGCTCCTGAAACAGGGATTCCAAAACAATCCGAAACAGTTCGATTACCTCACCATGCTGGCGCTGCACTATTCTCTGCAGCGGCGCAACACCGAGATGATGGCGGTTCTGCAGCAGATCAAGTCCCACGCCAAGGAGTTCGACAATGCCTATATCGTAGTGGGCGATTTCAATTTGCGCCTGGGGGACGGAGACGCGGCCATCAAGGAATACACCGAGGGCGTGGCCAAGGACCCCAAGAGGAAGCTCATATACCAGAAGCGCATCATCGAGGTGTTGATGCGGCAGGGCAAGAAGAGCGAGGCGGCCGAACGCAACTCGCAGATCTTGAAGCAGGATCCCAACGATAACGATGCGCGGGGCCTGGCCGCGTCTTTCCTGTTGGACAAAGGCGACATCAACCGCGCGATCTTGGACTTGCAGGCCGTGGTGACGCGCGCGCCGGATAACGCCGTGGCCCGCTTCAATCTGGGACGCGCGCACGCCGCGCTGGGCCAGGGGGAATTGGCGCGGCAGATGTTCCAGAAGGCCATCGAGCTGCGGCCCGATTACATTATGGCGCGGTTGGCTCTAGCCGAACTGCAGGTGTCGCGCGGCGAATTCGATACCGCGCTGAAGACCGCCGAGACGGTTCTCGCCATGGACCGGGGCAACGTAAACGCGAGCCTGATCGAATCGGCGGCCCTGATGGGCCAGAAGAAATTCGCCGATTCGCGGAGCCGTCTGGACGACATGGCGAAGACCAATCCCAATTCACCGGACGTCTTCTTCCAACTGGGTGTAGTGAATCTGGCGGAGAGCAAGTTCAAGGACGCCGAAGCCAGTTTCCGGAAGTCGTACCTGTTGAACCCCGCCAATTCTCGCGGCTTGCTCGGTGTTGTTGAAACCGATATGGCGCAAAACAAGACGGAGGAGGCGCTGCAGTTGTTGCAGAGCGAAGCCGACAAGGCGCCCAACCGTCTCGAGTTCCGCGTGACGCTGGCCAAGGCCGCTTTGCGCGTGGGCAAGTATGACCTGGCGATCGCGGAGTGTCAGAAGGTAATCGGCGCCATGGATAAGAAATCCCGCGAAGGCGGCTCGGTTTACCTGCTACTCGGAGAGACTTACCGCCGCAAGGGCGATCAGGCCAACGCCATCCCCGTCCTGCAGAAGGCCCGCGAGCTGATGCCGGAGAACGGCGCGGTGCTGACCACCCTGGGGCTGGCTTTTGACCAAGGGGGGCACCCCCAGGAGGCCAAACAGGTCTACGAGGCCGCCATCAAACTGGATGCTGCCAACGCCGTCGCGCTCAACAATCTGGCGTTTCTGCTGGCGGAGCACAACGGCGATCTGGACGACGCGCTGACCAAGGCAACGCGCGCCAAGCAGTTGGTGCCCAACCTGGCGGAAGTCTCCGACACCCTGGGCTGGATCTACCTCAAGAAAAGCCTCAGCGACGATGCCGTCCGGATCTTCCAGGAACTGGTAGCCGCCCATCCGAATCAGGCTACCTACCGTTACCACCTGGCCATGGCGCTGAACCAGAAGGGCGACAAGCCGCGCGCCGTCAAGGAGTGCCAGGAGGCGCTAAGAAACAACCCCTCGAAAGAGGAACGCCAGAAGATCCAGGACCTGCTCACCCGCCTGAACGCTGCGTAGCTCGGTGGGGCAGGGCCCCAACGCGGTCGGAACCGGGTGTGGGGTGGGGCAGCCGTTCAGCCTGCTGAAAGCCCGCTCCCAAAACTGCGCGCGCCGCCTCTGTTATACTGCTCCTCGCATTGGAAACCACGATCGCAAAACGCGCGGTTCGAATCGCTGGTTTGCCCGCGGTGTTGCTGGCGGGTGCGGCGTGGCTCGCGGCCCAAAACGCCGGGGGGCGTCCCGTCACCACGTCCGCCTTGGCCTCCTCCAGCCCCGCGTAGGGCGGACCGATGGCCTCATTGATATCCACCTGTCGGCCATTCTGGCGCGCGAATTCGGGTCCCAGTTCGTGCGCGATTTCGTGCAGGAGCGTGCCTGCCATGTAGCCTTCGGCAGTTGCCTTGGCGGCCTGTGCCGGCTCCATCAATCTTCTGCGCCACCGGCAGAATCACATACTGGACGCGCGCATCCAGGAAGTTCTTGAAGATGGACTTTCAGATTTGGTACCAACTGTCTTCCGACAGTCGGAGGAAGACATACTGCCGGAAGGTCTGATCTTGTCGCCATCCACCAGCCAAGCGCCTGTGTTTTTGCACTTTTTGCGGCGTTGCGGCTTCGCAGGTGCATCCAAAACTTCTTCAGGTGCCGGATCTCTTCCGGCTTCGTCAGAAGACGGATACGCAGCCTTGACCTTGAAGGACACCTGTAGAGCATCCGTGGCCTCGTGGCGGCTTATCGTCAGCCGTTCCACATATGACGCCAGAATCGCCTTTTTCCGCTCCATGGGCATCTCCATGAATCCGGAAAAATCCAGCGCGATCTTCCGCGCCATGGCTTCGATGTCCGCCTGCCCAACATCGGAAATTTCCGCTTGTGCGTTACGTACCCTCGCTTTGGCGTTGGCAAGGTCACCATTCAATTCCTTGAGCCTATCCGACAGGGAAGCATCATCCGTGTTCTCGATTGCTGCCAGAATCCGTTTACGCTTTTTCTCGATTTCATCAACGGCTTTTTCGCCAATCCGAACCGCCATCCTGGCTTCCGTAATGTGTTCCTCATTTTGGGTTTTTTTGATTTCGGCTTGCAGAAATTTTTGGTCGGTCAGGTACAACACGGCATTGAGACCGATTTCTTCATCAACCTCAACCGAGCGGAAGATTGGCTCCTTGCACCCGTGGTGCCGGTTGGCGCATTCATAACTGTCCTTACGGCCTCGGGGGTCACTTCAAAACCGGCCATAGAGGGTCACTTCAAAACCGGCCAACGGACCATCATCCTGGACAGACCTGTTTTACCTTACCGGCTGGCTGTTTGGCAAGGCCAGTTTGATCCAGTTCGGGCATTCTGCAAAACCTGATTCCAGTCCTCCCCTTCGTCCGCC
>JAIQFL010000315.1 GCA_020073365.1 Terriglobia bacterium | reverse complement strand
CTCATGCAATACACTCGACGCGCCGAACATCATGGTTTGGTACACGATGTGTTCCGCAAAGGAGCTGGCATAGCGCCTGCCGTAGCCTTCGCCGCCTTGTTGCCATTCGCGGGGACGATTCCTCCATTGGCCGATTCCCGCGTTGGCTGCGCTGCTCACGAATGATGTCGGGCTGAAGGTGTCCCTCAAGTATCGATCCAGCCTCTGGCTCTCTGTCATGGGTGTGAACAGAGGCTGGACGGCCGGTAGCGCGCTCGCCGCGGGCGTGTTGGGCGCTGCTCGATCGGCTGTGTTCGGGTCTTGTGCTGCTCTGCCCGCGGTCGCTGCCTGTTCGTCTCTGTCGGCCGGATTTGTAGGTTGTGCCAATAACATTTGGGTCGTGATCAATAGACCACACGCAAAGAGTACGGCCCTACTTGTATGGATCCGCAGTTTCTCAAGAACGGATATCACGATTCTGTGTTAATGCAAACCGCCTGCCAACGAGATCTTTCGCGCCTTTGTGATGTGGTTCGCTGGCCGAACGGCAAGCCGCGTGCCAGACGATTTCGAGAGGTGAGGAAGAGAAAAAATGAAGCTACTGGTGACGATCCTTTTTGTTGGGGTCTCTGCCGCGCTTGGCCAGACGCCTGTTCCGGGTCCCGCGAAAGACCAGCCGGCGGCGGAACAGCAGCCCAAGGCGAGTGAGGACCAGCAGGGCGAGGCCCACCGCTCAACCGTCGAGGTGAAACCCGGACCTCCCGCCATCAAACAGAAAGACCTCTGGGACGGAACCGGCTATTTCCATCCATTTGTACGGATGCCCAAGTATATTTTGCAGGACCAGAAGGCAATCTGGACCAGTCCCTTTCATACCGCGAAAAAGGACATCAAGCTTTGGGCAATCTTCGGTGCCGCGACCGCGGCCGTGATCGCCACCGATCGGCATACGGTGAACCAGCTACCCAACTCATCGAGCCAGGTGTCGGTGAGCACGTGGGGGTCGCGCTTCGGCGCGGCGTACACGTTAATACCGCTGAGTGCCGGGTTCTACTTCATCGGAACCCCTACCCACCAGGAGAGGTTCCGCGAAACGGGGTTGCTCTGCTTTGAGGCTCTGATCGACAGTAACCTCGTGGTGGAAGGTGTCAAGCTCGCTGCCGACCGCGCTCGCCCGCTCGAAAGCGACGGCCACGGCCACTTTGAGGATAGTCCCGGAACGCGATTTAGTTCCGGCTTTCCCTCGGGACATGCCATCAGTAGCTGGGCAATGGCGTCGGTGATCGCGCATCAATATCCCCACCCGCGGATCATCCCGATTCTTGCTTATGGCTTGGCATCCACTGTGGTGGTGGCCCGAGTGGGTGCGCGGCAGCACTTTCCCGGCGACGTAGTGGCGGGTTCCGCCCTGGGCTGGTTCATCGGCGATTATACCTATGGCAGGCGACACAACCGCGAACTGGATGGGAAGCCGACCGTGGCCGAGAGGCTTCTCGATCACATCCATCTCGGCATGGAGATCCGTTGAGCGCCCGTGCGCGAAGGCTGAGGGCCAAGCCCGTGGCGCAAGCACTGGTGCTTGCCGCTCAGACAGGTACCAACCGGCGTGAGTGGTAACAGATGGGCCGATGAGATGGGTAACACAATAATCGCCATACAGGGTTAACGATTTTTCGCCGATCTCCGAAGAGTGAAGTGTGAGTTGGATGGAGACGTCGGTGGTAGATGAGCGCTTGCAGTTCATCGAGGAATGCAAGAGCCAGGAATGGAGCATGGCCGAGGTCTGTCGGCGCTTCGAGATCAGTCGGAAAACGGGGTACAAATGGTTGGGCCGGTACGAATCAGGGGGAATCAACGCGTTGAAGGATGGCTCGCATGCGCCGCATCATAACCCCCGGCAAGTGTTGGAAAAGGTCGAGGACGCGATTGTGGAGGCGCGAGGGAAGCATCCACACTGGGGCCCGGTGAAGCTGCGATCGTGGCTGGACCGAACCGCTCCTGACATCCGGTGGCCGGCGCCCAGCACGATCGGGGAGATCGTGCAACGGCATGGTTTGGCTGTGCCCCAGAAGAGGCGGCCGAAGGCGACGCCTAACAGCGAGCCTTTGAAGCATGCCCAAGGACCGAATCTGGTTTGGTGTGCTGATTTCAAAGGCTGGTTTCGATGTCAAGACGGGAGCCGTTGCGACCCCTTGACGATCACGGATGCTTACAGCCGGTTGCTTTTGCGGTGTCAGGCAGCCAAGCATCCGGATGTGGGGCATACCAAACCGCTGTTTGAGGCGACCTTCCGGGAACACGGGTTGCCGGAACGCATTCGCATCGACAACGGGGCGCCGTTTGCCAGCGTAGGAATTGGGGGATTGTCGGAACTAAGCGTGTGGTGGATCAAGTTGGGGATCCGTCCGGAGAGAATCGAACCAGGCAAGCCGGGACAAAACGGACGGCACGAACGCATGCATCGGACATTGAAACAGGAGACGGCGCGACCGCCGAGGGCCAATCTTCGGGAGCAGCAAAAGGCCTTCGATGAGTTTCGTCAAGAGTATAACGAGGAACGACCGCATGAGGCATTGAAAGGCAAAACTCCGGGTGAATGTTATCAGGATTCACCTCGACCTTACCGGAGCCGCCTCCGCCCGGTGGAATATCCCAGTGACTTCGCAGTTCGTCTGGTGAGCAAAGGTGGACAAATTCGATGGAACCGAGCGGTGGTCTTTGTCGGACGGGCCCTGAGGGGAGAGCCGATTGGGCTGGAGCCGATGGCCGAGGGAAAGTGGCGAGTCTGGTTCAGCTTCTACGAACTGGGAGAGTTCGACGAGAGCCGACTCGTCATTCGATGGCCATCTCGGCCTCTGAGTCGGCGCTCGGGTCGCATCCCTGCGTTGCCCTATCCTCCGCTCAGCTCAACCCTCTTATCGGGAGAACCCCACGAACCTTGAATCACCCTCTGCCCAAAAGCAAACTGTGTTACCAATCACGGCGGTCAGTTCCGCCACCAATCATCCCGGCGGCTCACCCTTCCTCTCTCCCCTGCGCGCCGATCTCCGATCCGGGTTTGGACGCCCCACTTCGCGCCAAGTCCGGCCTTCTCGCCTATCCTGAATGCAATGACACCTGGGCCAGCCCTTGCGCCAACGCCCTTCTGGCGGGGCGTGATCCGATATGAATCCGCCAAAGTTCTGCCGTGGCTGGCGCTGCGCAATGCCCTGGGTGTGGCTTTGCCACTCGGCATCGGCGTTCTTGTGGGACACGCCACCAGTGGATTGATCGGCGCCAGCGGGGCGCTCAACGTGGCCTTCTCCGATGGTTACGACCCCTATCGGCACCGGCTGCGCCGCATGTTGACCGCCAGTCTGTTCTGTGCGCTGGCCGTGTTTGCCGGCGGGGTGTGCGGCCGTCACCAGGCGCTCACGGTACTGCTGACGGGGACCTGCGGTTTCGCGGCGGGAATGATGGTGGCGCTGGGGACGGAGGCGACCGACATCGCCAACGTGTCGCTGGTCACGCTGATCGTGTACTCGGCGCAGGCGATGACGGCCCGGCAGGCAGCGCTCTCGGCCCTGGCGGCTCTGGGCGGAGCGTTGCTCCAGACCACTTTGGCCCTGGCGCTCTGGCCGTTTCGCCGTTACGAGCCGGAGCGGCGCGCTTTGGCGGATCTGTACCTGGAACTCGCCCGCGCGGCCCCTGCCGGCCCGCGGGTCACCGAGGCTCCGCCCGCCAGTGCACAGATGACCCAGGCTCAGACCACCCTGGCGGCTCTTGGCGGAGTCCACTCCATCGAGGCCGAACGTTATCGCGCCCTGCTCAGCCAGGCTGAGCGCATCCGGCTGGCGCTTCTGACGCTGGCACGGCTCCGCATACGCATCGGCCGTGAAGATGGCGCCGCGCCGGAAGCCGCGGCTCTGGAGCGCTGCCTGGAAATCGCGGGCCGTGTCTTGACATCCGCTGGCGACTCGTTGCGGGCCCGTGAACTGGCACCGGCGCACTTCCATCCTGGCGACTTTGAGGAACTGCGCGCCCTGGCCGAGTCGCTGCGCCGGCGGAACCCTACGCCAGCCTTGTCGGGGATGTTGCGCGATGCCCGCTGGCAACTGGACGCGGTGGCCGGGCAGCTCCGATCCGCGATGGAATTGGCGTCTCATGCCACTCCGGCGGGCAGCACGCAATTCGAGCAGCGCGAGGCTGCCAAGCCCTGGAGTCTGCGGATCGGTAGCGCCCTGGCTGTTCTCCGCGCCAATCTGCACCTGGACTCGGCCGTCTTCCGCCATGCCATCCGGCTCGCGGTCTCGCTGACGTTTGGCGAATGCGTGGCCCAGCGAGTCGGCTGGCAGCGTCCCTACTGGCTGCCGATGACCATCGCGATCGTGCTGCGGCCCGACTTCACCACCACCTTCAGCCGCGGTGTCCTGCGGATCGTGGGAACCTTGATCGGCTTGGGTCTGTCTACCGCGCTCTTTTACGTGTTGCCGGCGGCCAGGGCCGTCGAAGTGGCGCTTATCGCGCTGTTTGCCTTCCTGCTGCGTTGCTTCGGCCCCGCGAACTATGGCATCTTCGCGATCAATCTCACCGCCCTGGTGGTCCTGATGTTCGCGGCTACCGGAATCGCGCCCGGCCCAGTGATTGTCGCCCGAGGCCTCAATACGCTGGTGGGAGGCGCCATCGCTCTGTTGGCGTACCAGTTGTGGCCCACATGGGAGCGAACCCAGGCCCCCGAAGCTCTGGCCCGCATGCTGGAAGGGTATCGGATGTACCTTCAAGCGGTCCGCGATGCGTATTTACATCCCGATGCGCCATTGGCCACGGAACTGGATCGCACCCGCCAGGCAGCCAGGCTGGCGCGCTCCAACGCCGAGGCTTCCGCCGCGCGGCTGGCCGCCGAACCCGGAGTTTCCACAGGGCGTGTGAGCAAGCTCGATCGCATGCTGGCGAACTCGAACCGTTTCATCCACGCGGTGATGTCACTGGAGGCGGGCCTGGTCCGCAGCCGTCCAGTTCCCGCCCGCGATGAATTTCGCGCGTTTTCAAACCACGTGGATGTGACGCTCTACTACCTGGCCGCTGCCTTGCGTGGCGCCTCCATCGCGCCGGCCGACCTGCCCGACTTGCGGGAGGACCACCGCGCCCTGCTGCACTCGGGCGATCCGCAGGTGGACCGCTACGCCCTGGTGAACGTGGAGGCAGACCGCATGACCAATAGCTTGAACACGCTGGCGGGGGAGATCTTGGGCAGCATCGCTCCCGGCAGCGGGTGAAAGGAAACCCCCACAGCGGCCCACAGGCGGGATCTCACGTTGGGAGCAGCGCTACGCGCGGGCGATGGCTCTGGCTCTTCAGTGGGTAGTGGGCGTAAGAAGTGGCTCAATGGCGGGGCAGGGTGTTTATATATGCCTGCCACTGACGCACCTGATCGGCGATTTGCTGGCCTTGCTGCTCGACGATCTTTATGAGCGAATCGATTTGGCTGTCGTGTGCAATGATGCTGCTGGCGACTACGCCGGTCAGTTTGTCAAGGTTGTCTTCTGTGCGTTTTAGGCGTTGTTCCGTGGTCATGAGATGTTCTGTCGTCGTCCATTCCCTACGGCCGGCGTAGGAAGTGGATCGGGACTCCGACGTGCACTGTGACCCGGCGGCGCCGCGCTCAGCCGCTGGGGCCGGACTGGCCAATGGCCGGCCCGCCCATTGCAGACAGATAGCGTCCCCAACGTGGTGTTGCTAACTATAGTTAAGACCGGGACAGAGACTCCTGACGTTGCGTTAGAATTGAAAGTAAGGGTGAAATACTCCCGCGCCATCGCGTGGAAGCCGACAGTATGAAGACTTTAACTTGGTTGTTCGCCTTCGGGTTGGGTGCTTCGACCGGAACCGTGATCAACTTCGATAGCGCGCCGCTGGGCAAGGTGCCTCCGGGATGGACCGTGACTATGTCGAACCGGGGCGGTCCGCCCCAGTGGGAGATTCGAAAAGACCAGTCGGCGCCCACGCAGCCGTACGTCCTGGCGCAGGTTTCCAACGATCCTACCCTCAACCGTTCGCCGCTGGCCATCCTCGACCGCGTGAGACTGCGGGATGGCGACGTCAGCGTGCGGATCAAACCAATCGGGGGCCGCGAAAGCCAGGGCGGTGGATTGGTGTGGCGTTACCGGGATGAGAACAACTACTACCTCGTGCGCGCCAACGCTCGCGAGAACAATGTGTCGGTGTATAAAGTCGAGAATGGCCGGCCGTCCCAGGTCCTGGCCGGTGTCAAACACGACATACCGATCAATGGCTGGAGCATTCTGAAGGTTTCCGCTCGCGGCAACCGTTTTCAGGTATACGTGGATCACCGCCGGATCCTGCAGGGCGAGGACAATACGTTTTCGGGTTCGGGCAGCGTTGGCCTGTGGACCGTGGCTGACTCGGTCACCTATTTCGACGATTTCCGCGTGTACCCCAGGTAGGGCCACAACCACCCGCGGATCCGCGGAAAACGCCGAGTGAACTGAGGGGCCGCCAGTTGGCCGTACAGGTTCTCGGGCTGGTGCGGCCCCATCGTGTGAAGGTCTGGAGCCGCGTGGTCCCGATCTGCTGGAACGAGTGCGCCCGCGCCTGGAAGACCCGGAAGTCGGGAATAGAGACGCCCGTCCCCTGCCCTTTCTTGTTGGTCCCGGAAATCTGCACCAGCCGACAGGGATCGGCGTACCCGAACGAGCGCAGCAGAACCGCGTTCACCACACTGAACAGAGCCGTGTTCGCGCCAATGCCGAGCGCCAGTGTCAGCACCGCTACCAAGGTGAACCAGGGGCTGCGGCGCAAGGTCCGCAGCCCGAAGGAGAGATCGCCGAGGAGGTTCACCTGAGACCTACAGGAGCCGGAAATTCACTTCAATGGTGGCGGCAACGGTCACTGGTTGGCCGTCCTTCATGCCCGGCTTGAAGAGCCACTGTTTCACGGCTTCGATCGCCTTCTCATCGAGCCCCAGGCCCAAACTCCGCTGGACACGGATGTTCTGAGCCCGGCCGTCGGGCCCCACCTCGATGTAAAGTAGCACCGTGCCCTGGTATCTCGCAGCACGCGCCTCCTCGGTATACGCGGGTTCCTGCTTGGACAGGACCGTCGGTGCAGTCACTCCGCCCCCCACGCGGTACGCATTGGAGGTTCTCGCCGGCCCGGCCACGACCATGGTTGGGTCCATGGCGAGCTTGTTCCTGCGGATCTCCGCGGCCCGATTCGCAAGCGGCGCCGCCTCGCCGTCCCGCTTCTGCTGGCGCAGGAAGCGGGCATAGAGTTCCATGGTGAGAGCCGCATCCAGGGAGTCCGGGGCTTCCGCGGCCAGGGCCTTCTGTAACAGGGGTTCGACTTCGGCCGACATGAGCGGATCGTACTTGGAGGTGATGCTGTTCCAGACGGTCTCCACTCTGAAACGGAGTGACGGCTCAGCGCTTTCGGCGCCGCCCGCCTGGGCATCGCGCACCGCCGCCATCCAGGTCAACGCGGGGCCTGCCTGAGGTCCCGCCGGGGCCGCGTTGAGCGCGCGCTGGAGAAGATCGGTAGCCTGGGCATAGTCACGCTTGCCGTAGGCCCGCATTCCCAGATAGACCAAGGCAGGCGCCACTTCCGGCCGATCGCCCAGCGACACCGCCTTGGTGTAGAACGCGAATGCTTCGGCTGGCTGGTTGCGCTTCGCCGCCAGATCGCCCAACTTCACCAGGCCGGCGGCATAGGCGGCGCTCTGCTGGCCGGAAACTTCGCCGCGGATGGTCAGCGCCGATTGCAGCAGCGTCTGCGCCACCTCGTACTTCCGCAGATTCTCGTACACCGCCGCGGCTTGCTCCAGGATTTCGTGATTCTTCTGGGAATTGGCTGCTCGGATGGTTGCGTCGATCTCCGGCGCGATCACCTGCTCATGCTGGCTCTGCGCCCGCACCGCCGCGAACGGAGCCACCAACACGGCCGCCACGAGCGCCGCCAGGATGGGCGCCGTCCCCCGCATCGGTTTTCGGTTCACCCGCGAATCCAGGATTGCCAGCAGGCGCCCTTCCAACTGCGACCTGCGCGCCATGGCCACCGCCGCGCAGCCGGTCATGGGCGCGGCTTGCAGGGAGCGCGCCACTTCCAGCAAATGGCTGGCGTACTCGGAAGCGCGCGCGCCGGCGCTCAATACCAGGTCATCGGTGGCCCGTTCGCGCTCCTTCAGAAACTCGCGCCAGGCGATCCAGGCCAGCGGATTCCACCAGTTGAGACTCAGGGCCGTGCGCGCCATCAGGTGCGTGGCCGCGTCGCCGCGCCGCACGTGGGCCAGTTCGTGCAACAGCACGATGCGGCGCCGTTCGTCGCTCCATCCCACGGAATCGGCCGGCATGAAAATGGAGGGCCGCAGAAACCCGAACGTCATGGGCATGCTGCCCGATCCGGTTTCCAGCACCGCCACGCCGTGAGGAATATCGAGGGCCTGCGCCAGCATGGCAGTGAGCCCACCATCGTCGAAGGGCCGCGCGGCGCGCCGGGTGCGCCAGAGGGCGGTATAAGCCACCAGCATCTTCAGGAACGATGCCGCGGCCCCCAGGGCCCAAATCGACACGCACCAGAGCCGCACATTGGGCCACGGCGTGTGCTCTGCCGGGCCACCATCGCTGCCGGCGGGGTTGCCAGCGGGAACAGCCGGCTGGGACGGAGCGTCCGCCGTGCCGACGCCGAACGCCCGAAACACCAGTCCCGTATTCACCGGCAGGATGGCCGTCGATACGGGCAGCCGTAAGACCGGCAGGGAGAGTGCCAGGAACGGCAACGCCAGCACGGCAGCGGTTGCCGCGGTCCATACCAGGTGACGCGCCGCCGCCGACCGCCCCCGCAACAAAAATGCCATCAGCCATGCCGCACTCAGCACCACCGTGCTCTTGAGCGCCGCGCTCATGAGAATCGAAAACCACGCCGACTCGTTCCAGCCCAACATCTTATTTTTCCTCCCGCTTGGCCCTTTCGATCATTTCCGACATGCGGTCCAGCTCCTCGCGCGTCAGCCGCGTCGCGGAAACGTCCAGAAGCGCCGCCACAATCTGCTCCGGCGATCCCGCGAAGAAGGTATCCAGCAGATGTTTCACCGCCGACCGTTTGGCCTTCTCGCGCGCCACTACCGGCACGTACACATACTTCAAACCTTCCGCCTGGTGTTTGGCATGTCCCTTTTCCTCGAGCACCCGCAGCATCGCGCGCACCGCCGAGTAGCCCGGCGCGTCCTCCATGGCTTCGCGGACCTCGGACGCCGACGCTTTGCCGCGCTGATACAGGATTTCCATGATCTGCCGTTCTCTGCGGCTCAAGCCCCCTAGCGCGCTCATTGCCGGGGCTCCTGCTGAATTTCTAGCATCATGCTAAAAATTTAGCACTAGCCGTTTGCCCTGTCAAGTGTTTTGTGATCCAGGCTCGGTTATGATGGAGCATTGCACCGATGACCACCGCATCCACTGCCCAGGCGATCCCTTTCCGATACAATCGGCTCCTCCATCGCCTCTGCGGCATTTTTCTGATCGTGTGGATTGTTTCGGCGATTCGCCCCATCATGGTTGCCGACTGGTGGCTCGAAAACCTGTTGGTCTTCGCCTTGGTCGGGGTGCTGATGGCCACCTATCGCGTACTGCCGTTGTCGGATCTTTCGTATATCCTCATTTGCTGCTACCTGTGTATGCACGAGTGGGGCGCCCATCACATGTACGCGAATGTCCCCATGGGAGAATGGATGAGGGCGATCTTCCACACCACCCGCAACGATTACGATCGTGTGGTGCACTTTGGCTTCGGGTTGCTGCTGGCATATCCCGAGCGCGAAATGCTCATGCGGAAGGCCAATCTGCGCGGCTTCTGGAGTCTGTGGATACCGGTGGTCTTTTCTTTGGGCTTGGGCGCCGCCTACGAAATCCTCGAGGCAGTGGTGGCAGTCGTAGCCAGTCCCGACGCCGGCGATGCTTTCCTGAGCCTGCAAGGCGATCCCTGGGACACACACAAGGACATGTTCATGGGATTCGCCGGTTCGGTAGTCAGCATGAGCGTAACCGCGATCATGATCCGGCTGCGCGGCCGCCATGAGCGCGCTCGCGAACCGGAGCGAATGGTGGCCGTAGGACGCTAGTGGGGCAGGCGCTTCCGCCTGCCTCGCCCGTCAGTTCTTCACCGCGATGAACCCTCCCGGCGGCGTCTTGTAGATTCCAAAGCTGAGCGCCAGCGGTAGGTTTCCGTCGGGCAGATTTGCAGGAACCCGGATATTGAGCTGATAGCATGCGAAGGTGCCCGCACACACGCCGGCGTAGAGGATGTCAGACGGGTCGAGATCCACTCCTCCAAGGTTTACAGCCGGAGGAGTCACTGTGGCTCCGGGGCCGCTGACAAGCTGGCCGGGCGCGAACACAGGATCCGTGGGACCGAACGACACACCGTAGATGACCAGGACGTCTCCCGGCTTTGCGGGGGACAGGGAGAGACTCCCGGTGAGGTCCGCGGGGCCAATACTGTCGCCGGTCACGGCGTTAACGGCTTTGACGGGGTTGTTACCATCCGTGTTCCGGACCCAGAACAGGAACTCCGGTGAGGCGTCCTGTACCCAGGCTTGGGCAGCGGCGCTCCGCTGCTCGCTGGCGGCATCACAATTGGCTATGACCCGGATATCCGCGTAGTTCTGCGTGGGAACCGCGGGAACCTGGAAGGTCACTCGACCGGGATCGACGTACGTGATAAACCCGCGCCGATCGCCCACCTGCACGCATACGCCCGCAAGATTGGACGGCAGGTTGCCATCCACCAGATCCTCGGGCTGAACCTGACGCGCCGTACCTGCGGGCGCGAAGTGAGCGCCGTGAATGTCGACCAACGCGCCGGGCGAGATCGCGGTCACCGCTGGGAAGCTGCCGCCGGCGCCGGCGATGCCGCCACTCGAAATCCCGGGCGCAACCGTGAGAGATACCGCGACGAGCGCGGGCGAGTTTCCGGCCCCGCTGGCTGCCACGGTAACCGTCCCGCTATAACTGCCAGGAGCGAGCGATTGAGTGCTGGCCGAGACCTGAACCGTAGCGTTTCCAGTACCGGCGGCCGGGCTTACTCGCAGCCAGTTTCCGCCGGCACTCGTAGCTGAGACCGTCCAGGCCAGAGTGCTGCCCCCCGCATTGGAAATCGCGAGCTTCTGCGGCGGCGGGTCCTGACCGGCAACAGTCTGAAGAGCCAGTTTAGCGGGCGCCACGGCGAGAACCGGTTTGGCAGTTACCGTTAGTGTGACCGGAATGTTCTGCGGGGAGCCGGGAAGACTCGGGGCAGTCACCGTAACCGTTCCCTGGTAGTTGCCGGTTTTCAAGCCCGCCGGGCTGGCAGTCACTGTGAGAGTCGTGTCACCGGTTCCGGATGTCTTGGAGATCTGCAGCCAATTGCCCCCTAAGGTTGTGGTAGTCTGGGCCTGCCAATCGTAAGTGGACGTGCCGCCGCCGGAGAGCTGAATGGTTTGGGCCGGAGGCGCCGGACCTGTCTCCGCCGCGGTGAAGGCCAGCGTCGAAGGACTCAGGTTCAGATTGGACGGCGCCGCCATCCTGGTGGTCAGAGTGACACCGCTGTAATCGTCGAAAGCATACAGGTCGATGTACCAATCGCCCGCGCCTGGGGAGCTTACCTGCACCGACTCCGAATTGCCAGTATGGGCGGATGCGAAATCGAAAAAGCAGTACGGTTGTCCATAAAACTCCGGGCACGCGGCTGGCTGGCCCTTTCTCACAAGTAAAGCGACGTCGCCCGATCCTCCGCTCGTTGAAACCGAAAAGGACGTGGCGCCGGGGGGCACCACCACGCGATAAAACGACTCGCTGCCTTTGACCGCGCTGAGACCACCCAGGGAGGCATTACCGGCCAAAAGCGTGGGCGTGACCAGCAAGGCTGCCAACGCCACGCCGGAAAAGGCTCTGACTCCAGGGATAAGGATCTGCCAATGGCCAGCCGCGGGCGTCGGCACCGATATCGTCTCGTTGTTCCCGTCTCGTGCCGAGAGACCGGCAACATAACCGAAGGGATCGCCAAGAACCACGTCCGCATCTCCGGTGCCGCCACGAAGCGTAAGCTGGAACACCGGTGCTCCGGCCGAGACCACGACATCGGCATAGCCGACGTCGCCCTGCGCTCCATCAATGGTCACTGGGGTGCCCGTCCTGATCGTGGTGTGAACGGGCACGAAGAAGCCATGCACGACTCGTCCGCCCCTGTCGTCGGTTACGGTGATCTTCACGCGCTTTCCGGTGAAGGTGGCGGTCCACTGTGTCAGCCCCGTCGCGGCATCGGTGGTCATCCGTGCCGGCCCCTGAGTCAACGTGTAGGCCAGAGTACCTCCTGCCGGGTTCGTGGCGGTCACGCGGTACGAATACAAGTCGCCGAGGCCTGGAAGCACGCTCAGCGGGTGGCTGGTGATTGCCGGATTCGTAGCAGTCTGAAGATCCGGAGGTTGATCGTAGGCGGCGTTGTAGATCGTCCCCGAGTAATTCGAACCGTCGGTTCCCGCGGAGGAGTACCCCAAGCCATGCCTGGCGAAGACCTGCCAGATTTTGGCGCGATTGGCGCCCTTGTTTACTGCCTGGTCGGCCGCCAGGATGGCGTCGCGGGCATCGGTCATGCTGGGATTGCAGGGGGTGGCCTTCAGACCATTGATAACCAGCCGGTCGGTGATCGTCTGGCCCAGCGTCTTGCGGAGATCCCACAGGGTCGCGGCCCAGATCTCCCCATCGTTGTGTACCTCGTATCCCTGATTGCCGATGTCCTCGTAAGTGTAGGTGTAGCCCTCATAGCTCTGGCGCCTTACGCCGATCTTCGAGTTCTGGGCCACGTAGGCGCCGGTTACTGGGTCGTTGAAGAAGCTGATGGAGAAATAATCCGACCATCCTTCTCCCATGGCTTTCGACTGGATCCCGGTGAGACAGGTCGTGCTCGTACGGCCTCCCACAAGCCGGTTGGAGACTCCGTGGCCGTACTCGTGAATGACCACGGTGCCATCGAAGTCGGCGTCCAGATCGTCGGTCTTGGAGCTCGTGTTGCGGGTAAAGATACCGATGCGCATCCTGGGCGACGTGCCGTCCGGGGTCGGCGCGAATTCGGCGTTGTCGATCTCGTTTCCCTGTTGGGCTTCAGCCAATACGGCGTCGTTGCCCAGGCCACCGCGGCCAAAGTTGTTATTCTGCATGCTTCCGGAGGCCTCATTGAAACCCAAGCCATAAAAGTAGTCGTATGCCGTGTTGACGAAATAGAACAGGTTGGTTACCGCCGCCGCCTGGAAGGTCCTGGGATCCTGTCCCGCCAAACCGTCGCCAAAAGGGAAGTCGAACATCTGGACCTGGCTATACGCCCGGCCGCTTTGCATGTTTGTATTGGAAGTGGCGTCGGGCTTGTCATCGCCGTTGGCGTCGAGATAGGCATCTACGTTGTTGCCCGTAGTAACCGAGCCGCCGGCGGGCATCCAACCGTCCGGGAATGTGACGAGCTGCCGCGCGCTGTCCGCGGGAGATTTGATCCACACTCGCCCTTGTGCCGCGGACACGTAGAGATTGTGCCGAAACAGAAGTTCGCCCGTTTCCGCGTCGATCAGGATTTCGTACCAGCTCGACTGGTCGACTTCCAGAAAAACTCGATAGGCCAGGCGGGCTGAGGCAGCCGTCACGGGAAAAATGGACAACTCCACAGTGATTGGACTGAAGCGATCGCCCTGCGGATTGCGGAATCCCGCCTTGCCATTCGGCGATACATCCACGGAAAGCGTCTGGGGCGCCGCGGCACCGATGGTGTGGAAGGCGGCCCGTACGGCATCTTCAACTCCCAGACGGGGAATGGTCGTCACACGCAACTGAGGCACTACGTCCGCGGCTGCCACGTGAACTACCCCACCGAAAGAGTCCAGCGTGACTTTGATCTGGCCGTTGTAAACCTCAATACCGTTCACGGTTTGGTTGAACACCAGAAACACCGCGCCTGCGCTGGCATCTTCGACGGTCAGACGGAGGTCATCGATCTCCAAAGGGGTGAATGGAAAGATCGCACTGTTCGCTCTCAGAAAATCTTTTGCGATCTGTTCGGGTGCCCGATTCGAAGGGGCGCTTAGGGGACGCCCTTCCTGGAACAACATCTTGGGCAGCCCGTACCGGTTCGAAACGATTCGAGTACCCGGGCGAGCGACCCGGGACGCCGAAAGGAAGGAGTCGATGGCGGCCCTTCGCTGCTCCACGATCGCCCTGGCCGGCCCTTCCGATCTTGCAGCGTCGCGCACATCGAAGTCCGGCAGGGCGCGCCGCTTGGCCGTTTGGCCTGCCCTTTGATCGCCGGGCGCTTGCCCCCAAACGGGACAAATCGCGGCGGTCAAAGCGAAAGACACGAGAATGATTCGTCTTCGGGACATAGAAAGCACCTCCTCACTCGGCCTGCGAATGTGCGGGCCCGACGCCGGACCGGCTAGCGCTCGGCGGGAAATCTCACCGCGCAGGCTTTCGGGCGTGGCTCTGAGCTAGCCGTCACTTGGCGGGTTGGCGGAGCCTCCATTCGAGAGGCTCAGTCGGAGATATTATACTCTTATTACCTCTTTTTTCTTTACTGAATCGCGCCCTGTCAGTCCCTGAGGTACCAGATACTCGAACGACTAACCCCAAAGACCCGGTACTACTGGGAAAGCTCCCGGTTCCGGCACACATTCTGATGCAGAAGAAGCCGGCGCGCTTGCTGCTAACCTTAGCGTTGGCCTTATTCCATATGCCCGACAAACTCGCTGTTCCCCCGGACGAGATCCGCGCCATGGGTCGTGTCGCGCTGGACTATGTTGCGGCCTACTACGGGACCTTAGCCGACCGTCCCGTCCTGGTCCCCACAACTTCTCAAGCCATCCGCGAGCAGCTTGATGAGCCGCTGCCGCAAACGGGCACCGATTTTGCCACGCTGCTCGACACCCTCGACCAGGTCATCGCGCGCTTCAGCCGGCACAGCGCGCATCCCCGCTTCTTCGGCTATGTCTCCTCGCCCGGAACGCCCGTAACGTCGGTGGGCAGTATGCTGGCCGCCGCCCTGAATGTGAACGTAACCTGCTGGCGTTCGGCGCCATCCGGCACCGAGGTGGAGCACGTCACCATCAACTGGCTGAAGGAAATGCTGGGCTATCCCCGCGAGGCTGCGGGTCTCTTCACCAGCGGCGGCTCGATGGCCAATTTTGCCGCCCTGGCCGCGGCGCGCAGTGCCAAGGCCCCAGCGAACATTGTGCGCGACGGAGTTGCCGCTGCCGGAACGCGTATGTGTGTTTATGTTTCCGAGGAGGGGCACTTCTCCATCCGCAAAGCCGCCGGCCTCTTGGGTCTGGGAGAGGCCAACGTCCGCGACGTCCGCGTAGACCCACGCCTCCAAATCGATCTCGATGACCTGGAGCGCCTGGTCGAGCAGGACCTCACCCGAGGCCATCTTCCGTTCTGTGTAGTCGCCAATGCCGGCAGCACCGGCACCGGCGCCTTCGACCCCATCGGCAAGCTGGCCGATTTCGCGCATCGATACGGTCTCTGGCTGCATGTGGATGCGGCTTACGGAGGCTTCGCCGCGCTGGCCCCCTCGGCTCGCCATTTCTTCGATGGCATCGCCGAGGCCGATTCCGTGGCGCTCGATCCCCACAAATGGCTGTTTCTTCCGGTGGGATCGGGATCGGTGCTGTACAAAGACCCGGCCTGGGCACGCGCCGCCTTCAGCCATGACGCCGAGTACACGCGGCGGATCGGCCTGGAGCGGGATGAAGCCTTCGCCTTTTGGGACTACGGTCCGGAACTCTCGCGTCCCTTCCGCGCGCTGGATCTCTGGCTGCTCATCAAGTATGCCGGCGCCCAACGGCTGGCCGAGGCCATTGAACGGAACATCGCCTGTGCCAAGTATCTGGAGCGCCTGGTGGCAGCCAGCGACGACTTCCAAATGCTGGCCCCCGTGGAGCTTTCCATCTTCTGTTTCCGCTACGTTCCGAAAGGCTTTGCCGGCGATCTGAATCGCTTGAACGAGCGCATCGCCCGCCAGATCCGCGAACGCGATGTGAAAGTCGTCGCCAATGCCGGCGGCGTCAACCCCGCCGCCTGCGCCCGCGAAGTGGTGCGCCTGGCCCCCGGATTGAAGGTGGCGGTGGTGACCGGC
>JAIQFL010000689.1 GCA_020073365.1 Terriglobia bacterium | reverse complement strand
AATGTGGCCGACACGTTCTGGAGGCTTGAGGATCTGTGTTAATCCCATTGGGGACGTCAGGCACGTGTCAAACTTCCGGTCGGCCGTGCGCTGCGACCGCCATGGGCGGAGCGGATAGCTCGCGATGTGTGAGACTGGTCTCGTCATGCCGAGCGCACACGCAAAGAACCGGAGGAGGTGCGGACCGGGGCAGTGGGGTCGGATTGGGAGAGGAGGGGCATGCGGTCTTATCGTGCCGTGGGACGCAGACGTCACAAAGATCCGAGCGCTTTCAGCAGCGTGTCCGTCCGCTGCCGAATCATTTCGAAGGCCTGATCGACCTTGGACATGATCTGCGCCGCATCCACTGGTCCGACGTCCGGAATATCCCATATCTCGACCGTCTGCCGGATAGGGTCTATCCAATCCTTGCAGAAGCGGTAGTGTTCGCGCTCCATGAACACAAGGACGTCGCCCGCCTGGACGAGCGCGGCCGTCGTCTGCTGCCACGCGGGGGCCGCAAAGCGTTCAAGATCGCGTTCCTGGAGAACGCGGGCCGTGTACGGCGCGATAGGGACGCCGCGGTTTGACGCTGTCCCGATACCGCTCGACAACACGCCCAGTCCCGGAACGCCTTTGGACGCGCAGTACGCTTCGGCGAGGCGGCTACGGTATATGTTGCCGGTGCAGATGAAGTGAATGGTCATTCTGGCGCGGGATGGAGGAGGGGCATGAGCTTGTCCTGTCCGAAGAGAAGTCGTTGTCAACCGCCTGCATCAGGTCATTTTCTTCCTCACAGGTCACAACGCCACGAAGTGACGCTGCATCTCACCGGCGTGTATCCGGATTCGTGGGGTAGGCAAGCGGTTCTCGAAGCCCTGCGCGGTTTGGGCGGCGGCTGCAAGCATGGCAGCACAATCGGCGAGCACCCCCCTCCTCCATGGGACTTCCGGGGGAGCACCACGGTAGTACGGATCTATTTTCGCTGCGCGTCCTGGACGAGTACGACGTCGCGGGCCTCAACGCCGCGGTTGAACACCAGTTGTTTGCCGTCGTGCGACCAATCGAAACTGAACAAGGTATCGCTGTGGAACTGGGTAAGCTGGTGCGGCCGACCGCCGTTCAGGGGCTGGCTCCAAAGGTTGTCGCCGTCCTTACGACCATCGACATAGATCAATTGGGCTCCGTTCGGAGTCCATCGAATGCCGGGTTTTGTCGAAACGGACAGTGAAATGGGAATCACCTGCCACGGGGGGCCGCCATCGCTGTGGATCACGGCGATGCTCGTCGGGGTCCTTTGGGTGCCGAGTTGCTGGTCCGCATAGAATCCCGCAATCGATTTCCCGTCGGGCGAAATAGCAGGATGCTGCCACAATTTATCGCTTAACTCGACTGGCCGCCCTCCTCTCGCGGCGACTCTCCACAGAGTGGTCCAATGGCGCGAGCCGATGGTGGTATACGTAATCCATTTTCCGTCCGGGGAAAGTTGTGGGAATGCTTCCGCATCGGCCTTGACCTTCATTTCCTGGTTTCCGCCGTCGATGTCCATGGTCCAAATGGCAGGGCTGCCGCTGCGATCGGAAACGTAGGCGAGGGTGCGCCCATCGCCCGAAATGGAATGATCGTAGCTGTTTCCGGCCATCGTCAATTGCTTCTGATTCGTCCCATCCACATCCACGGTCCAGATGCTTCGATGGCCGTTCAACTCCTGCTCGAAAACGATTCGACCGTCCGGCGTCCACAGCGGCGCGGAAGTACCGTGGTATCCCGACACAACAGGCTCCGGATCGACGCCCTTCCCGAAATTGATGCGCCAGATGCCGAAGAACTTATTTTCTTCGACGGTGACGATTTGGCGGGAATCCGCGGAAACACTTGCGCCTGTTTGAAAGTTGATTCCGTCCGTAATCTTTCGCCCGACGCCGCCCGGATAGGAAACATACCAGAGATGATAAAAGCGCGACTCCAGACCGCAGGCGCTCATCGCCAACCCGCGCCCATCGCCGAACCAGGAGAGCTGTTTGATGTATCCCCAGGTGTGGCTGGATAACACACGCTCGGTTCGATCCGAAACGCGCACTTCGAGGATTCGAGCATCGCTTCCTTTGGAGGTTGCCATCGAGGAATCGACGACGGTGCAGGCGATAATCCGACCGTCTGGCGACCACGCGGGATAATCCAAGGTCTCCGGGAGCTTACGGGAAATGAGTCTCTCCTCGCGGCCGGAGTCGAGATCGGCGACCATCAAGACGCTCTCGGCCGGCGATTCGCGCACGAACGCAAATCTGGTTCCGTCAGGCGAAAACGTTATTGGCGAGTCGAGTCCATCTTTCAGCTTTTGCGAGGATCCACCCATTACGGGAACGCGATAGAGGATGGAGGGTTCGGCCCCTGGGGTCCGGGTTACGTAGTAGACGGTCTCGCCATCGGGAGAGAAGGTGATTCCAGAATAACGGTGGGGACTCGGAGGCACGATCTCGATGTCATGCAAGGTGGTCGCCCGCCTCACTCGCAGAGATTCCTGGCCGGCAGAGAGCAAAGTATGGGCGATGTAACGGCCGTCCGGTGAGATGGCCGCCTTGAAGGATTGTCCGTCGCTGGTCAGCTTGGTGGTCCTCACGGTTTCAAACGGCAAATGGGGACTCCGGCGGGAGCTCACAATAAAGAACGCAATGGGCGCCACGGAAGCCAGCAGCGCTCCAAAAATGATCACCCGCCGCACACGGGATGAGGATCTCACCGGGAGGGCGCCAGCGTCGCGGATCTGTTGCTCCGATGCTGTTT
>JAIQFL010000688.1 GCA_020073365.1 Terriglobia bacterium | reverse complement strand
CTGCGTCCGCCGGTCCGTGTGGTATGACGTCGGCGATCAGCACGCCCCAGTTCTGCGCCAGCCCGAGGCCCTCGGCCAACGTGGGGGTAATCGTCTGCGCGCCTACCCTAATCTCAACATGCTCTACGTGGCCGTATTTCCGCAGGCTTTTGTACACGAAATCCACGACAGGCGCCGGAATGGCAAAACCCAGCCCTTCATTGCCTCCACCGCTGCTCAAGATAAACGTGTTCAGACCGACGACAGTACCTGTAACGTCCACCAACGGCCCTCCGCTGTTGCCCGGGTTAATGGGTGCGTCGGTTTGCAGGTACACCATCGGGTTATCGGGATCGGGTTGCCGCCAGGCCGAACTGACCACGCCCATGGTCACAGAGTTCTGCAGACCTTCCGGGCTGCCAATGGCAAACACGAGTTCTCCCGGTTGCGGAACCCGTCCCGGGTTCAAACGGAGCGTGGGCAAATCTCTGGCCTCAACTTTCAGCAACGCCAGGTCAGATTCCTTGTGCGATCCGATCACCTTCGCGTCCAACACCTGCACCTTGGCGGAACCGGGCACGCCATCGAAGGTGGGCGGCGCCACTGCCAGGACCACACGGATCCGCTGTGCCCCTGCCACAACGTGGGCATTGGTCATGATGTACCCGTCGGGGTCCACGATCACTCCAGTGCCGATGGCGTGCTGGCGCACGATGAGCGCCGCTTGCTTGCGATCGCTCTGCTCGGCTGGCCCGAAACCGGTTACCTCGATTTGAACGACGGCAGGAGAAACCTTGCCGGCCAGTTGTTGCAGTGAGTCGTTGAGCTGCGACAGCATATCTGGTGGAACGCGTGAGACACGGTGACCGCCACGAGCCTCCGCTGCTGGGTTAACCGTGGACTGTTGACAAACGCCGCGCGCCAGGCAAGTTGCCACGCAGACTGCAATCATTACTGGGCGGATCAAGCATCGAGTCATGAGATTCATCCCCGGTTAGCAGCTCGGTTCAAGTGGGGCGCCAGGACCCCAGGCTGCGGCACTTCTGTGCTGGCGAGAGACCCTCCCTGCTCCTTCGACTCCCACTTGATCAATTTCAGATCCAACACGAAGATCGAATACATCACCGGCACAAGCAGCAGAGTAATGAACGTCGCGATGGTGAGGCCGCCGATCTGTGCATAGCAGAGCGGCTCCCAGAGCGGCCCGCCGTGCATCGCCAGCGGGATGAGCCCAAGCACAGTCGCGCCTACGGTGATCATCACCGGCCGCAGTCGCACGATGCCGGCGTCGAGCAGTGCTTCTCGCAATGGCTCTCCGCGGTGGTGCGCCTCCTCAATGAAGTCGAACAGCACGATGACATGGCTGACGATCACCCCGACAAGGCTGGCGACTCCCAAGAACCCCATAAATCCAAAGGGTTGATGCATGATCACCAGTCCCGCCAGGGCTCCTGTCATTCCGTATGGGATCGCCGCGAATACGAGGAACGGCTTTATGGCATTGCGGAACTGCACGACGAGCGCGATATAGATGAGCAGTACGGAGATCGCCATGACGACGCTGAGTTCCTTGAACCCTTTCACCTGCTCGTCGTATTCGCCCCCGATCTCGAGAAAATATCCAGGCGGAAGCTGCTTTTGGAACTCCTTAATCTTCGGTAACAACGGCGTCAGGACTTGAGACGGCAACACACCTGGGATGGGGAACGCCGAAACCGTCACCGTGCGGAATTGGTTGCGGCGCTTGATTTTTGGTACCGACATATCGGTCGTAACCTGCGATACCTGGCGCAAAGGTACGCGCTGATTGCTGGTCATCGAGTACACGTAGGTATTTTGGACGTCAGACAGTCCGGCGCGCTCTTCCATTCGCAGGCGAACGGCGATCGGTATTTGTTTGTCAGCTTCGCGGTAGGTTGCGACCGGCAATCCGCTGATCGCTGCGGTAGATGAGAGTGCAACGTCCAGGTTGGTGATACCGGAGAGGTTTGCGCGGTCCGGATCAACCTTTAGGCGGACAGTCATTGCAGGTTCCCACCAGTCATCGCGCACCCGCGTCGCATTTGGCTGAACGCGAAAGATCGTCTGCAGTTCGCTGGAGAGCCGGTGCAGAACATCGATATCCGCGCCGGAAATTCGAATGGAGACGGGAATGCCGACTGGCTTGCCGGTCTCGAGCTGCCGCACATCGATCCGGGCTCCGGGGACTTCGCGGCTCAGCGCCGTCTGCAGCGGCCCAACGAATTCGTTGGTGAAATGCTTGTCGGAAACCTCGACGAGGATCTGCGCATAGTTCAGTTGTTGTCGCTCGGGATCGACGGAAAACCAGAACCTGGGACCGCCGCCACCGACAAACGTAGTAAGTGACTTCAAGATATCCTTGTGATGATGTTCGTTCCCGAATCGCTCGGCCTCTTGCCGAATGACGGTTTCTGCGCGCTGGGCAACCGCGTCCGTCGCACCCAGCGGGGCATCGGGTGGGAGCCAGACGTCGACGTACGACAGGTAGGAGAGGTCCTTGGGGAAGAACTGCGATTGCAGCCTGGTGAACAACCAGCCGCCCAGCACGAGAATCAAAAGCGAGCCGGCAAACACCCCCCAGCGATGCCGGAGCGCGAAATCACCTACCTTGTAATACAGTCCCGGGAAGCCATGCGTCCGTCGCTCGGACATGGGCTTCTCCAGTTGCTTGGGCGGCTTGATCAGGTAATACGCGATCAACGGCATGAAGGTGAAGGAAACAATGACGGAAGCAATCAGGGTGCAGGTCATCACAACCGGCAGGC
>JAIQFL010000314.1 GCA_020073365.1 Terriglobia bacterium | reverse complement strand
GTTGGATCTGCTCGGCGTGGAACCGGGGCGCATCTGCGGTTCGCTGGCCCGCCTGCTGGCATTGCTCGCCGTAGTCGGGCCGTATGAACTGGCGGCGCGATTGGCGTACCTGCTGTTAGGGGTCCAGATCAACGCCATGGGAGTGTGGCGCGCGACTCAGCGGTTGGGCCAGGCGGCCGCCAACTACAGCGAGGCCGTGAGCCAGTATCACGCCGATAGCCGCAGCCAAGGTGCGCCCGTGGAGCATGCGCCACCGGTAGTGGTGGTGGGAGTGGATGGCTGCTTTTTGGGAATGCAAGTACGCACGACGCGTCGCCGCCGGGTCGGACAGGAGCCCCTGCCGCCGCTGCCGCCCGTCGAAGAGGGGCAGTTTCGAGACGTCAAGACAGGTGTTATCTTGCTGCCCCAGGAGCGGGTGGAAACCTCGCCGGGACGCCGGTCTGTGGTGCGGCGGTTCCTGGTTACCTGCTTGGGAGACGCCGACCAGATTTTCCGCCGGTTGTATGCGCAACTGCGAGAGTTGGGGTGGGTCGGGCCCGAGACCATGGTGGTGATCGTGGGCGATGGGGCGGAATGGATCTGGAACCGAGCCACGATGTTTGTCCGGCGCTGCGAGATCCTGGATTTCTGGCATGCTCTGGAACATGCTTGGGAGTTCGCTCGCCTGCGCTACGGCGTGGGATCGGCCCAAGCCGATCGCTGGGTCCAACAGATCGCCGAGGATCTGCGGGCCGGCAAAGTGGAAGCAGTCATCGCCCGATTGAAGCGTTTACGGCCAAAGACCGCGGAGTTGCGCGAGAGCTTGCAAGCGCTCATTGGCTACTACAGTGAGAATGCCACCCGCATGCGCTATGACGAGTACTTGCGGCTGGGATACGGGATTGGCAGCGGCGCGGTGGAAAGTGCGCATAAGCAGGTGGTCCATGCTCGCCTGCGCCAAGCCGGAATGCGCTGGAGCGAGGCGGGCGCGCGGCGCCTCTTGGCGCTACGGCTGCTGTTGTTGAACGATCAGTGGGCGCTATTAGACCGGATGCGTATGGTTCCCCTGGCGCAGTTCTAATGTTTCTCCCGGTCTCGCTTCTCCTGGGCTCACCGCGCGGGTGATCGCGGCGCTGGCCGCCGATTGACCTCCGCCCAGAAATGCGCCATTCTCAGGCCATGGCCCATCGCGCTCCGGCCTGCATTCCGGAGAACCTTCGCACGCGTCTGGAAACAGCCAGACTGGATCTGCTAGCGCTGTTTCGTGCTCTGGACCGCATGGATTTGTCCCCGGCTGAGATTCCGCAGCGACTCCTTCGACAACTCTTCGAACTCGATGCCGATTGTGCGGAAGCCTTGTGGGCTTTGGATCAGCCGCCGGAAACCTTGGATCGGCACGCCATGCTTGGCCAAATTCTGGCCGCACTGGAATTGTTACCAGAAGTCTGCGCCAGTTTCCGAACGAAGCTTCCGCCGCGGGTTCATCCCGCCTTAAGCCAATTGGAAAGCACGCTTCGCCACGAATTAGACCCGACGCAGGCATACAGCATGGTACCAGGTCGCGACCCCCAAAGCGGTTAGGCACCCGGCCCCATGAAGCGGGTGGCCCAAGCATAGAACAGCACTGCGCCGCAGGGGCCAAGAAATAGGGGCAGTCTAGCTTCTAGCGTAGACTTGGACGAGTAGGATTCACGAAGGGCCCAAAGGGGTCAGACCATCGTGAGACCCCTGTTGGGCGGCGTATCCACTCCATCCACATCAGATTCGCCCGAACTTGGCGACGGCTTCCTTGATCGACTTGAACTTCTCGATAAAAGGAATGGTGGAGTGCTCCTGGTTATCGAGATCCTGCGCCTTCTTGAGGACGTCGGTGGCGTGGCCCTTGGGCACCACGACGACTCCGTCTTCATCGGCCGTGACGATATCGCCGGGATTCACTTTGACGCCCGCGCACGTCACTGGCACGTTCACACCGGCGAAGCGGTAGTGGCCCACCATAGTGGAGGGCACCACGCCACGGCTGAAGACCGGGAATTGCATCTTCTTGATGTGTGGCGTGTCGCGGATGCTGGCATCGATGACGGCTCCGGCCAGACCTCTGGCTTTCATTCCCGTGGCCATCAGGCCGCCAATTCCCGCATAGTCCGCACCGTTCTCCACGGACATGACGTACACGGCGCCGGCCGGAGCTGCGTCGATCGCGTCGAGCATGCCGTGCACCGCTGGTCCGCCTTCCTTGCTCTCCGCCTTCTTCATGAGCACAGTCCACGCCGGACCTGCAAACTTGGTCTTTTCGAGAGGCCGCATCTCATGCGACATGAATGCCTGCTGACCATAAAGTTGCTCCATGGCATCTGCTACCGACGCCACTTCGGTATCGCGATAACCCTGAATGAGAGGATCGACCGAGGTTTGAGCCGTCAGCCAGAACACGGTGAGTCCGGTGGTAATACCGGTGATCCAGAACAGTCGTTTCATAACGAGTCCTTTCCGCCAGGGCCTTTAGTGAGGCGCCGGCCAAACGCAAAAAGTCATAAGTGAGCTGCCATTCCAATCTGCTGACCGGGTGCGTTCACTTGACACAACCCCCGAGGCAAACCGTATTGCGCATGGATCAGAAATCGATCTACCCCAGCTTCGCACACACCGCGGCAATGTTCGAAGTCGCGGCTGCCAGGAGCATCTCGGATGGCCGGCCAGCGCCGCCGCCCGCTGGTCTCTCGCGATTAGGCGGCATTTGCGGGAGGATCGCGGCGGCAGTGTCTTCTGCCGTTCCAGCAGGGGCGCAACCTCAGGATCGAGCGACACTCGCTTTTGCCGGAGGCCGCGCGGTCTCCCGATAGAAGGGCGGGCACCTGATAGAAGGAAAGGATGCGATTGCCGCGCCTGCGCAGTTAAGATTCGCGCGTTGCGCTCGGTCCACTCGCCCACAAAGCCCACAAAACCCTTCCGGCTTGATCCGCTTCCAGGCGAACGTGTTCATAGCCGTTCACGCACTCTCTGCTCGCCGGAACTGCGGCCGCCAGAATCTGCGCACCATGACAGACCGCTGAGTACATGATCGTGGCTGTGAACCGTCGCATCGATCAGCAGACCGAGCCAGGACTGAACCTCCTTGGATCGTGAGCCAGTTAATGCTCAACTGGGGCGGTCCATGCCTCCGTCTTACGCGTTCACGAGTTCGTCGGCGTGGACTAAGCGCTGGGTAACATAGTCTTCCAGGCCGTTGGCGGCCTTGGAGAATTCGGCTACCGTGAGGACAGTTGCCGGATGCGTGTTGAACTGGTCCCAGCGACAGGCCATTGGGATCGAGGCCTTGAATACCGTAAGGGACCTGCATTACCTTGTCGAGGGATGACTGCGGGACGGGGCGATCCATCGCCTGGGAACTGAACTCCATGTCGTCGTATTAATTGTAGAGCGGCTCCAGAGCATACGGCGAATCGAATCCATCGGCACTCCCCGGGTCCGATTCAGTATTTAGGAATCTATTATCTAAAATTGCCCTACTCGAATATATCAAGGAACCGGGGGTGTCGAGTAGGGGGAAGGCGCATGGCCGAGTCGCTAGCCGGATATAGCCCAATGTCCATTAAGCGCCTGGGTGGACGCACTGGCGATGTCGGCATGTTTCCTCCTCCCCCTCTAAAATTCCGTACGGCGGGTTTTCCCCAGTACGGCTTCAAACTGGATATGAGCCATGGCGACCTTCGCCAGCGTGGAGCTCGGCCGTGAGCGCAAGACACGCATCTGCACCGACCCGACGCCAACTTATACGCCATCACTCGCCCTCCGCAGGCACCCCTATGGTCCTTTCGGACAAGATGATAGGATCCATTGCCAGGACGTTCCAGTCCAGCGGCCCTTGGCTCGCCAGCGGGTTGTATTGTCCCACCGGGTCGTCGCTTACTATGGCCGCATCCGAGTCTCTCAGGAACTTCCGCCGATTTATTTGTATTCATACAGCGGATCTTCCCCTTTCAGTCTTATTCAGGGCTGTCCCTGAGAGGTTCCCCAATTTACTCTGCACGTCTTTCCCTCCGTGCCGTCTTCCATACCCCGTTGGACCAGGAAGGTGCCTTTGACCGTTTCTTCCCTTCCCGCGATGGCCTTCGCCAGTTTGGCAATGTCTCGGCATCCAAAGATTCCACGCAATCCGATCCCACGTGGGGGTTTAACGAGGCTGCAAAGTTCACTTCATGTTACGGCCCGGCAGGTTTGCTCGCCCTGCATCGGTCAGGACTTTTACACTCGAGCTTTCACTTCCTCTGTCGCCATCGGAAGCGTCGAGTATGACTACGCGGGCATACAGTCAACTCCCGCGGCTGGACTTCCACCAGCTAGACGCGCAGCATTATGGGCTGCGAGTCAAACAGAACTCCAGCAATGTCAGGCAAAGCAGAGAGTCATATCTTGGCGCTCACGAGAAGTCTTGGATTGGCTCATGGGCCTGCTGGGAAGCTCGCCAGACGGCAAGAGTTGCGTTTTGTCCGGTCTCGGTCCTGCCGGGCTGGTGCGATGGCAGGGCCGCACCCGCGCGCATCGGCGCTTTCGACTTGACCTCCGGACATTCTTTGGCTAACAATTGGAACCTGTAGGTACGAAATTATGAAGTTCTACTACGCGGTGCCCCTCGTTCTATTCCTGGCCGGCTGTTGTGCCGCCCAGCAACCCACCTCCGCCAAAGATACCGGCAAGATCATCCGCCTGGACCCGGCGTTCGACGCCATCGTGCCCAAGGACGCCAAGATCGAGAAGATCGCCGGCGGATTTACCTTCACGGAAGGCCCGGTGTGGCGGCCCGAAGGCGTCCTGTGGTTCAGTGACGTTCCCGGCAACCTGGTCCGTTCTATCACGCCCGGGGGCCTGGTGAACGTGATCATCGAGAACGCCGGCGGCACGCCCGTCAACCCGCCCCGCGGAGCGTTCGTCGGACCCAACGGTATGATCTCCGATAAAGACGGCGCGGTGCTTCTCTGCCAGCACACCAACCGGCAGATCGTACGAGTGACCAAAGAGCTGAAAATGACGCCCTACATTGATAAGTTCGAGGGCCATCGCCTCAACAGTCCCAATGATCTGGTCTACCGCTCGGATGGCTAATACCGAAGGTGAAATGGGTGGTCGAGAAGACGGAGAACGGGAAGAACGGCGACTTCGATATCGTCCACTGGCTCATGGCGTTGGCCCGAGGTGAATCTCCGGGGGCAACCCGGCGCTGCTTACGCCGAATTCCATTCCGAGGGCAATTGCACCGGTTCGTGCTCGAATAGATGCTTCGGGACAACAACGTCCCAGGAATTCGATGAAGTACTACGCAGCCGCCTGGGAGCAGGGCGGGCACGCTCGCTGGCGAATCGGTTGTGCCGAGAACGGACGGGCTGAGGAGGGCCTTGGCTCACGCCTTCGCGGCGGTTCTGTGCCGTCCGGTTAGGCGCTCCACTTCTTTCTTCAATGGCTCAACTGCTTTTCGATAGATCATCTTGTACGCCGTACAGAAGTAGTCGAGGTCTTGGAAATTACGGCCGGGATCGTGGCGATGTTTGGGGCAGCCGCCGTGGCAGATTGCCTGATATTCGCATACCTGGCATTCGGGATGGGCAATCGTCTTTTTCGCCGCAAACTGGTAGCGGCGTTGACGGCGGGCGATTTCCGCCCAGGACTCGAAATTGACATTGCCGAGCTTCCAGTCCTTTTCCACGAAGAAATCGCACGGATACACATCGCCATTGAACTCCACGACAACGTAGCTGTCGCACGTTTCATGCAGCGTGCACGAACCGGGCTTCTGCCCGGCAAGCGCCTCGGCGATGTTATCGAAATATCGAATCCGCACCTTTCGGCGCTCCGGCCACCACAGGTCGAACGTCTCGCAGAGAAACTGTCCATATTGTTCCGGGGTGATAGTGAATGGCAAGGGCTGCCCAAGGCCATCGAACTCGGACAGAGGGATGTACTGGATATAGTCGATGCCCAGCGAGCGGAGGAACCTGTAAAGCTCGCCGGCTTTTTCCACGTTGGCCTGGCTGAGCACGCACAGCGCGTTGAACTCCACGCCGTGCTTCTTCATGCATTCCACTCCATTCATAACCTTGCGCCACGTGCCAGCGCCCTGCTTGTTGAACCGGTAGAGATCATGCACCGGCTCCGGGCCATCAATGGAGATGCCGATGAGCCAGTTGAACTGCTTGAACAACTCGCACCAGCGGTCGTCAAGCAACACACCGTTGGTCTGCATCGCGTTGGAGACGGACTGCCCATTGCGCCCGTGCTGTATTTGGAGTTTGACCAGTCTTTCGAGGAATGCCGGCCCCGCGAGCGTCGGCTCGCCTCCTTGAAACGCGAACGTGCTGTTCGGATAGGAATAGAAGAGGTAGGTATCGACTAGCCGTTCGAGCGTCTCCTCGGTCATGCGGCGCGCCGGAAGCGCGCTATAAGGATCTGCCTCGCGATCCAGATAGAAACAGTACGCACAATCGAGATTGCACACGGCGGAAGCCGGCTTGATCAGAAGCGACGTGATCCGCGGTGTGGTGCCCAGCCTCTCGGAGAGAATCGGAAACTCAACCGCCATTAGATTCACCTTATCATACGGCTTCTGTCATTTCGGCCAGCGCGCTCAGACCGGCCGCCCACTGCTTGCAGAATTCGATTGTGGGCCCAGTCAAATTCTGGACCAGTTCTTTGGCCGGACGGCTGAATGCGCCTTCTGAGGCAGCGAAGACACAGGTCTACGGACATTTTTCGTTACAGCTACGGTTGAGGAGCAGGCCCTGTGTACCTGCCAGGCCGATGAGCGGTGTCGCCCGCCGCCGGACCATGCCGGGTTGGGCGCATTGTGGCGGCGCAAAGACCCAGGCGGAGATTGCTGGGTTGGCCGCTCGAACCCGGGGTCAGCGTCAGCGGGGATCGACGCTGCGCCTAATGGGTCACCGGTGTCCCCGCGTCCTTGAAATTGATGGCGAAGTAAGAGTATGTGTAGCCTGCTCCTCGAAGCGTCGCCAACAACTTGCCAGGCAGAATATGGCCGATACCTGCTCCAACATTCACGTGCCGGTTCAGCTCGTACCATGAATACGCATCAACTTCCTTACCAACGTGGGATCCAGAGCGCCCGGTCGCATCAAGGACGATCGCGGCGCCCGAGGAATTGTAAAGCGCGTCAGTAGCGCTCGCCAGCCAGAAATCGAGAAATTGCGTTGTCACTGTCCAACGGCGATGAGGTTCGATCGTCAACCCGGCGCGGGCGGCCACAATGTTCTGCCAGCCGAACTGGTCCGCGATTCCGAACCGATCGTGCGCAGTGGGATACATGGTGTCGAAGGTGCCGTGACGACGATCGTGAGGGCTCTTGTCACCAGACGCATAGTCGAACTGAGCAAAGCCTCGCGGGTGCCAGCGCAAGTGTTTGGAGCGATACCCCGCGCCGGAAGTTACACCGTATGCCCGGATCTCGTTGGATCCCGCGAAACCAGTCTCCAATATCGCTTCCGCAGAATAATCGAGGTCCACGAGCGAGCGGCCTTTCACCCGAAAGCCCCAGGCCTTTTCATCGAGTCTGCCGGTCAGAGGTTCTCCGTCCGTTTCGACGGACACCTTGGGCGCGACGCGCCATAGGGCAAACAGCTCTAATTCCGCATGAACTGCTAACTCGCCAAATCCCGTATAGACCCCATAAACATTGTTTCCCTGCGGGTGATGGTTGAATCCGGAAATTGACGGATTCACCACCGAAGCCGCAAAGATCGTGGCTCGAAGGGGCGGGAAGTGGAGGTTCGCCGCCAAAGCGCAGTCGGTGTTCTTGGTGGACAACTTCAGGCGCAGATTCCGAACTGTCCTTGGGTGGGGTCGAGCGCCTCGCCGGATGAGAGGGCGTATGAGGTGCTGGCACAGATGACCCTCGCCCAAAAAGTCGGCATGCTGTACCCCAGCGGAGGCTCCAATTTGGGCGGCGGCGCCGCCACTTACCAACAGGTCACGGCCGCAATTCCGTCCCTGTGCGTGCCGTCAATGATCCTGCAAGGGGGAATCGCAGGGGTCAGAAACACGCCCGCTGGAACGGCCACACAGTTACCCAGCCCGCTCGCGATGGCGGCGACCTTCGACCGCTCGCTAGCGGCCGCCTACGGTACCTTGGAGGGCGAGGAAGCTTGGGCCAAGGGCATCGAGGGTCTACAAGCACCTTACGTCAATATCGCCCGGGTCCCTCAAGACGGCCGCAACTCCGAGAGCTGGGGCGAGGACCCCTACCTCTCGTCTGAACTGACCCTCGCCGTTGTCAAAGGCATGCAACTCACCGGCGTGTGGTCCGTCGTCCAGTCCTTCGCGGCCTACACCCAGGAGACCAACCGCCAAACAGCCAGCGATAACGTAATCATCACCGACCGAGTCCTCCGTGAGATCTACATGCCGCCTGTATACGCGACTCTGCATGACGGTGGGGCTGGCGGCGCGATGTGCACGTACCCCTTGATCAACGGCGTCTACTCCTGCCAGAACTCGTACCTAATGAGCCAGATGATCAAGGGTGAATGGGGCTTCGCCGGCTTCATCCGCTCCGACGCAGGTGCCGTTCAAGACCCCGTCGCGGCCATCAACGCCGGCATCGACTTCATCAATCCCCTCACGCCAGCTACGGTCACCGCCGCGGTCCAAAACGGTCAGATCGCCACTTCCCGGATCGACGACGCAGTCGTACGAATCCTGACGGAAATGTTTCGTTTCGGTGTATTCGACCGGGCCAGCACCGGCACAATCGGAACGAATGCGTCCACACCGGAGCACGTGGCCGCGGCGCGCGCCTTCGCGGAGCAGAGTCATGTCCTTCTGAAAAACACAGCAAATATCCTGCCGCTCCGTCGCACAACTGTCGGCTCGATAGCCGTCATCGGCGACGACGGTGGGAGCGGAGCCGTCACCGCTGCATCCGGGTCAGCCGCCGTGGCTCAACTTGCCTCGAACATCATAACCCCGTTTCAGGGGATTCAGGCAGCCGCAGGCCCCGGCGTCGCGGTGACCTACACGCCGACACCCAGCGATCTGTCCCAGCTATTTGGCGGCGCTGCGGCGGCAGCCGCGGCGGCGGCCGCTAATGTAGCGATCGTCTTTGTCGGCCAGCCGGCTGGGGAGGGAAGTGACCTCAAGTCGCTCCAGCTCTCGAACAATCAGGACGCCCTGATCACGGTGGTCGCCCAAGCCAACCCTAACACGGTGGTAGTGATCAACAGTTGCAACCCGGTACTCATGCCGTGGCTGAAGCAGGTGAAGGGTGTGATTGAGTCATGGTTTCCCGGACAGGAAGACGGCAACGCGATTGCCGCGCTACTCTTCGGCGACGTGGACCCGTCGGGCAAACTCCCGATGACCTTCCCGACCAGCGAAACCGCCAGCCCGGTTGGCACAGCAGCGCAATGGCCGGGGGCCAACAACACGGTCCAGTACTCCGAAGGGCTCAACGTCGGCTACCGCGGTTACGAGGCCCTGAGTATCCCGCCGCTGTTCCCCTTCGGTTTCGGCCTTTCGTATACCAGTTTCAAGATCTCGGACCTCGAAGTAACGCCCAGGGTTTCGAACGGCACGCGTCCGATCGTCGTCCAGTTCTACGTTCAGAACACTGGCTCTCGCACCGGCGCTGAGGTGCCTCAGGTCTACCTCGGGCTACCGTCCTCAGCCGGCGAGCCACCCAAGCGGCTTGTGGGATTCGACAAGGTAGAGCTCATCCCCGGTGAGAAGGTCAAAGTCCAGCTCACCATCGACCCTGCCGCGAGCAACCGTCCGCTGTCGTTTTGGGACGCCGAACAGAACAATTGGAGCATCGCCAATGGCGCTTACCAAGTCTATGTCGGAAATTCTTCGGAGAACATTGCTCTGTACGGCACGATCCACGTTCGACGTTGAGAACAGATCGCCGACGAGGTGAGCAGGCCAGTGGATAAAGAATGAGACGAATAGCGCGCATCAGGCGATGCCCACGTACACCAGGCACGCAGTCCGCGATGCAGGCGAACTCGCAGGCCGCCGGAGCAACCCTTTCTAACGAGTGCTCCAGCACAGTGCAGGCGTGGGTGCGTCAGACGACTTTGGCGAGTAACGCCTTGCCGGCGAAGCGGTTTCGCAGCTCCGAGAGTATGGTGTTCCGCTCGGAGAATAGCGTCGTAGGCGTCGGTCGGCCTCAATCTCCTGAAGCCCCTTCACGTCAACTGGGCGGCGAGTGTGGAACTTCGGGACTGTCGGATTTCATGACGCTTCGGGTGGAACTCACCGTGCTGTGGGCGAAGCAATCAACGAGCGCGCTGCGCCGCCCTTTCTTCATCAATTGCAACATCAACGATCCGCACCGTCCGTTTTATGGGAGCCCGGAGGCCGACGAGTCGATCATCACCAGACAGGCACTTACAAGATTGCTCGCGAACTTCAGGTGGAGGATATTCAGGTTCCGTCCTTCCTGGAGAATCTGCCGGACGTGCGCAAAGAGTTTGCTCAGTATTGCAATAGTACGCAGCGTCTCGACGTAAGCATCGGCAAGGTGTTGGATGTGCTGCGGGCCAGTCCTGAAGCTGATAACACGATCGTTGTGTTTACCTCCGATCACGGCATGCCCTTTCCATTCTCGAAAGCAACGGTTTACCGCAACGGCACCTTGACACCGGCGCTGATCAGTTGGCCATCCATGGGTAAGCCGAACTCACCAGCAATATCGATCTCCTGCCCACCCTGCTTGACCTGATGGATATTCCGCACCCCGACGGACTCGATGGCCGTTCGTGGGCGCCTATGATGCGCGGAGACCGCGACCAGGGCCGGGATTACGTCGTCACTCACGTGAATACTGTCAATAGTGGTGCGGCGTTCCCCATGCGTGCCATCCAAAACCAACACTATTCGCTCATCTTCTCGCCGTGGTCCGACGGCAAGCTGCGTTTTCAAGCGGAATCCATGATCGGGCTGACTTACAAAGCTCTGAAGGGGGCGGCGGAACGGGATTCCCGCATCGCCGCCCGCGTGAACAATATGTCGTCGGCGTCCCGCTCGCATTCTACGACCTTACAAAAGATCCCGATCAGCGGACGAATGTGATCCAAGCGGCTGAGTACCGGAACCACGTCGAGCGGATGAAGGGGCTTTTGCTCGCCTATATGGAGAGAACCGCCGATCCGCAACTGGACAACTACAAAACCCTGGTGAGCGGAGGCCGGCCCGTCGTAGTACAACCGCCCCGAAAATTTGTCATTCCGGAGTAGCGCGAGGCTGTGGGTTTGCCGCTCCGGTATGTTTCCCGGATATGAGCGCAGTAATTCTGAAAGGATTCAAATGAAGATAAATACAGAGATTTTCAAAATCAATCGCGCATTGCAAACGTTAAACTCCCTTCTTCGAAGGGCGGGAATTCGCCGGCTGCCTCTGACTCTGTCAACAGTCGGCTTCGTGATCGCAACGATCGCTGCACAACTTGCTGCGCAACAAATCGTTGTCACACCTTCTCGAACAGGCAAGATGATAAGGCCCGAACTGTTTGGCGCCGTGCTCTCATTTCAAGATAACGGACAGGGAGCGGAAGACTACACAAAGGTCGGCGCGCTCGTAGAAATTTATAATGGCCAGACGTTTACAAATGCCGGATATGCGACCGGGATCGAAGCGTTTTATCCGCAATATGTTGAGCTCCTCAGGAAGTTGCGTGTCACGCAAATCCGGTTTGGCGATGCCTCACCAACAGCGACGGTCTATGAATGGCGCCGTGCCATCGGCCCAACCGTTTCCAGGTCGCCGCAGCGGTCACGGAGCGGTTCTCCCGGTATAGCGCCCACCTACGGTCCCGATGAGTTTGGACAACTCGCCGAAGCCGTTGGAGCCAAGGGAAATTGGGTCTACAACATTGAAACAGGAAACGCGAAGGATGCAGCTAACTTGTTGGCCTATCTAACCATGACAGTACCTAAGAATTTCTCTCAAAACCCCGATGATCCGAGTTACTGGGCCGCTCTCAGGGCGGCAAATGGCCATCGTGCGCCATATCCGATCGACTACTTTGATCCCGGTAATGAGGAGGAGGGCGCCTCAGGCTGGCGCGCTGGTACCCTTGTCAGCATCGGAAGCCACACCACGACGTGCGTGGATGTACCCGCATGCTTGTATGCCTTCGGCGGAACCACGGCATTCTCCAATCAGGCGGTTGAAGGATATGCAGACCTGTCCAGCACATCCTCACTCGGTCTTGGCACGCCCGGTCAGCAATTCTATGTAAAGCAGCCTCCAGTCGTTCCGTCAAGTCAAACCGTCTACGTGTCCGGCGTTGCGTGGGCCGCTGTAAGTCATTTAAGTTCGCAGGGACCAACGGCGCAGGTCTATAGTCTCGATAACGCCACCGGCAAGATCACATTCGGAGACGGAACCAACGGTGCAGTCCCTCCGGTCGGGAGCCGGATTACAATCAGCTATCAATCCGGCCCGCACGACGGATATGTGCAATATTATGCTGCACTGAAAACCGTCAATCCGAGGGTCAAGGTTCCATCAGAGGACAGCGACCCTGCTTTTTATCAGGACATGGGTACCGTTTATCCGTACGATGGTGTGGCCAACCATCCGCTTGGCGTAGGATTTCCTTCCACCAGCCTGTCTACCCATGAATTCGAACTGGAAGAGTTTCAGGCGCCGGTTACGCAGGCAAGCCAGGAAGCTGCGCTGCGGCAAACCATGGATACGGCCGCAGGAGAGAACCTCCCAATTCTGTTGACCGCATATGGCCACAGCCAGGGCAATCAACCGGCAGGAGATACGAACTATCATCTGCGGCTGATTGATGGTTTGGTTGAGGCCAACCAGCTTATCCAGTACCAAGGGATTGGCGTACCGCTTGCACACCGTTTCCTATTGAGCGATAAACCCTTCAATCCAAATCCAGTGGAAGCCCCCCCCTGCCCGCCGCTTCAACGCGATGATCATTAGTAACGGAACTGATCCCGACTTTGTCGCGACGCCAGCCGGCCTTGCGCAAAGTCTCGTCGCCCGTCTGGCGGGAATGTTTGAGGTCCAGTCCGGGGTTAACGGGAATCCAACAATACCTCTCGAAAACGGCCAGTCCCTTCCCGCATTGACAACACTTGCTGCGAAGGATTCTCGGGGCAATGTGGCGATGGGTGTAGCTCTTTTGGATTTTGCGAGTCTCTGGGTGTGAGGGAGTTCGCGGGTGCGAAGGCCCAGTACGCCTGTCATTCCTTGCCGACGATTTTCAGCCTGCCGCGACGGCTAGTCCGGGATGAGGAAACTGTGGACGGAACGGTCCCAGGTACACGGTGATTGGCATAGTGCGAGGCGTGGTTTCGTTCGTATTCCTGTTGCT
>JAIQFL010000313.1 GCA_020073365.1 Terriglobia bacterium | reverse complement strand
GTCACCCGCTAGATGCGAGGACCGGCCACGGGAGGCCACCGGCGTGATCTTCCGGCCGGCCAGCAGGGTCAGCGCGACCCCCGTATGCACACGCACCGGCGTGTCCTTCACAGCGTCGTAAAAAATCCTATTCACATTTAGGTACTGCCAGTAGATGCCATCCGCATTGATCATGCCGCTACCCTCCCCTTCCTGGTTATCAACCACAGAGCCCCAGCGCGTCCAGCCGCTACTCCAGGACCTGCCGCCGGGAGCGTCGATGGTTGCTATGATCCGCTCGGAGAACGCTTCCGTGCCAGCGGGAACGGCAGTGATCAGAATGGGAAGGGCGACGCCGGAGTCGAGCTGTTTCGGCGTGTCGGAGCCGTCGCCGAAACGAGACGGAGGCCTCGACGCAGGGTCGAACGCGAGGTGAAATGCCGAGTCCTCGATTCGCCGGGCGGAAAGTTTGCTGTCGATCGCCCAGGCCGCGTGCCAGTCGCATGAGAACGGGACGGCAACCGTGATCAGAGTCCCACCGGCCAGGACCCAGCGGGAAACCACCGTCTTGCGTCGCGAGTACTGGAGCAACAGAATCGCAACGGCAGTCAGAATAACGGCGCCCAACACCGAACTGCGGACCCATTCGACGTCGCCCCAACTTCTGGTGTCCGGGCCACCCGCCAGCGCCAGGCCCATAATCAGAAAGCCCGCGATCGGAAGAATCGCCCATAGAAACTGCACCAGGTTCTCGGTTACAGAGGCCAGCGCAGCGCCGATCAGGCAGGTTCCCCCAGCGAAAATCAGAGTGGTGAGAAGCAAACCGGGCAGGTACTTCAGCGGCGGCACTCCGTTCGCAACCAGTGAGACCGCCTGCGCCAGGAACTCCGGCAGAGCAGCAAACACAGCCAGGAACAGCGCCTTGGCCAGCAGCAGATGACCCCAGTCATACGGCCGCGTCAGCCAGTACTGGGTATGGCCAGGCAACCGCTCTTCGTGAATGAGGCACGCGCCCAGATACAGCCACGAAAGCGACCACAGGGCCGCCACCGTGTCAATGATCGGGCGGGCGGGAAACAGTTGGCACTCCACCCATCCTCGCAACGCGGTCAGAACCAGCACCGGTACGAGGCGCAGCCACAGGTGACGCACATCCTTTCGAAAGATCCGCAGAGCCTCGCGCATGGAATCGTCCTCAGGCCTTTGTCCGGCTGGCCTTGGCGAGCGTCACGAAGATCGACCGCAGCGGCATGGCATTCACGTGCATATCCCGGAAGTCCGGGCAGACGCGGCGAGCGTCGGCGGTGGTACGCTCCGGATCGAAGCGCGTTTCGATGAACCGAATGACGGATCCGGCTGCTTCGGGTTGCAGCCAACTGGCGGGCCACGCGGGAGGCAAATGCGGCGCCTCTGGGAACGTGAGGGTGATCTCGCGAAAGCGGCCGCTCAGCGTTTCCAGTTCTTCAGAGAACTGAAGCCGCCCCCGATCCAGGTAGCCGATATGGCTGGCAAAGCTCTCGATCTCCGTAAGATCGTGCGATGAGATGAAGATCGTGGTGTTCTCGGCGCGCGGGAGAAAGCCTTCGATGAGTTCGTCGCGCACCAGGGCGTCGAGCCCGGTGAAAGGCTCGTCCAGCACCATCAGCTTCGGCCGATAGGCTAGTGACGAGGCCAGCGCCGCTTTCATGCGCATGCCGTGCGACAGGTGACGCAGCCTGCGATCGAGGGGCAGTTCAAACTGGCGGACCAGTTCGGTCGCCAGCGCGCGGTCCCAGGTAGGGTAGAAGTGGCTAAGGTATTCCAGGAAATAGCCGACCGTCATCCAGTCCGGCATTTCCTGGTTCTCGGACACGTAGCCGATCTGCCGGAACTGCCGCGGCGAAAGATGGCGCGAATCGGCGTCCAGGACCTCCGAACGTCCCCCGGTGGGCGGGTAGATGTTCATGAGCACTTTGATGGTAGTGGTCTTGCCTGCGCCATTGGGACCGACCAGGCCGTAGATGCTGCCATCGGGCACGTCCATGTCGAGGCCGTCCAGGACCGGCGTGCGGCGGAACTTCTTCGAGAGACCGTATGTGCGAATCGCGGAGCTCATGTCTTCCCCCGCCCTCCTTTGCCGCCAGGGACCATCTCCCCACTGTCCCGCGAGTCCAGCCGCTCCCAATGCTCGGCCAGGGCGGCGGTCACTTGCTGCAGTCCCATCCCGAGCTTCTTGGCCTCCACCACCAGTTGCTCCACTTCGTTCCGAAGCAGCCGGGACCGTTCGGCGGCGGTGGAAGACGGCGGCCGGGCCACCACGGTGCCGGTGCCCGGCATCACTTCGAGGAGACCTTCATGGAGCAGATAGGTGACTACTTTGTGCGCGGTATTGGGGTTGATCTTCAGTCCGGCGCTGAGCGTCCGCACCGAGGGGAACGGATCGCCCGGCCGCAGTTGGCCCGAGACCAGCGCTTTCTCCGCGGCATAGACCACCTGCTCATAGAGCGAGCTACCCGGCCGAAACGCCACCCGGAAGGGAATCACTGGTGTATTATGACGGGTAGTACAGTCAGCGTCAAGCTAAAGCCGTCGGACAGACGATCGCCTTTTGTCGTCCGTCAACCCGGTTTGTGGGACGGGGCGTCGGGACTGTTTGTCGCAGAAGCGTTGCCGTGCGCAGTGAAAATCACGCGGCTCACTCCTTCCCGATCACCTTGACCTGTTCCGCCAGCGGCCCCTTTTCCGCCGGCTTCTGCAGGAACTGCACCTTGACGCCCGGGCTCAGCTCCTTCACTTTGTCCGGGGTGTCGGCCGCCGAGAGGTGGACGAAAACGTCCTGGCCGGAGTCATTCTTGATGAACCCGTAGCCCTTCGCCGCATTCACCCACTCCACGGTTCCGTTTGCCGGTTGGGCTGCAGCGGCGTTCGAACCGGATGCGTTCAGCTTCTCGATAGCATCCACGGTGAGCAGTGGGTTGTTTCGAGAAAGGGCCCGATATCCGAACTGCATCACTTTCTTGCGGTCGTCGTTGTCACGGTCGGAAATCGGTTGTATGTCGCGGAGGGGAACGCCGGTTTGAACCAGCGCTAAGGCTGCGAGCTGATAATCGGCCTGCGCCACTCCCGACCCATACCAGAGGCAATTCGAAGCGTCCTCGGAGTGCGGCTGCTCGAAGGTCACGTGGAATCCCAACTTTTCCAGCGTGGTCTTGACGGTGTCGGCCTGGACCCGGTCGGCCGGCCGCGCAAAATACTGGATGGTGAGGTTATTGGGGCTGGATTTGAGCTGATCGAAGGCCATGTCCGAAATGAGATGGCTCTGTTTCAGTTGCGCGCTCAATTGATCCGTGAGCTGAGAGAGTTGGGACGCTGCCAGCGTCTCGAACTGGTCGGCCTGCCGATGAGAGGCATAGTTCATATATCCATAAATGCCCGCCGCGATGAATGCTACTGCCGCGGCACTCCACCATAAGAGGCGCTTGAGCGCCCTGCGGTGGCGGCTGGCCGTCAGGAACTCTACCTGCTCCGGGCTCAACTTCCAATGCGCCGACTTGATGTGTTCCTGAATCTCCTGCAGGCGCGTACCGGAGTAGAGATAGCTGTTTCTCCGCTCGTTGTCCCGCCACAGCTCGGCGTTGTCCTGCAGGTTTTGATACATCCGGTGGATGCGGGCGTCGTCGTCGGCCCACGATTTCAGCGTGCGCCAATTGCGTATCAGGCTCTCGTGAGAAATGTCGATGATCGTCTCGGGCGTCAGCGGAACACTCGCCGGAGGCATAAGAAACGAGCGATCCTTGCGGCGGAACTTCTCGATCACACCGGTCAAGTCCGTTACCTTCGCACCCGTCCGGGCCGTGATCTCTCGTAGGGTCATATGCCGGCGGACCAGGTGTGAGTCGATAGTGGTCGTGATGCTCTTGAAAAGAGCGACGGCTGCGGTCTGCTCGGCCGGCGTGAGGTCCTTGTAGGCCTCCTCCGCATGTTTGTTCAAGGCGGCACCCACGGCGCCCACCGCTTTATAGCTGTCCAGGTCCAGGGGGCCTTCAAGATGCTGCTCCACCTGATATGACCAGAGACGCATCAGGACATGTTGCAGCAGCGGCAGTTGGTCCGGGTCGTCTCCCATGTCGCTCAACAGGCGATTCACCAGCCGGTCCGTGATGGTCCCTCCGCCAACCAGGGCCGGCTCCCGGATAGCGTCGCGGAGTTGCTCGTACGACATTTTCGGAACCAGGTAGATGCCGTTGTTGATGGCCTCCGGCAATGCCGGATACCGCGTGCAAGCTCCCATGAAATCAGTGCGCATGGTAATCAGCACGTAGATCGGAAGCTCCTGCTGGGCGGCGGCCTCCAGCAGAAGCTTGATGAAAGCGCGGGCTTCGTCAACGGCCGCGGCGGACGATTGCTCCTGCACGAAGCGGAAAAGCTCCTCGAACTGATCCACCAGGATGAGGAGTTTGGCGCGCGGCGGCAGACCGGCCTTGCGGACGATTTCGATGAGCGAAAGCGGACCCGCGCGCAAACTGGTTTGCACAAACGCATTCGCCGCTTCCGCCGGGACATCGAGCGCTTCCGGCTTTTCCAGAGCGATGGCGAGTTCCGCGATGGGATGATTGCCCGGACGCAGGATGGCGACATGCCACGGGGCGTTCAGATCGCCATCCAGCGTGCTTTGCAGCGCCGGCAGTACTCCCGCGCGAATCAACGACGACTTACCGCTGCCGGAGGAGCCCACCACGGCCAGGAAGCGTGTGCTCTCGAGCCGCTCCTTCACCTCGAAAATATCGTCTTCCCGGCCGAAAAACAGGTCCGACTCCTCCGGCTCGTACGGGCGGAGTCCGGGGAACGGGTTGCGCGCTTCGACGCTCATCAATTTCATGCCTCACTGCCGGAGCCTGCCGATGAAATCGCGCAGCCGGGTGCAGTCCTGGGTGGTCTCGCAGTCCCTGCACGGGAGTATAGGGATACTGTGAAACTGAAGATTGAGGTCGGCCTTGTTCTTCGGCGGTGCGTCATAGATGGACATCACCAGCAGCGGTTTCTTCTTGCGCCTGTCCGCCATGCCCGCGGCGATGAGGGCCCGTTCCCGCACCCACTCGGCAGTCGTGCTTCCATACACCAGGAGCAGTCCCTTGCAGGCATTGAGCTGGCTCTTATACTGGCGCAGACTTTCGGTCCGCAATGAAACGAACACCTCCAGATTGGAATTGAAGAGGCACTGCTGCAACTCGGCGGCGTAGTGTTGGTCGGCGGAATCGCAGGCCACATAGACGGTCGGCCCGGGCTCGGCATTCGCGGCCGGAATGGCCGTGGCAGGCGCCGCCGGAAACAGTGTCAGCGTGATGCGATCCTGCAGATCGTCCAGCACGCCGCTCCGCAAGACCATGGGCGCATCCCGCTCTAGTTCCAGGCTCTTCAGAAAACTCAGGTTGCCAGGGAGGTTGTCCTTCTCGAGATCGCCGCGGATCCAGACTATGCGCGGAATGCGCTGTGCCTGCTCCTGTGCCAGATCGTATTGCACCTGTCGCAACGTGCGGGAGTCGCCGGTCACCAGGTCGCCCGGAGTGTCGCTCGCCAGGTGGACAGACACATCGGAAGCCTGGAGGCTCGCCCGGATCGCGGTTTCCAGATCGGTTGCCACGGACGGCAGTTCGTTCGGCAACACCCGCACCCCTCGCTGGGTTAGAAACGAGGCGACGGCGTCCCGCTGCAAGGTCAGATCGGGAGTTACCTGGGCCAGGTAGACCGTTTTCCCGCTGCTCGGTTCTACTGTCGGGCCTCCGTTCATCGCAATCAGGAGGTCGCCGAGATCTGTGGCCAGGGTGCGGAGCTTGTCCCAGTAGCGCTGGTCCGGGTCCTTCCGTTCGGTCGGCCGGAACGGGTCGAAACCCTTGTTGAACGGCCGTCCCTCAAAAAACGCGTAACCGGGAAGCCGATAGGCCAACAAAGGATCCTGCTGATCGCTGCGGAGGGGCGAGTGCTGGACCTTGAAAAGCCGCCAGGCATCGCCTACCTTGAGTTGCGCATGGCCCTCGACAAACCCTTCCCACTCCTTCTTGCAGAACGGCGAGTTGACGTAACCCGGGGAATAAACCACCACCAGGACCGCCGTACTTTGAAGCGCCTTGTCGATGGTCTGTTGGAAATCGGCGTTGCCTGGCAAGGCATCGTCCTTCCAGATGGACAGGCCTTCGGGCCGGCCGATGTAGTTGCGCAGGAAGATGTTCAGTTGCTCCGCAAACTCATCGATCCAGCCCTTCTCTCCAGCCAGCGGCGGATCATTGTTCTCGTGGGCATAACTGATAAAAACATCGTGCTCAAACCCGCGCAAGTACGCCATGATTCCGTCACCCCCCTCGCGGCATGGCCATTATAGTACCGGGCTCGCGAGCATGCCAGGCGATCCAAAAGAAGACCGTTACGGGATAGTGCGCCTCGGGGCGACTTTCAGCGGTATGCTTCCCGGATTTCCGAAAGCCCCCACGTCACCCCCGCCGAAGCTGTTCCGCCGCCACCGCCGCTTGCCCCAGCGCAATCCCGCCATCATTCGGCGGGACCTTCGCGTGCAGGAACACCTCGAACCCCAGCCTCCGCAACCCCGCCACAGTCCGTCCCAGAAGCTTCAAATTCTGGAAAGTCCCGCCGCTCAGGCACACACGGTCGAGCTTCGTTTCTCCGCGGATCCGCAAGCAGGTCTCGACAATTGCCGCCGCCACCGTGTTGTGAAACTTCGCCGCCATGCCGGCCCGCGGCCTGCCTTCCTCCACTTCGCGCGCGATCCGCTCGATGGCCGGCCGGAAATCCACCTGCCACGCAGTCCCCTCGTCAACCCCAAACGGGTAGCACCCGGTTTCTCCCTCCAACGCAACCGCCTCCAGCTCAATCGCCGCCTGCCCTTCAAACGTCACCTGCTGCCGCAGCCCGACGATCGACGCCACCGCGTCGAATAGCCGGCCGCAGGAAGACGTCGGCACCGTGCTCACGTTCTTTTGGATCATCTGTCGCACCACTCGGACGCGTGGTTCCGGGGCGGCCTCGAAGGCCACGCCCGGCCCGAACGTATCCATGAGGTAACTCAGGCCCGACCGCCACGGCTCGCGCACCGCGGCATCTCCTCCCGCCAGCGCCACGTAACGCAAATGCGCCCGCCGCTCGAAGCCGGCATATCCGGCCACCAGGAACTCGCCGCCCCAGATCGCGCCGTCGGTTCCGTACCCGGTGCCGTCGAAGGCCACGCCGATCACCTCGCCCGCCAGGCCATTCTCCACCATGCAGCTCGCCACGTGTGCGTGATGGTGCTGCACCCCCACCGCCGGCAGCCCCAGTTCCAGCGCGTATTTGGTGCTCAGATAATGCGGGTGAAGGTCATGCGCCACGGCCCTGGGTTCCACCCGGAACAGTTTCTTGAGATTGGCCAGTGTCTCCTCGAAGAAGACCAGCGTTTCGTAGTTTTCCATGTCCCCGATATGCTGGCTCAGAATCGCGTGCCGCCCCTTGGTGAGACAGAACGTATTCTTGAGCTCGCCGCCCGAGGCCAGCAGTTCCGGTACATCCCGGCCCAGATCCATCACTTGGGGCGCATAGCTGCGCGACCGGCGCATCACGCGCTCCGCGCCTTCAAAGGTGCGCACCACCGAATCGTCCACCCGCATGTAAATATCGCGGTCGTGCAGCAGAAACCAGTCGGCCACCCCGCCCAGCCGCTCCAACGCCTCCTGGTTGGACACCACAATGGGCTCCTCACTGAGGTTCCCGCTGGTCATCACCAGCGTGCCTGGTCTGCTTCCGTCCCCCAGTAAAAGGTGGTGCAGCGGCGTGTACGGCAGCATCACTCCCAACGTCCGATTCCCCGGCGCAATCGCCGCCGGAAGTCCCGCGTCCTCGCGGCCCGGCAGGATCACGATGGGACGGCGCGGGCTCAGCAAAGCGCGGCGGTCCTCCTCCGATACGGTACAAATTGCCTCCACCGCCGCCAGATCCCGCGCCATCAGGGCAAACGGTTTGTCGCTGCGGCGCTTGCGATCCCGCAACCGGCCCACCGCGCCCTCGTTTCGCGCGTCGCAAGCCAGGTGGAATCCCCCCAGCCCTTTGATCGCCAGGATTTCGCCATTGGCCAGCCGCCGCTGCGCCTCCGCGATCCCGGCCGACAGAGAAGGGCCGCACGCCGCGCAGGCATTCGGCTGCGCATGAAAACGGCGGTCGCCCGGATCGTCATACTCCCGCTGGCAGGCCGCGCACATCCGGAAACGGGCCATTGTCGTGCTCGGCCGGTCGTATGGGATGTCGCGAATGATGGTGTAGCGCGGCCCGCAGTTCGTGCAATTCGTAAACGCGTACCCCAACCGCCGCCCGGCCGGATCCGTGGAATCGCGGATACATTCGTCGCAGGTGCCTACGTCCGGCGAAATCAGCGCGAACTCCCCGGTCTCGGCCACGCTGGGCCGGATTACAAACTCCTCCTCGCCCAGGAATACGAGATCCGACACCTCCATCTCCTGGACCCAGGCGAGAGGCGGCGCTTCCGCGGTGAGAGCTTTCACGAAAGCGTCCAGTGCCGCCGGATCGCCTTCCGCCTCGGCAATCAGCCCGGCCGATGAGTTGAGAACATACCCCGCCAGGCGCAGCCTTTTCGCGAGACTGTAGACGAAGGGCCGGAACCCCACGCCCTGCACGATCCCGCGCAGACGTAGTCGGATGCGTCTCATAGTGGAGCAGGGTGGGGCGCCCCCTGGGCCGGCCGCCCGGTCATTTCCGGCCCGCCCCATCCTATCTTCGCCGATAGAATGCGACGGCTGCAATGAGAACACCGGAGTATGGCCACGCACCCCCTGTTTTGATGCATCGCCAATTCAACGAGTCACGCCCGTTCCAAAAAAGCAACCCGCTCTTTCCAAAGCCTTTAACCCCGCCGATTCCAAACCCAGCCCCCACCCGTGCTATATCTCAATGCAGAAGGGTCAACCGCCATGCCGCACCGCCAACACCACCCGTCTCCGACAACCTCGCACCGCCATTCTCAAACCCACCCCGCGCACCGAAAATACCAAACGAACCCATTTTCCCCGCCAGCCCGAACAAACAAAACCACTTCCCCTTTTCAAAAACGAACCCATTTCGCCCTCCGACCTGCCCACTCAAAAAATGGCGCGAATTATGCTAAACAATGCTTGACAAACTACCACTCATATTTTATTATTGTCACTAGATGAGGTCGGCAACGGCCTCTCAAGATTTCACCAATAGGAGCCTTAAACCATGTCTCTCACCCATTTCGATCCCTTAGCCAATCTCCGCCTCTTCGAAGATGCCTTCGCCCGCGTTCTCAACGAGCCCCAAACCAACCGCCCCTGGTCCCCCACCGTCGATATCTATGAGACCGAGGACGAGTTGGTCCTGAAGGCCGATGTGCCCGATGTCGACCTGAAGGACATCGACGTACACGTGGAAAACCAGACCCTCACCATCTCCGGCCAGCGCAAGTTCGAACAGCAGGAGAAAGGCAAGGGCTATCACCGCATCGAGCGCAGCTACGGCAACTTCGTGCGCAGTTTCGCGGTGCCCAACAGCTTCGATACCGAGAAGATCGGCGCATCCTACAAGAACGGAGTCTTGAGCGTGACCCTCCCCAAGAAAGAGGCCGCCAAGCCGCGCCAGATCAAAGTCGAAGTCCAGGCGTAATGCATCTAAAGTAGTAGGACAGACGATCGGTTTTTGTCGTCTGTCGGTTTTTGTCGTCCAGCCGGCTCTTAGCCGGAGTAGTAGGACAGACGATCGGTTTGTGTCGTCTGTCTAGCCGGCTCTTGGCCGGTGAGTTTGTAGGGGCCGGGCATTCCCGGCCCCTGTTCGTATTTTGAGGGACCCTAAATGTTTCGGTTAGATAAACTTACCCAAAAGGCCCAGGAGGCCGTCCAGCAATGCCAGACCCTTGCTGAGAAGAACAATAGCCAGGTAATGTTCCCCCTCCACCTGCTCGTAGCCTTAGCGGAAGAAAAGGAAGGGATCGTCCGGCCGGTGCTCGAAAAGTGCGGCGTGCACCCCGACGCCATCGTTGCCGAAGCCCAGCACATGCTCCAGAGCCTTCCCAAAGCCGCCGGCGGGCAGCCCGGGATGTATCTCTCCCAGCCACTCAACCAGGTGCTGGAGCGTGCCTTCGATGAAGCCACTCGTTTCAAGGACGAGTTCGTCTCCACCGAGCACCTTCTCCTCTCCATTGCCGAGGAGCGCGGCGACCCCGCCGGCCAATTGCTCCACCGCGCCGGCGCCACCCACGACGCCATCCTGAAAGCCCTGGTCTCCGTCCGCGGCAAACAACGCGTCACCGACCAGAATCCCGAGTCGAAATACCAGGCCCTGGAGCGCTACGCCCACGACCTGACGGACTCCGCCCGCAAGGGCAAGCTCGACCCCGTCATCGGCCGCGACGACGAAATCCGGCGCGTCATGCAGGTCCTGAGCCGCCGCACCAAGAACAATCCCGTGCTGATCGGCGAGCCGGGCGTCGGAAAGACCGCCATTGTCGAAGGACTGGCCCAACGCATCGTTCGCGGCGATATCCCCGACCAGCTCAAGAACAAGAAACTGGTCGCCATCGACCTCGGTTCCATGATCGCCGGCACCAAGTTCCGCGGCGAGTTCGAAGACCGCCTCAAAGCCGTGGTCAAGGAAATCATCGATTCCAACGGCGAGATTATCTGTTTCATCGATGAGCTCCACACGCTCGTCGGCGCCGGCTCCGCCGAAGGCGCCATCGACGCCGCCAACCTGCTCAAACCCGCGCTGGCCCGCGGCGAGCTGCGCTGCATCGGAGCCACCACCCTCAACGAGTACAAGAAGCACGTGGAAAAGGATGCCGCCCTGGCCCGCCGCTTCCGCACCGTGATGGTCGGCGAGCCCACCATCGAAGACACCATCGCCATCCTTCGCGGCCTCAAGGAAAAGTTCGAGATCCACCATGGCGTGCGCATCAAGGATTCCGCCATTCTAGCCGCCGCCACGCTTTCGCACCGCTACATTGCCGACCGTTTCCTGCCCGACAAGGCCATCGACCTGATCGATGAGGCCGGCTCCGCCCTGCGCCTGCAGATCGGCTCCGTGCCGATCGAGATCGACGACTTCGACCGGCGGACCTCCCACCTGGAGATCGAGCGGCAGGCCCTCAGCAAAGAAAAGGACGCCGCTTCGCATGAACGCCTCCGGCATATCGAAAACGAGCTGGAGCGCCTGCGCGGCGAGTCGGCCGCGCTGCGGGAGCGCTGGAATCGCGAGAAGGGCGCCATCACCCGCGTGCGCCAGCTCAAGGAGGAGCTGGACAGCCTGCGCCAGGAGGAGGAAAAAGCCAGCCGCGCGGGCGACTGGGAGAAGGCCGCGCAACTCCGCTACGGCCGCCTCGCCCAGATCGAAAAGGATATCCAGGCCGCCGAGCAGGAGCTGGAGGCCGTAAAGGAACATGCCCTCCTCAAGGAGGAGATCGACGAAGACGATATCGCCCGCATCGTGGCCAAGTGGACCGGCATTCCGGTGACCCGCATGATGGAAGGCGAAATCCAGAAGCTGGTGCAGATGCCCGAACGCCTGAAGGACCGCGTGGTCGGCCAGGACGAAGCCGTGCGCCTGGTCTCCAACGCCATCCTCCGCAACCGCGCCGGCCTGGGCGATCCCAACCGGCCCATCGGCAGCTTCATTTTCCTGGGTCCCACCGGCGTCGGCAAGACCGAATTGGTGCGCGCGCTGGCCCAATACCTGTTCGATGAGGACAAGGCCATGATCCGCGTCGACATGTCCGAGTACATGGAGAAACACGCGGTAGCCCGCATGATCGGCGCGCCCCCCGGATACGTCGGCTACGATGAGGGTGGCCAGCTCACCGAGCAGGTCCGCCGTCGCCCCTACTCCGTTGTCCTTTTCGATGAGATCGAGAAGGCTCACCCGGACGTCTTCAACGCCTTGCTCCAGATTCTGGACGACGGCCGCCTGACCGACGGCCAGGGCCGCACCGTGAGCTTCAAGAACTGCGTCATCGTAATGACTTCCAACGTGGGGACTGGGATGGTGGACAAGAATACCATCGGTTTCTCGGTTCACGCCAAAGACAAGCGTGGTGAGGACACGCGCAAGCGCCTGCTCGACACGTTGCGCCAGCAGTTCCGCCCCGAATTCCTGAACCGCGTGGACGATATCATCGTGTTCAACACGTTGACCCGCGAGCACCTGGGCCAGATTGTGGACCTGCAATTGACCCTCGTTGGCAAGCTGCTGAAAGACCGCCAGGTGAAGCTGGAAGTCACTGCCGCCGCCAAGGACCAGATCATTAGCGAAGGCTACGATCCGCAATACGGCGCGCGTCCCATGCGGCGCGCGATCCAGCGCCTGATCCAGGACCCGCTGGCGCTCAAGCTGATCAGCGCCGATTTTGTGGAAGGTGATACCATCCTGGTGGACGTCCGCCCCGAAGGCGGCGATCTCGAATTCACCAAGCTGGTCCCCGTGTATTCAGAGGTGGGGCAGGCGCTTTCGCCTGCCAACACTCTCGAGTAACATATGACCACCAATACTCTCAAAACCGCTCTCCTTCTCGGCCTGCTCAGCGCGCTGCTCGTCCTCGGCGGCGGCGCGCTGGCCGGCCGCAACGGCCTCTACTTCGGCCTGGCCTTCGCGGCCGCAATGAACTTCGCCAGCTACTTCTTCTCCGACAAGATCGCGCTCGCCATGTATTCGGCGCAACTCGTCAGCGAATCCGAGAACTACGAAGTCTATCGCCGCGTCGCGCCCATCGTGCGAAACCTGTGCGAACGCATGGGCCTGCCGATGCCCAAGCTGTACCTGATACCCGAACAGTCGCCCAACGCGTTCGCCACCGGCCGCAACCCGTCGCACGCCTCGGTGGCCTTCACCACCGGCATCCTCAAACTCATGAGCGACCAGGAAATCGAAGGCGTGGTGGCCCACGAACTGGGCCATGTGCTGCATCGCGACATCCTGCTGAGCTCCGTAGCCGCGACTTTGGCGGGCGCCATCACTATGCTGGCCCGCATGGCCTTCTGGTTCGGCGGCTCCCGTGACGACGACAACCGCGGCGGCGGCGTGGCTGCCATCATCATGATGATTCTGGCGCCCATCGCCGCCATGCTGATCCAACTGGCGATTTCCCGTTCGCGCGAGTACGATGCCGACGCCGCCTCCGCCAAGTACGTCGGCTCCCCCTATCCGCTGATCCAGGGTCTGCAGGAACTGGAGGGTTGGTCCAAGAAGATTCCCATGGAAGCCACTCCTTCCACTGCTCACATGTTCATCATCAAGCCGTTTATCGGCGGCGGCGTGGGCCGCCTTTTCTCCACCCACCCCTCCACCGAAGACCGCATCCGCCGCCTGCAGGCCATGCGATGACGGCCCTGGAGTGGGACAGACGATCGCTTTCTGTCGTCTGTCAGCCGGCGGCAGCCGGCCATCGCCGCCTGAAACGCGGTCGACAGACGACGAAAAACGATCGTCTG
>JAIQFL010000312.1 GCA_020073365.1 Terriglobia bacterium | reverse complement strand
GCCATGCGGCGCCGCACCATAGCCGGCGGGACACGAGCGTGGTAGCGGCGCCGGCGCCGGCGACCGTCGTCGTGGGGCTGCCGCGTCGGCCCTGGTTGACCTGGTCGCGACGACGGGTGTACGCGCCGGTCGGATCGCTCACGACGGCGACCTCAGGCTCCAAAAGGGGACGCAGTTACGCCGTGAATGCGCGCCACGGCCGGCTGATTCCCGTTCCGGCCGCGAAAAATCCCTATTTTCCTCTCCCGATATCCCAATTTTGGGGGATTTCCGCGGTTCACCGAACATTTCCCCTTTGAAATGTTTTGGTTTTCGAGTACCATCATGTCATCGGCATGTGCCGAATGGGAGAACCAATGATGACGCAATCGCAGATCGTTCAGACGCTGGCAGACAAGTGCGAGATCACCAAGAAGGTATCGCAAGCTCTGCTGGGAGCCCTCGCCGATACGGCAATCAGCGAGGTCAAGAAGAATGGCATATTCGTGCTGCCCGGACTGGGGAGACTGGTCCGCGTCGAGCGGAAAGCGCGAATGGGACGCAACCCTGCCACGGGCGAAGCGATCAAGATCTCTGCAAAGAAGGTCGTGAAGTTCCGGATAGCCAAGGCCGCCAAAGAAGCCATCGTGCCCCCGAAGGCCAAAAAGGCGAAGGTCTAAGAACCATTTCAAAGCAATGCGCCGCACAGGCGGCGCATTCCGATTCCGCCGGGAAATGCTCTGAATGTCGGGGCCCCCGCGAATGGCCGGCCGGCTCTTGAGGATAATTTTGCCCCGACTTTACACGCGAAAGCACACACGTACGGGGTTCCCCTATCCTCTGGGCGAAACAAGCAGTTCCTGCGCAGTGGCCAGGGGTTCGAGAGTCAGGACGCGCGGTAAATCCCGGTAGACCACGGCTCCGACAAACCCGGGAGCGGGATCGAGATGGTGCAGGCTCCATTCTCCACCATCGGAGAGTTGCACGAATCGGGCCGGTCGATCGCGCCGCAAGGTTACCTGAAACGTGTCGAGCGGCATCGAGAGGCCGTCCCCCACAGCCTTGATGTACGCTTCCTTTCGCGTCCAACATCGGAAGAACGCGTCCACGCGATCGCTTTCCGGCAAGGAGAGAAGGTCCGCCGACTCGGAAGGGTGAAAGTTGCGGGCGGCGATGTGCTCCAGGTCCTCGGCCGGCCGGATACGTTCCACGTCCACACCCAGGCAGCAGTCGAGAGTAACGGCGTATAGCGCCAGGTCGGCGGAGTGAGACATGTTAAAACGAATTCGCGCCGATCCGGCTAGAGCCGGCTTACCGTTTCTCCCGAAAGAGAACACGACCTCCCCGGCTGGAACTCCTAGAAGGCGTCCGAGCAATGTCCGCAGCACCGCGTGAGATAACGTATAGTTCTGCCGCAGATTGGGGAAATGGAATCGTTCCATGCGGCCCCGTTCCTCTGGCGAGAGGATGGTCGTACACCGCGAGATACATTCGTCGGAGGCGCTGAGTTTGACGGCCCACACCCGCACCTCTCGCGGAGCCAACTGGTACTGACCGGGCGTTGCCGAGGTCCACACATTCAAGCGAGGATCAACAGGTTAAAGACCCATTCTAATCCTGACTGGGGGGTTGCGTGGCCTCTCCCCGAATTGCCTATTGCCCCAATTGGAATTCCAAGGTGATGGTCGTGAGGGTTTCCACCGGCTCGCCGTTCAGCAGTCCAGGTTGGTAGACCCATTGCCGGACGGCGTCGAGCGCCGCTGCCGCCAGCCGCGCATCCACGGTATTCCGGACCGTCGGGTTGAGCACCGTCCCGTTTTTCGAGATGATTGCGGACATCACCACTGTTCCCTCCACCCCCAGTTGCTGCAGGTCCGGAGGGTAGACCGGTTTGATCTGGCTAATCAGCCTGACAGGGGTGACGCTGCCGCCGACCCGAATCCTCTGCGCTGTTGCGGCGGGTCGCGATGCGGCTGTGGCAGAGGGCTTTTGACCCCGAATCACGACGTTCTCCGAGACCTGTCCGATTTCCAGGTTCGCATCCACACGCGCAGTGGCCCCAGCCACCAGCACTGCCTGCGTCTTCGCCGTGGCGAAACCCGGCGCTGCGAATTCGAGCGCGTAGCGCCCCGCGGGTATGGAAGCGAAGAGATAGTCCCCGGCAGGATTCGCCATGGTGGTTTCCTGGTTGGGGCCATCCAGGTTCTTGGCGATGACGCGGCAGTTTGGAACGCGCGCGCCGCTGGGGTCGCTGACGGAGCCGGCGAGCGCGCCACTGGCCGCCTGGGCACGGATGGCCGCCAAGGGCAGCAAGACCGCCACCACTGTGGCAGCGATGGCGATGGCATTACGCCGGCTCACCGGGCGGCGGCTGCGGTTACGATCCAGCAGCGCGCGAACCCGTGATTCGAGGTCGGACGATTCGGCCATCGCGGGAGCGTCGGCCCAAGGGCTGCGCTTCGCGGCCAAGGCCCGGACCAGTTCCAAAAGGTGGCCGGCATAGTCGTGGGCGGTCACGCCGCGAAGGAGTACGGCATCGTCACACGCGCGCTCGCGCTCCTTGCGGAGTTGCCGCAGGGCCACCCACGCCAGCGGATGGAACCAGTAGAGGCCGCAAGCCGCCTGCGCCACCACCTGCGCCAGGAGATCGAGCCGCCGAATATGCAGCAGTTCGTGAAGCAGCACGGTCCGTAAGCGCGTCTCCGGCCATCCAGGAGCGTCGTCGGGCAGAACCACCACGGGGCGCATGAGGCCCCACGTGAGCGGCATCGGCGCGGCGGCAGTTTCGAGAACCCGCACGGACCGGCGCAGCCCGAGGGACCTCCCCAGTTCCGCGAGTATCGACTGCGCGTATGTTGCCGGCGCGGCGTGCCGCACCATCCAGGAAGTGCGTACCGCGCCTATCAGGAAGCGGCTGGCGGCCGCCAGGCACCCGGCGAGCCAGACGAGCGGCAGGATCGCTGGAGTACGGGCCGGGTCCGGCGGAACGGTCTGGCCGCTCCCCAATCTCCGGACCCGCCCGGGGAACACCGCCGGTGCGCCCTTCGCGGGCGAGTTCGGAGACACCACGGGAACGGGAGCCGACGACGGGTGCACGGGCGGTCCCCATTTCGGCACCACCAACATCGCAGCCGGCAGTCCCACCAGCGCGGCAAAGGCCGCCGTCCAAACGAAGTGTCGCAACGACGCCGGGCGACTGCGCAGCAACACTCCGGCTGCGCAGGCCGCTGCCAGCAGAAAGGTTGCCTTCCAGGCGTTCTCGGTCAGAAATGTCATCCACGTCATATCAGACTCCTTCTTTACGGGCCTCTTCCCGAGCCTCCTCGATGAGGCTCGAGATGCGGTCCAAATCCTTCTGCGAGAGATTGGCTGCCGAGAGATCCAGCAGCGCCGCCACTGCCTGCTCGACCGAACCTTCAAAAAAAGTAGACACCAGGTGCCGAAGGGCGGAGCGCCGCGCGGTGTCGCGAGTCACGGTCGGCAGATAGACGTAGTGCAGGGATTCCTCTTCGTGCCGCACGTGGCCTTTCTCTTCGAGTACCCGCAGTTTGGCGCGCACCGCCGAGTAGGTCGGCGGGTCCGGCAGCGCTTCCAGGATTTCCGAGGCGCTGGCGCGTCCGCGCTGGTACAGAATGTCCATGATCTGCCGCTCGCGGCGGCTAAGATTGCGATGTCCGTCTTTCCGCATATGCTGTAAAAACAACAGTATGTTGCAAAAGTAGCACTGGTCATTGAGGATGTCAAGGGGGACTACAATAAAAGATCCACCCATGCTACGAGCCGAAGTTCGTAAGGCAGGTTCACCACCCGCGGCGTCCGATGGGCGGGCCGGGCACGTGCCCCACGCTTTCGCCCGCTACGCCTGGGGCGTGCTGGCCTTCAACCTCGCGGTAGTTCTCTGGGGCGCCTATGTCCGAGCCACGGGCTCCGGCGCGGGCTGCGGCAATCACTGGCCGCTATGCAACGGAGAAGTGACGCCGCATTCCCCTACCGCCCAAACCGTCATCGAATTCACCCATCGCGCCACCAGCGGGCCCATCGACGTCGCCTTGGTCGCGCTGCTGCTGGTGTGGGCCTTCCGCACGTTTCCGCGGCGGCATCCGGTGCGGCTGGGCGCCACGCTTTCCATGGTGTTTCTGCTGACCGAAGCGATGATCGGCGCGGCGCTGGTCCTGCTGGGGCATGTGGAGAAGAACGCCTCGATCACGCGCGCGTACTCGCTCTCCACCCACCTGATCAACACCCTGACCCTGCTGGCGTGCCTGACGCTCACGGCCTGGTGGGCCAGCGGAAAGCCGGCCATTCACCCGCGAGGCAGAGCCGCCTGGCTAGCCGGTATATGCCTTGTCGTGGTGGCCCTGCTGGGAGTGAGCGGCGCCATCGCCGCTCTGGGGGACACGCTCTTCCCTGCCCTGTCGCTGGCCTCGGGCCTGGCGCAGGATTGGGACCCGTCGGCCAATGTCTTCCTGCGATTGCGAGGGCTGCATCCCCTGATCGCCGCGGGCGCGGGCGCGTGGCTGCTGTTTTACGCCGTCTCCAGCGCCGGGCGGCGGCCGGATGTGCGGGGCCATGCCTGGACCTTGGTGGCTTGCCTGGGCGCCCAAATCCTGGCCGGCGTAGTCAACCTGTTGCTGTTGGCGCCAATCTGGATGCAAATGGTCCATCTGCTGCTGGCCGACCTGTTGTGGATCTCACTGGTGCTGCTCTGCGCCTCCGTGCTGGCCGTAAGGGCGGAATCGGCATAAAGTTCCGGCCGGTCTCCGCCGATAGTTCCTTTCATGCGATGGACCTTCATTCTGATGGCGTCTTGTGCACTTGCCCAAACCTCGCAATCGCCCACTGACCCGATGCGGGCTGCCCGGGAGAAACAGCAGGCCTCGGTTGCCCGGCAACGCGAAGCGGTACGGAAACAGGCGCAAACCGTGGGAGCCTGGCTGGAGCCCGGGCGTGGGGTCGATCCGGTGGACCCGGCCAATCTGCCCGACCCGGCATCCGCTTCGGGGTCGGCTTCGCAAGCGCCTTGTGATCCCCTGGGCGACGAGTCGATCGCGCCGATCATCGACATAGCCGCCAAGGCGCAGAGCGTCCAGCCGAACCTGCTGCGTGCCGTGATCGAACAGGAGTCCCGCTTCCGCCCCTGCGCGGTTTCTCCCAAAGGCGCCAAGGGTCTGATGCAGCTCATGCCCGACACCGCCGCGGAGTTAGGAGTGAGCGATGCGTTCGACCCGACGGAGAACATCCAGGCCGGCGCCAAATACCTCAGGCAACTGCTGGAGAAATACAAAGGCGATCTGCCACAGGCCTTGGGAGCGTACAATGCCGGGCCGTCCACGGTGGACCAGGCCGGCGGCATTCCGAATATCCGCGAAACGCGCGACTACGTGAAGTCCATCATCGATAAGCTGGGGATTACACATATTGACCTGCCGAGTATCCCGATGCCCAAGCCCATTGAAAATTGAAGCCGCCCAGTTGGCCGGTCACATCCACCACCTCGCCGATGAAGTACAAGCCCGGCGCTCCGCGTGCTTCCAGGGTCTTGGAGGAAAGTTCGCCGGTGTCCACGCCGCCGGCGGTCACTTCCGCCTTCTCGAATCCTTCGGTGCCGGCCGGCTCGATGCGCCACTCGTGCAGTTCGCGGGAGATCGCGTCGATTTCGCGATCGCCCACCCCGGCCACAGGTTTCACATGGGTGTGGAGCTCGAACCAGCGGTCCGCCAGCCGTTTGGGCAGGAACCGGCTGACGATGGTACGGGTCTCCGACCGGTCGCCGCCATTCCGACGCTCGCGAAATAGAGAGACCAGGTCCACGCCGGGCAGCAGGTCGATATCGAGGAAGCCGCCGGGATTCCAATAGGAGGAAGCCTGCAGGATGGCTGGCCCGCTGAGCCCTCGATGCGTGAAGAGCATCTTCTCGCGGAACGGATGGCCTCCCGCGCTAGCCACCACCTCCGTCGAGACGCCCGCAAGCCCGCCGTATTTCGCCTGGTCCTGGCGCCCAAAGGTCAGCGGCACCAGTGCCGGACGACACTCCAGAACCCTCAGACCGAACTGTCTGGCGACCTCATACCCGAACGGAGTGGCCCCGATCTTGGGCACCGAGAGACCGCCGGTAGCGATGACCAGCGAACCGGCTTCCCAAGTCACGCGGCCAGTCTCGACGGCAAAGCCCGAGTTCGAGACCACGCTTCGCACGGGGCAAGCGGTTATGATCCTCACGCCCGCAGCGGTGCATTCAGCTTCCAGCATTTCTGTGATGTCGTGCGCCGAGCGGTCGCAAAACAACTGGCCGAGGGTCTTCTCGTGGTAGGGGATCTGGTGCCGTTCCACCAGGCGCACGAAATCCTGGGGAGTGTATCGCGCCAGGGCGGATTTTGCGAAATGCGGATTGGCCGAAAAGAAATTCTCCGGCCGGGTGTGGAGATTCGTGAAATTGCAGCGCCCTCCGCCGGAGATCAGGATCTTCCGGCCGATCTCCCGGTTGTGCTCCAAAACCACAACCCGCCGTCCCCGTTTGCCCGCTTCAACGGCGCACAACAGGCCGGCCGCGCCGGCGCCAATCACCAGCACGTCGGAGGTGGAAGACGGCATAACCTTTCCATTCTGTCAGAGCCCCGCGCGCGCCCGTGGAGTTGTTATGCTGAGTGACACGGGCCTCCGGGCCTGTGTTGGTTTTGTTCCGAAGCAAGGCCCCCGATGAGCCGGAAAGTTCTGATCGTCACGGGAGATGGCGGAGATAGCTACGAGGCGCTATACGCCTGCCATCGGTTTCTGGAAGCGCGTTGGGATCCGGTAGTGGCAGCGCCATCCCGGCGGCGGCTCCACATGGTGGTACACGATTTCGAGCCGGGTTGGGATACTTACGTCGAACGGCCGGGCCACTGCCTCGAAGCCGACGTGGCCATCACCGCCGTAGCGGCACGGGAATTCGCGGCCATCGTCATTTTGGGCGGCCGGGCGCCGGAATATCTGCGCAACGATGCCAGCCTGCTTTCCCTGGTGCGGGAATTCGCCGACCAGGATAAGTGCATCTGCGCGATTGGCCACGGCATCCAGGTGTTGGCGGCGATGGGCCTGATCAAGGGCAGAACCGTTACGTGCCACCCGTACATGCGGGTGGAGGTGGACCGGGCGGGAGCCGTCTTCAGTCCCAAACCAGCCGTGCGCGACGGCAAACTGGTCACGGCCCAAACCTGGAAAGCGCACCCGGAATTCTACCGCGAAGTTTTCGGTTGTCTGGAGCCGTAGGTGTCCGTGTAGCGGCCTTTCAGGCTGCCATGTCCGCATTCGTGCGGACATTCTTCGTACCACACCAAGCGCCCGCACGAGTGCGGGCGCGGCAGGCATGAGTGCCCGCGCCATCAATTCTCCTTGCACTCTCCGGCCGTGCGCAGCGTCATTGGGTCAGAAACCATGCCGAAATGGCTCCTCTTGACGCTCCTGGCCGGCGCTCTTAACGCCGCGGTGATCCGTGGAGTGGTCGTAGAGAATCAGACCGGCAAGCCGCTGGCGCGCGCCCTCGTGGTGGCCCAACCGGTGGCGGGCACCGCCGGAGTCACGCTCTCGGCGCGCACGAATTCATACGGAGCGTTCGAGTTCCCGGCAGTGCCGGCCGGCGCCTACCTGGTCACGGCCTCCCGCCGCAGCTTTGCGCCGCTTCAGTACGGCCAGAAGCGCTGGAAGGCCGCCGGTGTCCCAGTCGTCCTGGAGGAGGCTGGAGCCGCCGCCCTGAACTTTCGTCTGCAACGCTTTGGAGCCATCACCGGCACCGTCGTGGATGAGAATGACGTCGGCCTACCGGAGCATGAGGTGACGGCGTACCGCAACACGCGTCCTCCCCAATTGGTGGCGCGCGCCACTACCGACGACCGTGGCATGTATCGCCTCTGGGGACTCGAGCCCGGCAGCTACCTGGTGCGCACCGCTGCCAAGAAGTACGATGACGATACCTACCTGCCCACGTTCTCCCACGAAACGTCGCGCGTCGATGAGGCGCACCCCACCGAGGTAGCCCTCGATCAGCAGAGCGATCAGGTAAACGTCCGCCCTTTTCCGGGCCGGCTCTACACGGTGGCCGGCCAGGCGCTTATGTATCCGCAAGCCCACGTCACTTTGACGCTGGTCTCGGACGTGGGGAGCGAAACCACCACTTCCGATGGCGCCGGCCGCTTTCAGTTCAATCCCGCTGCACCCGGCTCCTATGAGTTATACGCGCAGGCTCAGGGTACTACCCGCGGTGGCGGCTCTTTGCAGGCGGGCTTTATTCCGCTGATCGTCGATCGCGACCGAGCCGACACCCGTATCCGGCTCGGCAACCTGGCCGACCTCCAGGTCCTGGTGGAAGACACCCAGGGGCAGCCCGTGGATGCGGCGTTGTTCCAATTGACCGCGCGCCGCAAGAACCTCTCCGGTGAGGGCCCGCTCGAAACGTTGCGCACGAAGCAGGGCCACGTACCACTTCTGCCCGGCCGGTGGGATCTGGCGCTCGCACCTATCTCCGCCTACTATGTGGCCGCCTTTTCCGGTCCGAAGGGCGATGGCGTGGTGCGAGGCCGTGCCGACGGATGGAACGAGATCCTCGCCACAGAGGGTCAGATGGCCGTCAAGTTCATACTGTCCCCGGCGCCGGGTTTGGTGCATGGCACGGTTACCTCCAACCACCTTCCCGCCGCCGGCGCGCCCGTGTACCTGGAGGCTTTCGATCTGGAAACCCGCAAGCGCCTGACCGACCTGCGCACTACCCGCACCGATCTCGCGGGCAAGTATCAGTTCTACGGCCTGCCGCCGGGCAATTATCGAATTCTGAGCACTTTCGAATATCAGTCGCCTGACCCGGCTGCCATGGAAGCTTCGAGCCCGCTTCCCGTGAAAGTAGAAGAGGCTCGCGATGTCTCCCAAGACCTGGAGCTTTTCGTAATCCGATGAAAACCGCGCAAGATATTCAGGCTGCCTGCGCCTGTGCCAGCGGGCGGCTGCCCGGCAGCATCTTGCGGTTGTTCCTGCTCCTGGCCCTGACCGCGTGTATCCTCCAAGCAGCCGTCATCCGCGGCACCGCGGTGGAGCACTACACCGGCAAGTACCTCGCTCGCGTAGTGGTGACGGCGCAGCCCATCGGCAACACTGCCGGCGGCCCCATCTCCACGCGCACCAACGTCTCCGGTCTCTTCGAATTCTCCGCGCTGCCTGCCGGCGCCTACGTGGTGAAGGCTTCCCGGCTCGGCTTCATGCCCGTGGAATATGGGCAGAAGCGATGGAACTCGGCCGGCCTGCCCGTCACTCTGGAGGAGGCCGGCACCGCGTTCCTGGCCCTCCGCCTGCCGCGATGGGGCGCCATTTCCGGCACGGTGGTGGACGAAAACGATATCGGGCTGCCGGAGCACGAAGTGGCGGCTTACCGCAACACCCGCCCGCCGCAACTGGTCGCCCGTGTGAAGAGCGACGAGCGCGGCGTGTACCGCATTTCCGGCCTGGAACCCGGCGTCTACCTCGTGCGCACGACCGGCGCGCAATACGAGGAAGGCACCTACCTGCCGACCTTCTCCAAGGAATCGATTCCGGTCGAGAACGCGCGATTCGTGGAGGTGGATCTCGACCAGCAGGTGAACAACATGGACGTACGGCCGCTCCTCGGCAAACTGTTCACCGTCTCCGGCATCGTCACCACGGATCCGCCCAATCCCCAACCACCCGATCCACCGCCCCCCTCGACATTGGTTACGATCGCCACGGACATGGGCCGGCAGAATCTCGTGGTGAACGGCCCTTTTGGCGCTTTTCGATTCACGGCCCTCTCGCCCGGACCGTACGAAATCTATGCGCAGGCGCCCGCCGACAACGATCCGCAATACAAATTGCAGGGATGGTACGTCTCCTCCAATCTGGTCGCGGACACCATCCATAAGATGACCAATCTCGTCACTCGCGAGGTGACCTTCGAGTTCCGCGGCGCGCCGCCTCGCGCATTGGAATCGGGCGCTATGCAGTTGCTGGCGCGGCGCAAGGATTTCGCTGGTGAAGGCCCCATCGAGGTCGTCAAGCCCGTCAACAACCGCGTCCCGGTACCGGTGGGACGCTGGGAGTTCATGCTGGTTCCGCCTGCCGGTTACTACGTTGCGAGCTTCCTCGGCCGCATGCAGTCCCGCGGCGATAAGTCGCGCGCCGATGGCTGGAACGAGGTCCGCGTGACCGGCTCGGGAGACTACCTGCGGTACACGCTCTCCGGCAATCCCAGCACACTGTCCGGTGTGGTGAAGAACGGCTCCGAACCCGCCATCGGCGCGCCCGTGTTCCTGGAGGCGTGGGATCCGGTGACGCGTCAGCGCCTGCTGGACCTGCGCTCCACCCTAACCGACATGCGTGGCCGATACAGTTTCAAGGATGTGGCGCCGGGCACCTACCGCGTGCTGGCCACCTTTGAATACCGCACACCCGATTCCGCCGCGCTGGATGCCGCCGCCGCGCCAACCATCCGCATCGAACAACAAGGCGACCAGCAGCGGGATCTGGATCTATACGTGATCCAGTAACGCTGGGGTCACAGGCTTCTCAGGTGGAAGCCGCCATCCACGTCGATCACCTGTCCGGTGGAGTAATCCAGAAGCCCGTCGGCAATGGCGCGGACGGCCTTCGCCACGTCGCTGCCCTCGCCCATGCGGCGCTGCGGCAGCAGTCCCGCTGCGATCTTCTCCTCGTAGATCTGTTCCACCTTGGCGATCATGTCCGTACGGATGATGCCGGGCCGGATCTCAAAAACCTTGACCCCCGTGTCCGCAAGGCGCTCGGCGTACAACAGCACGGACATGCTGAGACCGGCCTTCGAGATGCAGTACTCGGCGCGGTTTACCGAAGCCGTATAAGACGAGATGGAAGTGATAAAGACGATGCGCCCCTCGCCCCGATCGGCCATCCAGCGGGCGGCCAACTGGGTCAGGAAATGCGGCCCTTTGAGGTTCGTCGAGATCAGCTCGTCGAAACTTTCTTCGGTGGTCTCCAGAACATCGCGACGCTCACGAGGAGCCATGCCGGCATTGTTGACCAGCAAATCCAGGCGTTCGAAACGCTCCCGCGCGAAGGCGATGAGCGCTTCGCGATCCTCGCGGGACGCTACGTCACACTGGAAGATTTCGCAACCGGTTTCATCGCGCAGGCTCTCGGCTCGATCGCGGCGTCCGCGATAAGTGCCGATCACGCGATGGGTCCTGGCAAGCTCGGTTGCGATGGCGCGGCCGATGCCGCGGCTGGCGCCAGTGACAATGCACGTGCCACGAGCAGTGGGGCCCGTATTGGTTTGGGTCATAGGGTCAGAGGGCGTGAAAACCACTCCTCAGTCTCGGGCTCAGAAGCTGGGAAGAAATCAAGATTCGCAGGCGGAACCGCCTGCGCCACCACAACAGTTCCTGTGTTGTCAGAGGTGGGGCAGACGCTTCCGCCTGCCTCGCCCGCTTGCGGGCGATTCTTCCCCAGCCCCTCACGGCCGTGGCTCCGATCCGAGCCGCGCCCGTCAGCAAGCGGAGCCCGGTGGCTCTCATATCCTGACGGCGTTATCCAGTACGAATGTCAGGCGCGTCTCGGACGGAACCTTGACGCGCTGTCCCTTGGTGACCGCCTCGACACCGGCTCCGGCCGCGCCGCCGGCCGCCGCGCCGCCCAGGGCGCCCTTCCCGCCGCCCAGGATACCCCCCAGCACCGCGCCCGCCACTGCGGCTCCACCGGCAACTTTGGCCGTTCTTTCGCCGCGCGAAGCGCTCTCCCGGGAAACGGTCTGGGTGTTGATGTCCACCATGCGCCCATCCACCTTGATCGAAACCAGGTCCAGCGTGAGCTCCGCACGGCCCGTGAGCTTGCCCGATTCCTTCGCATCCACCAACTTCACCACCACGTCGGCGCCGCGCGGGATAAGCGGATCGCCGCTGGGGCTGAGCACCTGCTCATCCAGGCTGGCGTTGAAGGTCTGACCCACGTGCGCGGTCTCGGAGTCTACGCCATCGATCATGCGAACCACCAGGTTGGTTCCGGCAGGAAGTTCGATCGCGGCGCGGGACGGAGACTCGGGTGCAGGCCGGGGCGCGCCCGTGTCCGCGGGATCCGGCCGCAAAATCACGCTGCCGCCGCTATTGTCGCTGCGGCGAAGCACGGGCCGGTCGTCGGAACTGTCCGAGCTGCCACTGCGGCGGAGCACCGGCCGGTCGGCAGAGCTATCGGAACCGGAACCCTCGGCGCGGCGGAGCGTGGGACGACGATCGTCATCCTGAATGGTAGCGGAGGCACCGCCGAATTCGATGCGCGCCACGTTCGAGACATCCAGCGTCTCAATCCGGTCGCCCACTTCCACCCGGACCTGCCGGGCCGTCCCGCCCAAATACGTACCATTGATCACCCGTCCGTTCTTGAGGGTGACGGTGTCCGCGAAGCCGGCCGTAGCCAGCGCAAGAACAATTATTCCCATGTGTATCAGGCGCATAAATCTCCCCGGGGAGAGTTTCTCCCTAATTGTACGACGCGCCACTGCGCGTTTTAGTTTACGATCTTCTACTGTGACGGCGGGCCGGCATGGAGCGACTCGGCAACCTGCTTCCCGCGCTCCAATGCCTCGCGATACGCTTCCCCGCGCTGCTCCTCGGAATACGGCACATTGGCGTGGTGAAAGTATTCCAGACTCTTCCCCGCCACAAAAGTCCCCGCGTACGCAATCGCACCCTTGGGAATGAGCCCGCCGCCCAGAGGGATTTTCCCTACCAGTTCGCGCGCGAGGGCCCGCCAACCGAACGCTGCCGCGATGATGGACAACACCTCGGCCTTCTGGCGCCCCAGTCCCGCGTCCTTGCCGCAGGCCGCAGCGATCAGAAACGCCATGCGAATCTGGTTGGCCGTGAGGAAAACGGTGTCGGAGGCGAACTCGCCGATGGCCCAGGGCAGCTCTAGCAGGTTCGGCGCCACGTTGGGCAGCGCCGTAGCAATGGCAAACAACGCGTTTTCCCGGGAAACTGCTTGAATGATCCCGTCCACCACCGGCTTCCGAAATGCCGGGAATTGGCGTGCCAAGGGCAACGCCAGTTCGTCATGGTCGTCCAGAATCTGCGCGACGGTGGATTGGGGATCGTCCCGATCGAAGGTGTAGGCGCCCTCCTCGCTCTGGGTTCCATGCTGGTACAAGACCAGATCGACGGTGGGGGGAGGATCCGGGTCGTCCGCACGGTGAACCCGCTCCATCAACTCCAGCCGCCGTTGGTGCGCCATGCCGCCGGGAAGCAGGAAGTCCTCCATCTCGGCGTAACCGCGTCCGCTGCTCGCGACCAGTCCCAAGTTGACGGGCCGCTCGGCATTCTTTCGCACCTCCTCGGGGTCCAACATCGAAAACGCAGCGCGAGCCTGCTTGATTCTTTTCAGCATATGGATATTGATGAGGAATGTCTCCGTCCAGTCACTGGGGCCGCTGCGCGCCTGGAAGGCGGAACATGACTTGCAACCCCTTCCGCCATTCTACCGCCAGCCCGATTCGCTCCACATCGAT
>JAIQFL010000311.1 GCA_020073365.1 Terriglobia bacterium | reverse complement strand
CAGCCGGCCGACAGACGACGAAAAACGATCGTCTGTCCCACCGGGACCGATCGTCTGTCCCACCTTTCCTTTATTCCTGTCGAAGGGCCGCCATGGGGTCGATACGGGCTGCCCGGTGCGCCGGCACGAGACAGGCGAGGACGGCGACGGCCGCGAACACCAGCGGGGCCACTGCGATCGTCATAGGATCGCGTGGACGAACGCCATAGAGTGCGGATTCCAGCAGGCGGGCCGTGACCAGCGCGGCAGCAACGCCCGCCGCGGATCCTGCCAGGATCAGGCGCCCGGCGTTGCGGACCACGGCGCGCGAGACGTCGGCGCGGCGCGCGCCCAGGGCCATGCGCAGGCCGATTTCGCGTTTTCTTCGCGAAACGGTGTAGGCCATTACCCCGCCCAGCCCCAAAGTGGCCATACCGAGGGTGATGAGGGCGAAGCTGACGACGAGTGCCATCATCTCCCGCGGCAGCGTGGTGGACAGATCCACCGATTGCCGCATGGTGAGGACCTGCGTAATCGGCAGGTCGCGGTCCAGTCCCCGGATGGTGCCGCGGATGGCGCCGAGAACACTCTCTTCGGGCACGGCCGTGCGAACTACTACGAACTGCGCCCACGGATTCTGCGCGAAGGGCGCGTAGGCTTCGGGCTCTATCGGTTGGGCGGGACCGTTGTATCGGATATCGCCGACGATGCCGACGATTCGCTGCCACTTCCCTTTGCCCAGGCGCACCAGCTTGCCGAGCGGGTTCTCATCCGGCATCAATTTGCGCGTGAAGGCTTGGTTGACGACGATCACAGGCTCGGCATCGGCAGTATCCCCTGCGGTAAAAGTGCGGCCGGCGCGAAGGCCTATGCCCGTAGTCCGGAAGTAGTCCGGAGTGGCGCTGAATTCGCCGGACATGACGTCGGCCCAATCGCGCGAGCGGGTTTGCCCTTCCACCTCCACGGGCACGCCGGAGTAAGTTCCGCCCAGAGGAATGCCGCTGGCAGCGGCCGCGGAGGCCACCCCGGGCAGCGCGGCCAGTTGCGGCAGCAGCTTGTCATAGAACTGGAGGCGGGCCTGGTTGTTCCGGTAGCGAGAGGAGGGCAACGACATGCGGAACGTTACTAAATGGTCAGTGCGGTACCCAAGATCGGTGTGCAGCAGATACGCGAAGCTCCTGGTCAGCAGGCCGGCGAAGGTCAGCAGCACCACCGCCAGCGCAATCTCCATCACCACCAGGCTGTTGAGCGATCGCACCTGTTGCCGGCCGGCCACCAACACGTTGCCGCTTTCCTTGAGATCGTTCTGCAGGTTCGCGCGGGAGCCGCGCAGGGCTGGCCAGAGCCCGGTGAGCAAGCCGGTGCACAAAGTCAGGCCGATCGAGAAGATTACCAGTGTAGGGCTGATCGCGACCATGGCGCCGAGCTGCAGACCCGGCGGAGCGGCGGCGATGGCCAGACGGATCAGCCACACCGCCAGCACCAGCCCGGCAGCGGCCCCCATCGAGGAGAGCAGCAGGCTTTCCGTGAGCAGCAGCCGCACCACGCGGCGGCGGCTGGCGCCCATGGCGATGCGGACGGCGATTTCCTTGACGCGGCCGATGCCGCGGGCCAGCAGCAGGCTGGCCACGTTTCCGCATGCCACCAGCAGCACGATCAGCACCGCTGCGCCGAAGATTAGGAGAGCCGGGCCGAGCTCCTGCAGGAAGGCACTGCGCATGCTTACCACGCGGATGCCCCAGCCGACGCAATCGGGGAATTCCTTTTCCATGCGGCGGGCAATCTCGCTCATCTGGGCTTGCGCCGCCTGGATGGTGATGCCTGGCTTGAGGCGCCCATAGGCGGCGTACTGATGGTTCTGGTGTCCGTAGTTGCGGTAGCTGATGGGGGTCCAATATTCGGCAATTCCGTCATCGATGAAGCGGAAGCTCTCGGGCATGACTCCCGTGATGCGGTAGGGGGCGTTGTTGACGACCAGAGTGCTACCCACCACGTCGGGCCGTGCCCCCAGCTTGCGTACCCAAAACCGGTGGCTGAGCAGGACGACGCGAGCGGCGCCCGGCGTCTGCTCCTCGGGTGTGAACCAGCGGCCGAGGCGGGGCTCGACGCCAACCAGTTCGAAGAATCCCTCGGAGACGGCCCGTCCCGTAATGCGCTCCGCGTCGCCCAGGCTGGTCAGCGTCACCTGCGAGAACTCGTTGAACGCCATCCGTTCGAAGACCGTGTTGGAGGCTTGCCAGTCGCGGAAATCCTCCTGGCCGACGCCCGATTCGCCGCGGCGCACGTGCATCGAAGAAATGGCGACCAGCCGCTCGGGCGAGGGATACGGCAGAGACCGCAGCAACAGAGACTCGGCCACAGCATACACCGCGATGCTGGCGCCCACACCCAAGGCCAGGGTGACTACCGCCAGCCCAGTGAAGCCGGGGGACTTCATCAGCAGCCGCCAGGCGAATGCTACATCCCTTTGGATGTCCGTGAGCCACCCGATGCGGCGCTGGTCGCGGCACTGATCCTCAATGAGGGCCACGCCACCCATGGTGGATCGCGCTGCGCGCCGGGCTGCGCCGGCATCCATGCCCGACGCGATGTTTTCCTCGGTGAGTTGGTCCAGGTGATACGCGAGCTCGCGCTGGAGCTCGGCGTCCACCTTTGCGCCGCGGAATAGCGACCGCGCGCGCTGACGGAGAATTCGGAGCAACGGCATAAGGCGACTCGATCTATGCTCTCTGGAGCAGAAGTTGGACCGCCGACGACAGCCGGTCCCAGCTTTCGAGTTCGCGTTCGAGCTGGCGTTTGCCGTCGCGGGTTAAAGCGTAGAACTTGGCCTGGCGGCCGAGATCGGTGTCCTTCCACTCGGCGGTGATCCACCCTTGCTGCTCCAGACGGTGGAGAGCGGGGTAGAGCGACCCTTGCTGGACGGATAATACGTCGCCGGAAAGGAGTTGAATGCGTTTGGCAATTCCCCAGCCGTGCACCGGCTCGCGGTAGATGGCTTTCAGAATCAGGAGATCCAGCGTGCCTTGCAGCAAATCCGAGGGCTTCGGCATGTGATACCTCGACTATCTACAATCGTATCTGCTTATCTGAAACTCGTCAAGTGGTTTTTGAGAGCTGACGACTGGAACGATGTTTGATAATTGGGTGAACATGCCCTCAAGACAATCGATCCAACTCGGCCAGGTGCAGGAGACTTTACTGATTCCGCTGTACGCCCGCGCGATCGAAAGCCGGAGAAAGCGCCCGATCCTGGAAGATCCCAAGGCCGTCGAAATGGTCGAAGCCATCAATTGGGATTTCCGAAAGTTCGGGCAAAGGGAGAGGGTCATCGCCTGTGCCCTGCGGACCATCATGTTCGATGCTTGGGTCGAGGAATTTCTTCAGCGTTATCCTGAAGGCACCGTGGTTGAGATCGGCGCCGGGCTCAACACGCGCTTCGAGCGGCTCGATAATGGCCGCCTTCACTGGCTCGACCTCGACCTTCCGGACACGGTCGAGCTGCGGCAGAAATTCTTCACCGATACGGAGCGGCGCACGACATTGGCCGGGTCGGTTCTCGATCCGGGCTGGATGGCGGCGGTGCGGCGGTGCCCTGGACCCTACTTCTTCGTCGCAGAAGCGGTATTGATCTATCTGGAAGAGCCGCAGGTCAAGGCGGCGCTGGCGCAGATTGCGGGCGGCTTTCCGGGCGTTAGCATGGCCTTCGACACGGGCAGCCGCAGAGCCGTAAACGGCGGGAACAAGGATTTTGCTAACAGGAAACTGGCGGCACGTTTCGCATGGGCCTGCGACGACCCGAAGGAGATTGAGGACTGGAACATCGGGCTGCGCCTGGTGGAATCCCGCACCATGGTGGACGTCCCCGAGCCCTTGAGGTCGCGCCTCTCCTTGCCGATGCGGACCAGCTTTCGCATCTTTCGCCGATTCTTTCCGAAGCTCGTAAAGGCTTACCAGCTCAATCTCTTCTCCACGCATCGGGAGGCGACGGTGGTGTCTACCCCCTGAAATACAAATAAGCTCCCGTGATGCACGCCAGAACCACCCCGGAAGCCGTGACCTCCTGCCAGTTCCAACTGGCGCGAGTATCAGCCGAATCCTGTTTCGTCGTGGTTGCAAATGTCAGGCTCTCAATCCTGCGGTAGTCCGGCTCCGCCGTCATGTGACTCACCACCACCATGACGATCGCCGAGACTACTGTGATCAACACACTGAAATACTGGAAGTAAATGTTGTTGACGATCCAGAGAAGCGAGCCCTCCGCGTATCCATTCTTAAATCCCTCCACTCCCAGCGTCACCGGTGTGTCCACCAGCATTCGGAAGATCCCCAAGGCGAACCCCACCAGCATGGCCCAGAGCGCGCCCTGGGCGTTGAGCCGCTTGAAAAAGACACCGAAGAAGAACACCACGAAAATGGGCGGAGCCAGATAGCCCTGCACCGCCTGCAGGTAGTTGTACAGCCCCTGCGCGTTCTTGATGACCGGGATCCACGCCATGGCCACCAGCACCATGATGGCCGTGGCGATGCGGCCCATGCGCACCAGTTGGTGCTCGGTCGCGCGCGGCTTCCACTTCCCATACAGATCCACCGTAAACAGCGTGGAGCAGGCGTTGAATACGCCCGCCAGCGATCCCATGAGCGCCGATAGCAGCCCCGCCACCACAATGCCTCGCAGCCCCGGCGGCAACAGGTACTGCACCATCATCGGGAACGACCCCTGGGCCACCGAGGGTATCGCCTGGCCGTCCGGACCGATCATGGCCGCCAGTTCGGGAATCTTACCGCTCTTCGCCAGGGCATAGCATACCAGTCCTGGAACGATGAACAGGTATACCGGCGACAGTTTGAGGAAGGCCGCGAAGATGCTGCCGCGGCGGGCCACCGCCTGGTTGGGCGCTCCCAGTGCGCGCTGCACGATGTATTGATCGGTGCACCAGTACCACAGCCCGATGATGGGCGCGCAGAATAACATCCCCAACCACGGGAAATTCCCGTTGAAGTACCATGCCTGTTTGACGATCTGCCCCGCGGCGCCCTTCTCGATCACCGGCGCCCAAGTGCCGGTCTGTCCAGCGGGAATCAACGGTTTCCAGAGATTGAACATGTCCGAGCCGCACCAATGCCGCAGTTCGCTCCACCCTCCCAACTTCACCAGGCCGTATCCCGTCAGGCACGCCGACCCCACGATCAGCACGGTTACCTGGACCGCATCATTGTAAGCCACGGCGCGCATGCCGCCCAGAATCGTGTATAGCCCGGTAAGTGCGATCACCGTCACCGAGCCAATCCAGAAACTGTCGATGTCTACTCCGCCAATATTCAAACGCATCTCCGGGAACAGGGTGGCGAACACCACGCCCCCTGCGAAGATGCCCACCGCGATTTTCGAAACAATGAAGGTGATCAACGAAACGATGGAGAGAACATAGCGGGAGCTGGTGCTGAAACGCCGTTCCAAGAACTCGGGCATCGTGAACACTTTCGACCGCATGTAGAACGGCACGAAAACCCAGCCCAGAATGAGCAGGGCCCAGGCGTGCAATTCATAGTGCGCCAGGGCCACGCCGCTGGTAGCGCCGGCGCCCGCCAACCCCACCACGTGTTCCGACCCGATGTTGGAGGCGAAAATCGATGCGCCGACGATCCACCAGCCCAGATTGCGGCCGGCCAGAAAGTAATCCGCGGCGGAGTCCTTGGCCTTGCGGACCACCCAAGTGGCCACGCACAGCAGGATGCCGAAGTAGAGTCCGATCACCAGCCAGTCGATTCCCGTGATGTGCGACCTGATCATTTGTTGTCCTCCTGAACAGAGTAAACCAATCGGTTCAGAAATGCTGGCCTCGGGCATTCGGATGCGAATCATGCCCAACCCGGTTTTCCGGCGGTCCGATCGCACCCCCGCACGGGCATGACGGCCGCGGCCTGTTTTCTAAAGGTGAGAACACTACCAGGCATTCCGCCGTTCGGGGACGTTTGGGAGGCCAGCTAGAAGTGCTCCCGCAGATCTCCAAAGCGCTCCACTACCAGCAGGCGGCCCTTGCCAGGCATGAGGTCCTGCTTCTCCAGAATCCAGGTGTGAGCATGCGGGACGAAGACGGCATTCAGTCCGGCCTCCAATGCCGGGTTGACGTCCGATTTCGGACTGTTGCCGATCATCCAGGTTCGCTCCGGGTCCATACCCCGCTCCTCCACCAGTTTGCGATACGCCTCTCGGTCCTTCTCCTTCACGATGGCGGTGTGGCCGAAGAAGACGCCCAGGCCGGAGCGATCGATCTTGAGCTTCTGCTCCTCGGGGTGTCCCTTGGTGAACAGCGTCAGGTCGTGGCGCGAGGCGAGATACTCCAAGGTCTCGGCGACGCCCTCAATTACCTCCATGGGGCGTTCCAGGATGCGTTCGGCGAACCCCATCACGATCTTGAGATCGTCTTCGCGCACCTCGTGCTCGGCCAGGTGTTGGTAGCATTGCCGCAGGTTGCGGGCGAAATTCGCCGAGCCGTAGCCGTGGATGCGGGCGTTGGCGGCCTCGATTTCATCCAGGACGTCGCGAACCTCTTGCGGCGGCAGAGAGGAATGGTTCAGGAATTCCGCAAACTCGTCAAAGGCACGCTCGAAATAGATGTTGTTCTCCCACAGCGTGTCGTCAGCATCGATGATCAGGAATTGGCGCATCACTTAACCGGTCTGGGGGCGAGATGGAAAGGGATTTCGAACACCGCGTCCACGTCCACGGGGACGCCATTCCGCAGGGCGGGCTCGAATACCCACTTGCCGAGCGCCTGCGCTGCGCTGAGGTCCAGGCGTACGTCCAGATGCCGCAACAGGACCACGGAGTCCACGTGGCCGTCTCTGCGGATCACCGCGAAGAGCCGCACCTTGCCTTCTACTTTCTCCTCGGCCGCGGCGGCGATGTACTTGGGGTCGACCTTGCGCACCGGTATGGGTGCTTTGATTTCGAGGGGCGCCGCTCCGGGCAGGGGCAGCCGTTCGGCGAACCATACAATCCAGCTTCCGGAATAGCTCGTGACATTGGGCATCTGGATGGCCACGGTATAAACGGCGCGGCCCTGCAACTGCGGGTCGGGAGCGCTCCCTACGCGAACGGCGAGGGGCTGTGCGGGAACAGCGGGAGTGGCGCCGAGAGCGGTACGCGCGGCGGCCAGGAGGCTCTCCGGCGACGTGGGCGACGCGCTGGCTACCAAGGCCGGCTGATTGTCCTTTGCGCCGCGGACAAGCAGTCCGGGCACCACAATCGTGGCGCCGGCGTCCGTGCCGGCATCGCCACCCTTCGGGCGAGCCTCGGGCCCCGCGGAGAAACCGGCCTGGTGGGAGCCAGGGGGAGTGGGAAAGTCGGGCACCTTGGCCGGGTTCATTCCGACGATCGCCAGCGAGGCTTGGGGAGGCACGGACGATGCCGGCCCGCCGACATCCGGGGCAGCGGGCAGTTCCGAAGGCGGCGCCACTTTCGCCTGGTGCTCTGGCGGAGGCCTGAACGTTCGTGGCGGGGCGTGTGGATCGGCAACTGCGAACGGCAGGCTTTTCGCCTGGACGGTGGCACTGACAACGGGGGCATCGGAAAGCGCGACGGGGGCAGGGGCCTTGGGCCGGCTCTCTGGCGGAGGTGTGAAGGCGCGCCGCGGAGCACGCGGGTCGGGAATCGCCAGCGGCAGGTTCTTTGCCAGGACGGCGGCACTAACGACGCCAGGGGCATCGGGGAGCATGGCGGGTGCAAGGGTCTTGGGCTTGGCCGCCGGTGGAGTTATGAAGGCCCGTCGCGGAGCACGCGGACCGGGGATCGCAAGCGGCAGCTCCTTCGCCTGGACCGCGGCACTGACGCCAGGGGCATCGGGAAGCTCGGCGGGCGCGGGAGTTTTGGGCCGTGGTATGAGCGGTGGGGTGAATGCACGTGGTACCGGTTTGGGGGCGGGCGTTTCGAACGGTATTCTCCGGGTCTCGACGGTGGGGGTGACCCGCGGGGCATCGGGGAGCGACACGGGGACACTGGCCGCCGGTTTCTCCACGGGGGGCGTGAAGAGCTTGACGGGGCGGGGAGGCGGAGATACCGCCACCACGTTCGGCAGTGGCAGTGGCTCGGGAAGCCTGATTTCCGGCGCGGGCATCGAGATCATCTGCCGGTCGCCAGCGAGGTCTTTGGCTCCGGCGACAATGGTCTGATTGAACTTCTCACTCGCTCGCGGAGGCTGGGTATCCCGGCGAGCGGCGGCCGGGGCGATGTCCGGCAGACGGTCGCGGGTGCGGTACCATACGATTCGCTTTTCGTGCGGCTGGATCTCCTGTTCGTAGAGGGTACGCGGCAGCGGCGGCTTCCCCGGCGAGAGGGCCAGCCATGCCAGGATGGAGCCGTGAACCCAGCCCGAAGCTGCAAACGACATGGAGCTCCGCAGGCGCCCCGGCTCGGCGCGAATCCGGACATTCATGGCCTCACTCGTGGGGCAGACGATCGGTTTTTGTCGTCTGCCTGAGACCCCACCCGGGGTTTGCAAGACCACTCCTTGAGAAGCTGTGAAAGAATCGCCCGCAAGCGTGCGTGGCAGGCGGAACCGCCTGCCCCACCTCTGAGAACACAGGTCCTGTCGCTGTGGTGGCGCAGGCGGTTCGGCGTGCGGAATTTGATTTTTTCACAGTTTCGGACGGTCGTGGCTCTGACCGGAGTTGTGCGTGAGCACGCGGCATCACCAGCTCCGATGGTCTGCCCCAATTTGCCTGCGCCACGGATTGTATGGGTGTCGCGCACGTTCACAATCCCGCGGGTTTGCCGCCGAAGCCGTTGGTGGGAGCCAATGCCCTCATGCGCTCGATGATTCGCTGCCGAGGAACATACTCCGCCAGGTAATGGTTCAATTGCTTCAGACGGCCGATTTCGGACCGGTGCCGCAACAGGGAGTTCAGAAAATCGAGATCCGGCAAGGACTGCGCCAGTTGGAAACTGAGCTGGCGGTCCTCCAGGTCGGGTTCGCCACGTTCGCGTGGGCTGCTCAGGTTGCTCAAAGCCCGATAGTTGTCGAGGGCCTGGTCGCGTAATTCGGGGGGAGCGGGCGCGAAATCATCGTCGTCAAAGAAACTTACCTCACCCTGCAGGTAGTCCTTCTCCTCGTTCAGGGAGACGATTTCGAAGCGCCTTTGGCCGCGAGTCAGGATGTCCATGCGCCCATCCGGGTGCGTCTCCAGCACTTTTTCGACCACCACGGTACAGCCCGCATTCACGATTCCGTTATCCTTGACCAGGACCACACCAAACTCGGACTTGTCGCGGATGGCATTCCCCACCATTTCCTTGTAGCGGTCCTCGAAGATGTGGAGTGGCAGCGGCGTCCTGGGGAAGACCACCACCTGGAGCGGGAACAGCGGGATGAGCCGCGAAGGCATGGTACCATTATGGCGTTTCAAACGAATCACGGGCAATGCTATCGGTCACCGGCGGGGTACGCTTTAGCTTGCCCTGGAATGTTATCTAACGAGATTGGCAGGCTAAAGCATGCCCCACCCGGCCTCACATGCGGATTGACGGCAAGGTAGTGCTCATCACGGGGGCCTCCGAGGGAATCGGCGCGGCTTGCGCCGCGGAATTCGCCCGCTCGGGCGCGAAGCTGTCACTCACCGCACGTTCCGAGGAGGGGCTCCGGCGCGCGGCCGGCTCGGATGGCCTGGTCACAGTCGGAGACCTGACCGGCGAACAGACCCGCCGCCAGGTGGTGGAACGTACCGTCGAACGGTTCGGCGCCATCGACATCCTCATCAATAACGCCGGGGTGGGATTCTATCTGCCCTCCTGGCGTGCCCCCATGGAACTGACGCGCGGCCTGATGGAGTTGAATTTCTTCGCGCTGCTCGGCATGACGCAACTGGTGGTGCCGCACATGCGCGCACGCCGGAGCGGCATGATTGTGAACGTGAGCTCGATCGGCGGTAAGATGACGCTGCCCTGGATGACGCTATACAGCGCCTCGAAGTACGCGGTGGGCTCGTTGACCGAAGGCTTGCGCATGGAACTGCGGCGCGATGGTATCAAGACCATGCTGGTCTGTCCCGGCTACGTCAAGACCGGTTTTCAGCAGCACGTCACGGCGGGCCAGGCGCCCGAAACGCTGGTCCGCACACGGCGCATGGCCATCACCGCCGCGGAATGCGCGCTGGCCATCCGACGCGGCGTGGAGCGGAATGCCCGCACGATCATCACCCCCAAGCCCGGCTGGATTCTGGTGTTTCTGTCGCGACTGTTCCCGGCGATTGTGGAAGCCCGCATGGCAGCCATGAACGAAACCGCATGAACCTGAAACTCAAGCGCACGCCAGGCATATACGTAGTGGGCTTCATGGCCTCGGGCAAGACCACCGTGGGGCGGCACCTGGCTCATCGGCTGGGGTGGAATTTCTACGATACCGACCACGAAATCGAATCGGCGGAGAAGCTGAGCATCGCGGAGATTTTCCGGACGCGGGGAGAAGCGCAGTTCCGGCGCATCGAAACGGAAATCATCCGGCAGCACGTGGGCTGGATCGAGCGGGGCCGTCCGGCGGTGCTGGCGTTGGGTGGCGGGGCATACGTGGAGCCGGCGAGCCGTCAACTCCTGCAGGATAACGGCATGGCAGTCTGGCTCGACTGCCCGTTCGAGTTGGTAAAGCAGCGCGTGGGGCCGGGGTCGGATCGGCCGCTGGCGCAGGACCCGGAAAAGTTCGCGGCGCTCTTCGAAGCCCGCCGCGAGGGCTACGGCCTCGCCGATATCCATATCCGCATAGAAAGCGACGACCCGGAAATCACGGTCCAGGCGATCGTGGGGCATCCGCTGTTCCAATGAGCGGCAAGACGTTGCGCAAGCACGCGCTCTCGATCTTTCGGGCCGCGCTGGCGGCTGCGGACCCGGCCAGGGCCGTGGCAAACCGTCTCGAGCGGCTGGACGTCTCCCGCTTTCGGGACATTTACGTGGTCGGCGCGGGGAAGGCGGGAGCCTCCATGGCGCAGGCGGCGGAACGGATCCTGGGACGCCGCATCACCGCCGGGCTGGTCAACGTGAAGTACGGACACGTGGCCAAACTGCGGCGCATCGAGCTGAACGAGTGCGGGCACCCGGTCCCCGACGAGCGTGGCGTGGCGGGCGCCGCGCGGATTGCGGATATCGCTGCCGGCGCGCAAAAGGACGACCTGGTAGTATGCCTGATCTCGGGGGGCGGTTCGGCGCTGCTGCCGCTGCCCGCGGCCCCCATCACGCTGGAGGAGAAGCAATCGGTCACGCGGATGCTGCTGGCGTGTGGGGCGGATATCCATGAAATCAACGCTGTCCGGAAACACATCTCCCGCATCAAGGGAGGGCAGTTGGCGCGGCTGGCTGCGCCGGCCACGGTGGAAGCGCTTCTGCTTTCCGACGTGATTGGCGACGACCTGGATGTGATCGGCTCCGGACCGACGGCGCCCGACGCTTCCACCTTCGCGGAAGCCGCCCGCATCCTGGAGAAGTACGACATCTACCGGCGCGTGCCGGCGAGCGTGCACGAGCGCATCGAAGAGGGAAAGCGCGGCGCAATCGCTGAGACGCCCAAGCCGGGGGAGGCGGTCTTCCGCCGCGTGCGCAATATGATCGTGGGCAGCAACCGCCTGGCGCTCAACCGCGCCGCCGGGCGGGCACGGGAACTGGGCTTTCGGACGCTGGTGCTGGCGAGCGGAATCCAGGGCGAGACGCGCGAGATCGCCCGCATGCACGCGGCCATCGCGCGCGAAGTGGCGCGTTCGGCACAACCGGTGCGACCTCCGGCGTGCCTCATCACGGGCGGTGAAACCACGGTCACGATCAAGGGCGGCGGGTTGGGTGGGAGAAACCAGGAATTCGTGCTGGCCGCCGCGCTTGACATTGCGGGCCTGCCCAACGTAGTGGTGTTCAGCGCGGGTACGGATGGCACCGACGGCCCTACCGACGCAGCCGGCGCGGTGGCCGATGGAGACACGCTCGGCCGCAACCCGGAGGCGCGCCGTTTCCTTGACGAAAACAATTCCTACCGTTATTTCGAATCGCTGGGCGACCTGGTGATCACCGGCCCCACCAACACCAACGTCATGGACGTGCGGATCGTCCTGATAGGATAGGGGAAGTGAGTTTCTGGCGTCAGGAAGTCGTCCATTTCGCGCTTAGCCACGAGACCCGCCTCCATATCGAGGAACAGCGCGCGTGGATCCAGCGGGAGCCTCGCAACGCGCGTCCCTACTATAATTTGGCGCAGTTGTACCGGATCGAGGGCCGGCACGAAGAAGCGCTCGGACTGCTTTTGGAGGCCGTCCGCCTGAACGATGGTTTGTGGGAGGCGCATGTATCGCTGGCGGAAGTGTACGCCGTCCGCGAGGACTATCGGGCCGCATGGCGCCACGCGCGTACTGCCGAGCGGGGTGGGAACTCCAGCGCTTCGGATCTGTTGAAGCGGTATGGCCTTCCGGAATAATGTGGGGCCTGGCAATTGGCTGGGGCGTTTTTTCTCGCGCTGCTATAAAGCACTAGCTCGATTCCACCGATCAACAGGTGACGAATATGATGTGTCACCTGCTGATTGCCCTGCTAACGGTCTCTGCCTCGTTGGCCGCGAGCCCTTCAGACCCCGCCGTCCCCCTGTTCTTTATCGCGAATCACGGGCAGGCGCCGCCGGAAGTCCAGTTTATGGCGCAGGGCTCCGGATTGACTGCCTATTTTTCGCCCGGCGAAGCCCTGTTTCGCGTCCGCGAGCAGTCTGTACACATGCAATTGGTAGGGGCCAGACCGTCGGCGGATGTCGAAGGCCTTGAGCCATTGGCGGGAGAAGCGAATTTCCTGACCGGTGAGCCGGGCCAATGGCGCGTTGGCGTGCCTCTGTATCGCGCGGTGGCATACCGGCAGTTGTACCCCGGAATCGACATGCTCTATGGAGCCAACGGACGAGATTTTAAATCCGAATTCGTGGTGGCGCCGGGGGCCGATCCCACCGAGATCCGGTTGCGGTATGGAAGCGACGGCAAGGTGCATATCGATGAACTCGGAGAGCTGATCATCCCATTGAATGGACGGGAGTTGCTAGAACTGGCGCCGACCATCTATCAGGACCGGGCGGGCAGCCGGGTGCCGGTCGCAGGACAATTCGCGCTGGCGGCTGACGGGACCGTGAGTTTCGCGATCGGGGAGTATGATCCTTCCCTGCCCTTGATCCTCGACCCGGTGCTCTCCTACAGCACCCTATTGGGCGGATCGAGCTCCGATGCGGCTACCGCTCTGGCAGTGGATTCCACAGGAGCGGCCTACATTGCCGGGTTCACGGCCTCTTACGACTTTCCGGCCGCCAACCCCGAACAGAACTTCAATGCCGGCGGCAACGATGCATTCGTCGCCAAGCTGAATCCGTCGGGAAACGGGTTGGTGTATTGCACTTACCTGGGCGGAAGAGGCGACGACCGGGCGTACGGGATTGCAGTGGATGCGGCCGGATCGGCTTATGTGACCGGGTCGACAACCTCAACGAACTTCCCCGCGCGAAACTCGATTCAGGCCACTCTCAAAGGCGCCAAGAAC
>JAIQFL010000006.1 GCA_020073365.1 Terriglobia bacterium | reverse complement strand
ACTGGCTTGGCCGTGACCGCCTATCTCGACCGAAACGAGTATCAAACCCATCTCAAGCCCGACCCACAACTGATCTCTTCCCTCCGCATCACCCCTGACAAAGTAATTCCGCGATGGAACTACACAATTCGCCCGAATCTGTGAAACTATTTTTGCGCTTGCCCTAAGGTTAGGAACGAACAGCCGGATCTTCCGCCTCAATGATTATGACTTCGGGGAAGGCGCGGTTCCGCTGGTGACCTATGCGACTCTGCCCCAGTTCATCTACGGCATTGCGTCTACGGCCACGACAACCTTTCCGCTGGCCAATTCGCAGCCATACCATTTCCTGAATCTGGACTTCTATGCGCAGGACACGTGGAAGCTGACGCGAACGCTGACTTGGACCTTCGGCGTCCGTGATACCTACAACTCAAATCCCCTGAATCCACACAAGGCCGTCGCACGCCTCGCCGGGTCGTTCGATTCCATTTCCCACGATGTGGATCAGCCGCTGAGCCAGGTGATTCGGACGCAACAGAGTGTGATTTTCGCCGCCACCCCTCTCGCCATCCTCCAACCGCGAACGGGCATAGCCTGGCAGTTCGCGCCGCAGACGGTGCTGCGCACCGGGTTCGGCCTGTTCAGCGACATCCTGCCGGGCAGCGTCGTCGATCTCGTAGGAACGAATCCTCCCTACTCGAAGACCTTCCAGGGCGGGCTACTCGGCACGGTGGGCGGAGTGGCGATTGCGCCAGGAGTGCCGAACAGCGCTATCGATCGAACCGCGGCGGCGAATCAACTCTTCAACTCGGGCTTCGCTCGAGGCCAGCTTTCCTGCGCGTCGGCCGGCCCAGGGGGCGCCCCGAATCCGAGCTCGTGCCTTCCGCCGATTTCGATCACTGCGGTTCCGGACGGAAAGCTCCATGCGCCTTACTTCATGCAGTGGAATTTTGCAGTCGAACACCAAATCGGCAACGCCCTCAATCTGCGAGCTCAGTACGTAGGGACGCGCGCGGTCAACCAGCCCTATGAGACGCAAGTGAACGGTTATCAGACTGTCTGCGAGGGCTGTTTCACACCGTTCCCATACGGGCAGCCGAAAGATCCGCGGTTCGGGCCTGTAACGCAGTTGAGCACCGGTGCGAACAGCCACTACAACGGTCTTCAGTTAACGGCCGACAAGCGGCTGGGCCACGGCATCCAGGTTCAGACGAACTACACCTGGAGCCGCTGCATGGACACAGTCTCGAACGGCGGATTCCTGCCGTTCGCCGCCGGAGCCATTCTTTCGCCGCTGCCAGGCAAGCTTGGCCGCCAATATGGTCCCTGCGATTACGACGTGCGGCACAACTTCACCGCCCAGTACGTTTATCAGTTACCGATCAAGTTCCGGAATCACATGCTGGCCCGGGCGCTGAACGGATGGCAGGTGTCAGGCACCGTGTTTTGGCATAGCGCCCTGCCATTTTCGGTCTTGAGCGCGCCTTATTCCGCCAACGGAAATGGCATCGTTCAGGGCAGCGGCCCGCAGTACGCCAGCGTGATACCCGGCGTACCAGTCTACCAACACAATCCACTCCCTGGCGTGACTCAACCTGGAACGATCCAGTGGCTCAACCCTGACGCGTTTGTTTCGGTCGTCGATCCGAGCACCGGCGCCTGTACCGGCGGCGACAGTCCGAAGAACTGCCAATTCGGCAACCTCGGCCGGAACGTATTGCGCGGTCCTGGGTTCTTCTGGAGCGACCTGTATCTGACCAAGTGGTTCCAGGTGACAGAACATATCAAGCTGCGCATCGACGGTCAATTCTTCAACATCTTCAATCACCCGAATTTCGGTCTTCCGGTTTTGGGGTACTCGGGAATTCCGGGCAAGCCTTCCACGCAAACCGGATTCGGAGCGCTCAGCTACCCGACGTCGCCGCCGACGGGACTACTAGGCGTCGGGCTGGGCGGGGATAACTCGCCTCGGATGATTGCATTCCAGGCGCGGTTGGAGTTCTGAAGCTCCGGCTCGCCGGAGGCACCAGCGCCCCCCTGCCCCCTCCCGCTCGCGGCAGAATCCTCAAAGGCTCTGCGGAATTCGCGAAGGCCCTGTCGTGGGCTTCGCGAATCCCGCACAACTTCTACGCAATGCCAGGGTCAGAGCGAACGCAGGAAGTTCAGAATATCCTGTTGTTGCTGCCTGCTCAGGTTGAATTGGAAGTTGTCGATGACGTGTACGGCTTCCGAACCCGGGCTGTCGTGGGCCAGGATGGCCTGCAACAGATCGCTGGTTCGGCCGTCGTGCAGGAAGAAGATGCGCTGACCAACTCCCCATAGCGGCGCCGTGCGGAATTCAGACGGGCCGGCTGTTCCTTGCGAGACCCCGTCGGCCAATCCCGAACCCATATTGTGAATGGCCAGGTCGGAGAACAGGTTGGCGGCCTTGTTACTCAGAGCGGCTGTGGATGAATTACCGGTCATGAGAGTCGGCGTGTGGCACAACGCGCAGCCTACTACGCTGAACAGGTTGCGGCCGTTCGCAATCGACGACGCGCTCACGCTGTCGAACGAAGTCACCGGCGTGGGCTGATCCAGGAATCGCATGAAGGCGCGGAAAGCCGTGATGTCCGACGCCCTGATGCTGCCCACGTTGAACCCGAAGTCACTCTCCGGGGTGCCGTTAGTGGCGCATCGCGGGTCTTCCTCGCGCTCGGTATTGAAGTTTTCGTTGGTCACACCCATTTCAACGTTATAGGCCTCACCGGCGAAGATCATCAGCGATTTGTTCTGCGCCTTCCAGCCGAACCTGGTCACGGTGCCGTCGTTGCCATTTGTGTTGACGCGGCCGCTGATTCCGAAGGCCCTTTTCCGCCCGTCAGGATCGCTCGCCACGTTGTTTCTGATGGTCGTGTCCGTAATCTCCTCGATCAGACCGGCGCCGAAAGTCGGTGTCGGAATGCGGAAGATGATGTTGTTGTTGGCCGCTTGGTGCTGGAAATCCGGCTGCTGTATGGAGCAACCGAAGGGTTTGTCGGCCCGGCCCGCAATCGTGAAAATATCGTGCACGCCACCATCCGGGGTGCCATCTGCGTTCCTGATGAATCGCACTTCTCGAATCGGCCCGTTCGGTGTTACGAAGAACGGAATATGGTTGCCCGGCGCCATCGTGCCTGCACGCGCAAACTGGGGATTTACCCTAGGGCTCGATCCGCCCTGGGCCGGTTGGATGTGGCAGCCGGCGCAGGAATCAAGGTTGAATCTCGGCCCCAGCCCAGCAGCAACCGTCTCCACTTCGGCAAATGTCGGCGTTGCGACATTTTTGAAAAAGTCCTTTTCGCCGGCCGTCAAGCCTGCAATTGGGTTTCCGGCGCCCCCGCCGGCTATCGGCACGCCAGCGGCAACGGCAGGGCCTCCTCTGGGACCAGGATCCACCTGAGCCATACCCGCTGCTGCCAGCAGCAGCATGAGCATAATCGCGAACCCGATGCGCCAGTCTGGGCGGCTACGGGATCCTATTTCTTTTCTGCAGTGAAACATGCGGACTCCTTTTGGTTTAAGCGCCCGAGTAAAGGCGGGACGCGTTGACACACACACGTGAGACTTGATCTTGAACCAAGGAGCCGGGTCTGGTAGGATCGAAGCTGTGCTCGACACACAACTCGGACCCGTCCTAGCGGTCTCCGGGTGAATCGGCTCTCGCTCACAACGGGAGCCGATTTCTTTTTACGTGCCGTAGATTACGCCTGAAGTGTGGCCTCCCTATCCAGGGACAGTATCTTCAGAAACTCTGCTCCTCCGTAACCACCGTAAATTGATCGGTCCATTATGTACTAGTAGTCCTGAAGTTGACAATAGGGTTCTTCCAGGGTAAGGGCGGAATCGCACGAAAACTCTACGCCAAACCGCACGATAACTTTAGTATTCGTGAAGGAATCGTGGCCGGCGGCAGTCCATAGGCTTGCCAGCGAAATCTTGGTTGCAGCCGATCTGCGTTGAGGGCTGATACTCGCCAGTTACTCCGTGCTCCTCACCGAATCGGTGTGGGGCGAGCTTTTCAAGCCCGCCGGCATGACACGTGGCCGGACGATGCGAGAGGCACAATCTAACCTACGATGCTCTCGCCGCCATCCACCTGCAGGGTGTTGCCGGTGAGCCAGTAGGTTGCTGGGTGGCATAGCGCCGCGATGCAGCGGGCCACGTCTTCGGGCAAGGTCAGCCGGTGATGCGGGTTGCGTTGCTTCGCGATCTCCATCAGCTTCTCGAAGTTGGGAATCAGCCGCAAGGCGTTGGTGTCCGTCACGCCCGCCAGAATGGCGTTGGCGGTAATCCCGGCCGGCGCCAGTTCCAGCGCGAGCTGCCGGATGTGCGATTCGATGATGGCCTTCGCCGCGCTCACGGGGCCATAGTTGGGAATGACCCTCGTGCTGCCGCTGGAGGTCATGGCGAAGATGCGGCCGCCCCAATCGAACAGCCCCGCGCGGAGGCAGTCCTGCACCCAGTAGACCAGCGAATGGCCCATGGTGTCCGCCGTGATCTCGAGCTGCTTCTTGGACACCACCTCTTCCGCGCCGGCCAGCGGCTTCAGCGCCCCGAAAGCCAGTGAATGCATCAGCACGCGCAGCACGCCCGGCGGGTCGGCCAGACGCGCGCGGATCTGCTCCACGGTGTCCTGGCGCATCTCATCGTCGGACGCATTGCAGTTGAAGAACTGCACCTCCCGCCCCAGCGCCCGAATCTTTTCCTGGATTTCGGCCACGTGCGGCAGTTTCTCCCTCCGGTCCAGGTGGACGCCGAAGATGTTCATGCCGGTGCGCGCCAGTTCCAGTGCGGTGGCCTCGCCGAACCCGCTGCTGGCGCCCAGGATCAAGGCCCAAGGTTGTTTGCTCATTCGAGTGTCGTGACTTCGATTTCCCTTTCGTCGTTGTGCCCTGCCCGAATGCGAATCTCCGTCCGCTCGGCCGGCAGGATTTGTGGAAACCGCTCGCCCCATTCGATCAGCACGAGGGCGTCGCGTTCAAAGATTTCGTCGAGACCCAGGGTGGCTACCTCGCGCAGCTCGTCCAGCCGGTACAGATCGATATGGTACACCCTGCCGTCCCCGTATTCGTGGATGAGGGTGAAGGTAGGACTGGATACTTCATCGGGTGGCGCGGCGCCCCGCCCGTTGACGATCCCTTTGGCCAACGTGGTCTTCCCCGCACCCAGGTTGCCGATCAGCAGCACCACGCGCTTTGTGGGCAGCTCGCGCGCGAGTCGCTCGCCCAGCGCAATGGTCTCCTCCTCAGAGGCGGTGCGATACGCCGGCACACTCCTCCATGGCTTGCGGAAGATACCGCAGGATATCGGTGGCGATGAGACACTTCTCACCGAGCGCCCGGGCGCCTATCTGGCCGGCGAGCCCGTGCAGATAGACGGCTGCGGCAATGGCGTGGTCGGGGTCCTTGGGGAATTGCGCCAGGAAGCCGGAGATCAGGCCGGTCAGGATGTCGCCGCTTCCGCCCGTCCCCATGGCGGGGGTGCCGGTGGGGTTGATCCAGACGCGGCCATCGGGAAAGGCGATCGCGGTGCGCTGGCCCTTGAGGACCAGGGCGACACGACGCGCTCTGGCCAAAGCGCGGGCTGCGCCGACACGGTCTGTTTGGATTTCGGCGGTGGGCTTGCCGGTGAGGCGGGACATTTCGCCGGGATGCGGAGTGAGAACGCGGATTCCCAGCTCGGGAGGCACATCCACGAATGCCCGCGGCATCAGGGAATCGGCATCCAGGACCAGGGGCTGTGCGAGCTGCTGAACGGCATTGGCGACCAGCGCTTCGATCTCCGGACCGCGCCCCAGGCCGGGGCCCATCGCGATGACGGTCTTGCCTTCGGCAAGACGTTCGAGGCTGGTGCCCTCGATCGGCACGGTCATGAGTTCCGGGGCGTGCGCGGCAATTTGCGGGATCGCGCTTGCGGACGAAGCCACCGTCACCAGTCCGGCGCCGGCGCGTAGCGCGCCCAACCCCGCCATGGCGGCCGCGCCCGTCTTTCCCTGCGACCCGGCGACCACCAGCACGTGCCCGAAGGTCCCTTTGTGACCACCGGGCGGACGCGGCGCCAACAACGCGCGGAACATCGCCGGATCCACCAGGGAGAGCAGGACACCGTCATACAGCCAGGGTGGGCTGCCGATGGGGCCCACCACCAGTTCGCCCACGTGGTCGCAATTCGGCGGCAGCACCAGCGCCATCTTGGGAGCGGTAAAGGTCACGGTGACATCGGCGCGCGCGGACTCGCCAACGGGCTCGCCCGAGTCGCTGGGCATGCCGGATGGAATGTCCACAGCCACCACCTTGGCCAGCGGAAACCCCTGGTTGATTTCGCGTATGCCTTCCAACATGCGGCCCGTGGCGGGGCCGCTGATCCCGGTGCCGAGCAGCGCGTCCAGCAGCAGGGTTGCATGGCGCGCCTCCGGAGGAATCTCCGGCACCACCGCACAATCGCAGGCGATGAGCATCCGATAGTTGGCGGCCGCGTCGCCCCTCAACTCCTGCGGATCGGCCAGCAGCACTACGTGGAGCGCCTGCGGGCGAAAGCGCGTGTAGAGTTGGCGGGCCACCACCAGGCCGTCGCCGCCGTTATTCCCCTTGCCGCAGAGGACCACGATGCGATGCGCGGCGAGCGGAGCGAACCGTTCCGCCAGAAACTCCACTACGCGGTGCCCGGCATTCTCCATCAGCACGATGCCGGGGATCCCCATTTCGATGGTGCGCCGGTCCACCTCGCGCATTTCGGCCGCGGTCAGAACGTTCATACGCGCCTCGCCACCACCATAGTCATGTCGTCCTGCAACTCCGAAGAGCCGGTCCACTGGTTCACCGCCTCCATCGAACGCGCGATGATTTCCGACGAGTCCGCTCTAGAGTATTTGACCACCAGATCCTTCAAGCGCTCTTCGCCGAACATCTCTCCATAGGCGTTTTCCGGTTCGGCGATGCCGTCCGTGTAGGCTACCAGGAGGTCGCCGTGCTCCAGCGCCACGGTCCTCTCTTCATACCGCGCGAAGGGAAACGCTCCCACCACGGTGCCGGTGGAATTCAGCATCTGGAAATCGCCGCCGCGCAGCAACATGGGCGCCAGGTGGCCGGCATTGGTGTAGGTCAAAGAATGCGTCGATTCCTCGTAGAGCGCGAAATAAAACGTGGCGTACTTCTCGGGCGCCGTGGTGGCGTAGAGTTGCTGGTTCAGGACGGACACCATACGGGCCGCCGAAAGGTGGTGCAACCCGCTGCCGTTGTGAGAGCTCAACTGTGTCCGCATGGTGGACTGGATGGTGGCCATCAGCAGGGCCGCGGAGATCCCTTTGCCCGCTACGTCGCCGATGGCGAACGCCAGGGAATGGTCGGTGAGCGCCATGAAATCGTAGTAGTCGCCCGACACCATGCGTGCCGGATGGCACACGCCCTTCAGCTCCAGGGTCTTGGTGAACGGCACATCCTTGGGGAAGAGCTGGTTCTGAACCTCGCGGGCAATGGCCAGTTCCGACTCGAGCCGCTCCTTCTCCTTGGCTACCACGATCAGCCGCCCCAGGTTCGAGGTCATGGAGTTGAACGAAGTGGTAAGCTCCGCCAACTGGTCGTTCCCCTTTACGGGAACGCGATAGGAGAAATCGCCCTCCTTGACGTGCTGCGTGCCCAGGTAGAGTTCATGCACCGCGCCGGTGATGGACCTGCTGAGCTGGACGCCGGTCACCAGCGAAACCATCTCCACCATAAGGAACAGAACGGCCACCACGACAAACCAGGTCAGCAACTGTTCGGTCCAGTCCAGCTTCTGGAACACGGTGGTCAGCACGGCCAGGACACGCGTGTTTACAAACAATACGAGGCGAATCTCCTGCTCGGGCGAATTCCAGGAGGGCACCATTACCGGGTAGAAACCATTGAACTCGAAATCGAGGGCGTTTTTCTTGGGCGGAACGAGGGACTCCTTGGCCTGTCTTATCAGAGGGTAAAAGGTGACGTCGCCCAAACCGGGGACCAGCCCCGCCAGCAGTTCATGGTCGATGGGCGCCAGAATCGTGACCTCTTCGCCCCCCGCAATGGCGTGAGCCCACGCGTACAGATGCTCGTCCTTCCCGTCCTTCTTTATGATGAGACCCGATGCATGCTTCCATACCGGGGGCGGATGCGTAATCTGCGTGCCTACGGGATAGCGCAATTCGCGTTTACCGGTGATCAGCAGTTCCAGTTTAGGGAACGAGGTGCGGGTCAACCTCGCGAAGCGGGCCAGCCCCACTTCGGGATCCTGGATGGGCAGGTTGGCGAATGCGTCGGCTTGACGCAGAAGGGTGACCTCGCGATGCTCCAGTTCCTTGTTCACCAGGTACACCGCCATCTGCCCGATGACCACCCAACTGGCGAGCGCCACCATCGCCACGATGAGTACGATGGGCACCACCGCGATGAACAGGTACGCCGCGATGAGCCGGTTGCGCAATCGCCAAATGGCCCGCCGGATGGCGCGCCGCGCCAGCTTGAAAAGGGACAGCAATCCGCAGACGAAAGCGGCTAGTCCCGTCAATGATTGCGCCAGAGAGGCTGCGCGGGTGAAATACAGGATGACGTAAATGACAGCGAAAACGAGAAAGGCCTTCTCCATGCCGCCGAAGCGGCGCCAATAGACTCCATAGCCTTTCCGCATAGCTCCAGCTTAACGTGGCAGAGGGGGAAATGCCCGAGTTAAGTTCAGGCCGCCAGCAGCGCCGGGGCTTCCGGAGGACCAGTTCTACTGAGAGACAATATGTTCTGCGGTTACGGGAGGGCAATCATGTTGTTGAAACGCCGGTTGGGACGCCAGGGCCTGGAAGTATCGGCGTTGGGTCTCGGCTGCCTGGGGATGAGCCAGTCATACGGGACACCAGACGACCAGGAGTCCATCGCCACCATCCACCGCGCGCTGGAGCTCGGCGTCACTCTATTCGATACCGCCGAGGCCTACGGGCCATTCAAGAATGAGGAGCTGCTGGGACGAGCGTTGCAGGGCAGGCGCGCGCAGGCAGTCGTCGCCACCAATTCGGCTGGCGTTTTCAGGATGGCAAGATGGCGGGATTGGACAGCCGCCCCGCGCACGTCAGAGAGGTGGCGGAAGCGTCTCTTCGCCGGCTCGGCACGGACTACATCGATCTTTTCTACCAGCACCGGATCGATCCCGAAGTGCCCATCGAAGACACCGTCGGAGCGATGTCCGACCTGGTCAAAGAGGGCAAGGTGCGGTTCCTGGGACTCTCGGAGGCAGGCGAGCGGAATATTCGCCGGGCCCATGCCACGCATCCGATCTCGGCTCTGCAGAGCGAGTACTCACTGTGGGAGCGGAACCTGGAGCCGCGGATTCTTCCACTCTTACGGGAGCTCGGCATCGGCCTGGTGCCGTTTTGCCCGCTCGGCCGTGGTTTCCTGGCCGGAAGCGCCAAACGCGCGGAGGAGTATCCCCCGACTGACTGGAGGTTCAGCGATCCGCGGTTCCAGGGCAAGAACTTCGATGCCAACATCCGGGCCGCCTCGGTGGTACGCGAACTGGCGGCGCAGAAGGGAGCGACGGCCGCCCAGGTTGCGCTGGCCTGGCTACTCTACAAGGGCGGCGACATCGTGCCCATCCCAGGCACCAAGCGGCGGATCTATCTCGAGGAGAACCTCGGGGCGTCAGCCTTGACCCTCGGTCCCGCGGAGATCGAGCGCCTGGATTTGGCCCTGGCGCCCAACGCTGTTGCCGGCCCCCGATACAACCAGCGCCTGATGGCCTTCATCGACCGCTGATCTCGCCAAAGAACCGGTAGGGCGGGCGATCGTGCGCATCTGGCCAGGCCTGAAGCCGGCTGACAGACGACGAAGGACGATCGTCTGTCCCACTCACAGGCGGAACATCAGTTCCAGGTAGCCGAAATTTCCATTCTTTCCGTTGGGATAAATCGACTGCATCACTTGCTTGCCGGCGGCGTGGCCGTAGTAGACGGTCAACGAAAAATGCGGGTTCACGGCGTAATCGGTGCTGATGTCATATAGCGTGGCCAGCCCCGTCTGACCGTTGGAGGGACGTCCGGTATAGCCAAAGGTCCACGGTTGGAACATGCCGTTGCCCGAATACCAGAGGTCGTTGCGATTGGCAAGAGACAGCGAGTGGACATCGGAACGAACCGTGACAGCTTTTGAAGGCCGGAGGACGAGTTCCCCGAAAACGTCGTGGTTGTTCATCATGTTGTAGAACGGGAAGCGGGCGTACATCCGCGGTGTGGGCAGGACCTGGAAGAAGGTGCCGTGAGTCCCGTCGGCGGCGTCCTTGTCCCCAGACCCGTAGCTGTAACCGCCGCGCAGCCATGGCTTCACCGCTCGAAGAATCGGCGGTTGCCATCCGGCTTCCGCCGCGAAGGCCCCGGCGCGTTGCGCAAGCCTGCCCCAGGAGCCATTCTGCAAGGCGCCCCAAGCCAGTAGATCGATGGAGCCGGCCGGAGACTGGATGGCCTGGAGATAGTGCCCTCCATAGGTGCCGATGTTAATGTGCCCGGCATCGGTGGTGCGCACAGCCAACGGACGGTTGTCCACCTTCACAACATTATCGCGGTAGTCGGAGTAGCCTAAACCGAACAGACGCCACTCGCCCGCGTTCTGCTTGCCTACCTGTCCTGTGAGCGCGCCGTAGAAGACGTTGGCATTCAGCTCGCCCCAGCCGTCCACCTGGTACACTCCGCGTGTGGGCCGTGCGCCCAGGAAGGTGAAGTTCAACCGCGAGCGGTTGATGGCGTACACCACGCCATCGAAGCTGCGGCCGACATCCGAAAAGCCGACGTTGCCGAGCAGGCGGTGTGCGATCCGATCGCGCTTCAACACCGCCAGCGTGGCATTCTTCGGCGTAACCTCCGTGCCATCGATGAACTCCATGCGGCCCAGCTTCAGCGACTGGCCGCCGATGCCTCCGAGTTCTTTGAAGCGCACGAAACCCTGCTTTGCGAACAGCATGGCTGCACTGGTGCTGCGGCCGTTGGCGACATAGTAGCTGGCGCCAAAACCGAATTGGCCTTGGGCGCCAGTCGCCACCGCATCGTTCGGCAAGCCCAACAGGAGCGGGACCGCGAACTCAAGCTGCCAATCAAAGGCATTCCGCGATTCGCTCAGGCTGAGCCGCAGAATCGAACCCGGAAAGGTGTAGCGGTTGTTGGCGTCGCCCTGGAACCAGTCCCACGATTCGATGCGGGTGCGGAACGAGCCGGAAACGGCCACATCGCCGATCCTGACGGGTTCGGAAGCGGGCGCCTGCGCCGCGGCGGGCGGAAGCACCTGGCCGGCGAACCATGCCGCCAGGAGGCCGGTTAAAGCCTGCCGACAGACGACGAAAGCCGATCGTCTGTCCCACCGGGTGTGGAATACGCGGATTCCCAGAGGTGGTTCTCCTTTAGCTTATGATATTCTGATCCTATACTATTTTATGTGACTTTGGTCACCGCTTTGTACGCCTGAAACGCAGTATCAAGGGACAGCATGGTACAGCCGGCTGCAACTCGGTTTACGGCCAGCATCCCCGACGAAGAGTATTGGCGCCGGCAAATCAAGTGCCAGTACGCGTGCCCGGTACACACCGATGCTCGCGGGTATGTCCGCTCCATCGCCGCCGGGGAATACGAGGCGGCGTACCTCATCGCGCGCGGTCCCAACCCGCTCGCGTCCATCTGCGGACGGGTTTGCGGCGCTCCCTGCGAAGCGGCATGCCGCCGGGGTTCCATAGACCAGCCCATCGCCATCCGGGCCCTCAAGCGATTTGTCTCCGACCGGTATGCAGGCCCCGCCCGCTCCCCTCAGGATTTCCCGGCGGGCGAATGCGATGGCCTGGAGGAGATGACCAACCTCGCCCGTTTCCTGGCCTCTCGCGAGTACCGCAAACCGGAAGGCCTGCGCGTGGCGATCGTCGGTTCCGGACCCGCCGGCCTCGCCGCGGCGCATGACCTCGCGCTCATGGGCATGGCGCCCACCATCTTCGAGGCCGAACCGCGCCCGGCCGGCATGCTCTACACCGGGATTCCCGCGTACCGTCTGCCGCGCGATCTCATCAGCGCCGAAATCGAGCTCATCCGCTCGCTGGGGGTGGAATTCCGCTGTGGCGTCAAGATCGGCCGCGACATCGACTTTGCGGAACTGCGCCGCGATTTTCGGGCGGTGATCATTGCGGTAGGTGCCAAGCGGGCGCGCATGCTCTCGCTCCCCGGGGCCGATGCCGAAGGGATCCACGGCGGCATCGATTTTCTGCGCGCGGTGTCGCTCGGCGAGCGCATTCCCATGGGCCGCCGCGTGGTGGTGATCGGCGGAGGTAACGTGGCGTTCGACGTTTCGCGCTCCGCGGTGCGCTACACCGAAGACGATCCCGAGCGCCTGGTTGCGAGGCAGACCGAGACCGACATTTCGCGCGTCGCATTGCGGCAAGCCGCGGTGCGCGAAGTCCACCTGGCGTGCCTGGAATCGCGCGAGGAGATGCCCGCCGACGAGGTGGAGATCATCGAGGGCGAAGAAGAGGGCATCGTCCGCCATAACCGCGTCGGTCCCAAGGAGTTCCTGTTCCGCGAAGAGGGCGGCCGGAGGGCGGTGACCGGCGTGCGCTTCCGCCGCGTGCTTTCGGTCTTCGATGCCAACCGCCGCTTTGCCCCGGTCTATGACGACACCGACACCGTGGACGTCGAAGCCGACACGGTGCTGCTCTCGGTCGGCCAGATGCCGGACCTCTCGTTCCTGGGCAACGTCGCGAAGCTGCAACTCAACGCCGAGACGCTGGAGACGGACATGCCGGGCGTCTTCGCCGCCGGCGACGTGGCCTATGGCGCGCGGCTCATGATCGACGCCATCGCCAGCGGCAAGAAGGCGGCGCGCAGCGTTTACCGCTTCCTGACCGGCCGCGCGGTGGGCGTCCAGGAGACGCAACTCCACTTCGAGATTGCGGACTACCGCCGAGAAGCCGGCTACGAGGGCCGCCGCCGCGCGCACATCCCGGTGACCTCCGCGCGGGAGCGTTTGGCGGATCCGCAACGCCTGGTAGAGACCGGGTACACCGAATTGCAGGCGATTTCCGAGGCCGGCCGCTGCCTGGATTGCGGCGTGAATACCATATTCGACGGCGAGAGGTGCATTCTGTGCGGCGGCTGCGTGGACGTCTGCCCCACGCTCTGCCTCAAGCTGGTGGGGCTGGAGCAACTGGAGCGGACGCCGGAGTTCGAAGCGCTGCTGGCCGCCGGCGCCGCCGGTCCCACCGACTCCGCCATTATCAAGGACGAAGACCGCTGCATCCGCTGCGCGCTGTGCGCGGAGCGCTGTCCCACCCATGCCATCACCATGGAACGTTTTCAGTTCCGCCAGGAGTGGACTTATGCCTGATCCCCCCAAACGCCGCGACTTTCTCGGGCTCGCCGCCCTGTGGAGCGCCGTGGCCGCCATGGGCACCGCGCTCGCCGGCGTCATGCGGCTGCCCAAACCCGCCGTACTGCCGGGTCCCATGCGCGTCTTCAAACTGGGAGACCCCGCGCAGTATGCCGTTGGTTCCGCCACTCGCATGGAAGCCGGCGGGTTCTTCCTCTTTCGCGACGAGCAAGGCTTTCACGCCATCTCCTCGGTCTGCACGCACCTGGGGTGCGTGGTCGCTCACACCGAAGGCGAGGGCTTCGCTTGCCCGTGCCACGGGTCGCGTTTCAGCACCGATGGCACGGTGGTCGGAGGCCCGGCGCCGGCCGCGCTACCGTGGCTCGAAATTGTGATGTCGCCCGATGGGCAGTTGCAGGTGAATGCCGAATCGCAAGTGCCGAAAGGAACCACGTTCCGGGTGTGAAGCCATGACGCCAACCAAAGAATTTCTGAAGAATCTCAAGGAGGCGCCGCGGCACATCCGCGAGTCCATGCTGCGCAACGGCAAAATGCCTGAGACGGACCGCGAGAGCTCGCAAAGCACCTTTCACAATCTCTTCCTTCACATGCAAAGCGTGCGCGTGCATCGCCACTCGCTGCGCTTCACCTACACATTCGGGCTGGGCCTCATCCTCACGGCGTCCTTCGTGGTCCTGACGCTCACGGGCATTCTGTTAATGGTCTACTACAAGCCCGGCGCCGAACTGGCATACAACTCGGTCAAGGACATTCACTACGTTGTGCCGGCCGGGAGGTTCATCCGCAACATCCACCGCTGGGGTGCCCATCTCATGGTGCTGGCGGTCTTCCTTCACATGGCGCGCGTGTTTTACACCGGGTCCTACAAGCGGCCGCGCGAATTCAACTGGCTGGTCGGCCTGGCCCTGCTGGTGATGACCCTCGGGCTGAGCTTCACCGGTTACCTGCTCCCTTGGGACCAGCTCGCTTATTGGGCGATCACCATCGGCGCCAACATCGCCAACTCGCCGCGCGAAGTGACCGACGCCATCGGTATCACCCAATGGTTCGATCCGGGCCGCTTCCAGAAGCAACTGTTGCTGGGCGCGAATTACGTCGGCCAGGAAGCCCTGATCCGGTTCTACGTTTTGCACGTAGCGGTGCTGCCGCTGGCGCTGACCGCCCTGATGGGCGTGCACTTCTGGCGCGTGCGCAAGGATGGAGGCCTCTCGCGCGATGAATCGCTGCCGAGCCCGCCGGCGCGCATCGGCGGCCGTGACGTCGAGGTCTTCGCCCCCACCAAGACCTACGGGCTGATGGCCGTGGTGCGGGGCCGCACCCCGGTGGTGGGGCGCGCGCCCGAGGGCACCGTCTCCAGTTGGCCGAACCTGATGTGGGCGGAGATCGCGGCTTTCATGTTTACCATCGCGGTCACCCTCGTCCTGAGTTACTTCTTCGATGCGCCGCTGAAGGAGATGGCCAATCCCGCGATTCCCGAAAACCCGGCCAAGGCCCCGTGGTATTTTCTGGGGCTGCAGGAATTGGTCTCCTACTCCGCGTTCATGGGCGGGGTCGGCATCCCTGCGATTGTACTGGTGGGACTCGGACTCATTCCGTACCTCGACCGCGACCCGCGCGGGGTGGGCGTCTGGTTCGGTGGTCCGGCGGGGCAGCGGACGTTCTGGCAGTCGCTGGTGTATGGTCTGGCGAGCGTGCTGGCGCTGCTCACTTTCACCGTCAACTTTGGATGGCTGCGGGCCTGGTTTCCCACCATCCCACAGATCGCCATCATTATTCTCAATCCGGCCACCGTGATTGTGGCGATGTATTCGGCCTGGTCTGTGTGGGTGCTACGCCGGACCGGAAACATCCGGCTTGCGGCGGTGGCCCTGTTCACCTGCTTCCTGGCGGGCTTCGTGGTCTTGACCGCGATGGGCTCCATCTTCCGCGGCCCCAACTGGCAGTTCTACTGGTGGCCCAGCCAATGGCCCACGCATTAGGAGGAATGAATGTCTGGTGATCCATCCCGTCCTTATAAGTGGGCCACGGTCATCTGCTCGGTGGTCAGCATCGGATTCCTGGTTGCGGCCGCGGTCCGCGAGAACATCTCGGCCGACTGGCGCGGGCACCAGGCCGTATTCCGCGGAATTCTCGAAGCCAAGGCGAAGGACGACGCCTCGCGGGCGGCTGCGCGCAACCTGCCGATTGAAATCCGCCAGGTGACGGTTCCGGCCTTGCACACCGTGGACCGCTGCGTGTCCTGCCATCTGGGGATCGATGACCCCCGCATGACGGACGCGCCCAATCCGCACCGCGTCCATCCGAAGCGCCTGCTGGCCATCCACCGGGTGGAGAAATTCGGTTGTACCGTATGCCATCAAGGGCAGGGCGCGGCGCTCAACTTCGAAGAGGCCAAAGCCGAGGATTACTTCTGGGACTACCCGCTGTTGCCGGCGTCCCTGACCGAGGCGACCTGCGCCTCCTGCCACGACCCGCGCGCGCTGCCCGCCGGCGCGGCCGACAAGCTGGTGCTGGGCGGGAAACTCTTCGAGGAGAAGGGCTGCAACGGCTGCCACAAGCTCAACGGCAAAGGCGGGCAACTCGGCCCCGCCCTGGACAACGTGGGCCTCAAGACCAAGCACCAGTTCGTGCGCGCGCACCTCCAGGGATCGCAGACCAATTGGAACTGGATGGCGGAGCACTTCCGCGATCCAGCGGGGATTGTGCCAGGCAGCCTGATGCCGGCGCCGGCGCTCTCGCACCCGCAAGTGGAAGCGCTGACCGTATACATGCTGTCGCTGCGCGAGCGCGACCTGCCGGCGGAATACCTGGCGCCCGACAAGATCGACCAGCAGTACGCGCGACTCCACCCCGCCGCGCCCGACGGAGCCGTGCTCTACCACCGCTACTGCGCCGCCTGCCACGATACCGGCCTGCACTCGCGTTGGGACAAGAAGTTCCAGCGCTTCGTCCCCGGAATTCGAAACGCGGCATTCGTCCGCACCGAAGACGACGAATGCCTGGCCGAGAATATCCGCGAGGGACGTCCCGGCACGCGCATGCCGGGGTGGGGGCCCAAGGCTGGCGGGTTGAGCGATGTGGAAACGGCCGCGCTGGTGGCGTACCTTCGAACTTCGGCGCCCGCCGTGCCCCTGCCGGCCGCTCCGCCGCACGGTGACGCTGCGCGGGGGGCCACGCTCTTCGCCCAGGAGTGCGCCGGATGCCATGGAATGGACGGCAAGGGGCTCATCGCGCCCGCGCTGGCCAACCCGGTTTTCCAGCGCGCGGCCAGCGATGCGTTTATCGCCCAGACCATCCGCGTGGGCCGTGAGAACACGCCCATGCCGGCATTCGGCCGCTCCGGCTTCAGCGAATCGGACATCGGCGACCTGCTGGCGTTTATCCGGAAATGGCAGCCGCCAGTGACACAGGCATTCCTGCCTGTGTGGTCAGCCGGAAAGAGGCACCCATGAGCAACCGACGCGATTTCCTGAAGCTTGGCGCCCTCGCTGCCCTGGGCGCTTCCATCCCCGGCTGCCGGAAGAGCGAGAAGCCTGCCCTCGAGGCCTTCACCGGCCCGCTCGATCCGCTGCACGTCTACCCGTACCGCAACTGGGAAGACCTGTACCGCAAGCAGTGGACCTGGGACAAGGTAGTGCGCTCCACCCATTCGGCCAACTGCACCGGCTCCTGCAGTTGGAACGTCTACGTGCGCAACGGCGTCATGATTCGCGAAGAGCAGGCCGCCGACTACCCGCGCATCTCCGCCAATCTGCCGGACTACAACCCGCGCGGCTGCCAGAAGGGCGCCTGCTTTACGGAGTACGTCTACGGACCGCAGCGGCTGCGGTCGCCTTTGATCCGCGCCGGCGAAAGAGGCGAGGGGAAGTGGCGCAAAGCCACCTGGGACGAGGCGCTCACGCTGATCGCCGGCAAGCTGCTCGATAACATCTACACCTACGGTCCCGACACCAATACGTACTTCAGCGTGATTCCCGCCATGAGTCCCGTTTCGTTCGCGGCGGGTTCGCGCTTCGCGCACTATACAGGCGGAGTGTTCTGCTCCTTCTACGACTGGTATTGCGACCTGCCGCCGGGCGAGCCGCTCACCTGGGGCGTGCAAACGGAATCCTGCGAGTGCGCCGACTGGTTCAACTCCAGGTACATCGTGCTGTGGGGCAGCAACATCTCGCAGACGCGCATTCCCGATGCGCACTTCGCCTTCGAAGCCCGCTACAACGGCGCCAAGATCGTGGGCATTTCGCCCGACTTCAACTCGTCGATGGTGCACACCGACCTGTTCCTGGCCATTCAACCCGGCACCGATGCCGCGCTGGCGCTGGGCGTCGCCAGGTACATCATCGACAACAATCTCTACGACGCGCCCTACGTGAAGGAGCAGACCGACCTGGCATTGCTGGTTGACAAACGGACCAACCTCTTCGTGCGGCCGCCCAACGTGGCCGACCGGTTCTTCTTCCAGGATGCCAGGAGCGGCCAGCGTCACGAAGCTCCCGGCTCGATGGGCTCCACACAGAAGACCATCGCGCTTGCGGGCGCCGATCCCGATCTGCACTACTCCGATGGCGAGGTCACCACGGTCTTCGAACTGCTCCGCCAGAAACTGGCGCCCTACACCCTGGAGTCGGTCGCCCAGACCACTGGCCTGGCGCTCAACGACATCCGCCAGTTCGCACACGAGTTCGCCACGCGCAAGCCCGCCATGATCATTCACGGGGCGGGGACCAATCACTGGTTCCACAACGATCTCATGAACCGCAGTTTCATCCTGCTGGTGGCGCTCACCGGGAACACCGGAAAGAACGGCGGCGGTTTCAACCACTACGTGGGGCAGGAGCGCGTCTGGCCGGAGCGCGGGTTCCGCGCCTACTCCTTCCCGGAGGGCGCGAAGAAGCAGCGCATGCAGAACATGACGCTGTGGACTTACACACACTCTTCCAACCGCGACCCGCACCTGTACAACGGCAAGCCCATCGAACACTACATCGAGGAGAGCGTCAAGAACGGCTGGATGCCGATCTATCCGAAGAATCGCAGCCAGAAGCCGCGCGCGCTGATCGTGTGGCGCGCCAACTACCTGAACCAGGCCAAGGGCAACGAGTACATCCTGAAATCGCTGTGGAAGGACCTGGACCTCATCGTCGATCTGAACTACCGCATGGACACCACGGCGTTGCACTCCGACGTGGTTCTGCCGGCGGCCAGCTACTACGAGAAGTCCGACATCAGCACCACGGACTGTCACAGTTACGTTCATCCTTTTAACAAGGTGCTCGATCCGCTGTACGACTCCAAGCCGGATTGGGAGATCTTCCGCGACCTCGCCAAGAAGATGTCCCAACTCGCGGCGGAACGGAAGCTGGCGCCGTACCACGATGCGCAGTTCGACTGGAACCGCGACTTCACCAAGACCTACGACCTGTGGAGCGGCAACGGCCAGTTCCAGCAACCGGAGGACGGAGCCAACTTCATCCTCTCCAATTCGCCTGAGACGAAGGGCATGACCTTCGAGGAGCTCAAGCAGCACCCGCAGCGCTTCCGCAAGATCGACGAGGAAGCGTGGAACAGCGACATCAAGCCGGGCCAGGCCTACACGCCGTTTCAGCACCAGGTGGAGAACAAGCGCCCGTGGCGCACCCTCACCGGGCGGCAGCAGTTCTACCTGGACCACCCGTGGTTCCTGGATTTCGGCGAGCAGCTTCCGGTCTATAAGGAGCCGCTCGGCGATAGCGTCAAATATCCGTTCTTCTGGAACACGCCGCACGGCCGGTGGTCCATCCATTCCACGTGGCGCGACGCGCGGTATCAACTGCGGCTGCAGCGCGGCATCCCCATCGTGTACATCCATCCGGACGACGCCAAGACGCGCAACATCCAGGACAACGACTGGGTCAAGGTGTTCAACGACAACGGGAGTTTCGTCAGCAAAGTACAGATCCTGCCCGGCGAAAAACGCAAACGGCTGACCATGTACCACGGCTGGGAGCGGTACCTGGGCTTCCTCCAGGGCGGGTGGCAATCGCCCATCGTGATCAAGATCAAGCCCACGCAACTGGTGGGCGGATACGGCCACGTCAACTTCCGCCTGAACTACTGGGGACCCACCGGCAATAACCGCGACGTGCGCGTGGACATCGTGAAGTACACGCCCACGGTATCCGACCTGCGGACCATCCGCCGGGCGGGGAAGGGGAAAGCATAAGCATGCCGGAACATCAGATTTCGATGGTGCTCGACCTCAACAAGTGCCTCGGCTGCCAGACCTGTACCATGGCGTGCAAGAAGCTGTGGACCGATGGCGACGGCATGGACTACATGTACTGGAACAACGTCGAGACCCGCCCCGGGCAAGGCTACCCGCGTAATTGGGACAAAATCGGCGGCGGCTTCGAAGACGGCAAACTGCGGCCTTCGGAGATTCCCACGAAAGAGGACTACGGGCAGACGTTCGAATACAACTACGCCGAGCGCCTGTTCGAAGGCGGGTTGCAGGCTATGCCCCAGGAGGAAGTGCGCAATACGCCGAACTGGGATGAGGACGTGGGCGCGCTGATGCTGGGGGAGAACTACTACTTTTACCTGCCGCGGCTGTGCAACCACTGCACCAACCCGGCCTGCCTGGCCGCCTGCCCGCGCAATGCCATCTACAAACGGACCGAGGACGGCATCGTGCTGGTGGACCAGGAGCGCTGCGAAGGCTACCGCTACTGCATGCGCGCCTGTCCGTATAAGAAGATCTATTTCAACGAGCTGCTGGGCAAGGCGCAGAAGTGCATCTTCTGCTACCCGCGCATCGAGAAGGGCGAGGTCAATGCCTGCGCTAAGCAGTGTCCAGGCCGCCTGCGCTTCGTCGGCTTCCTCGACGACCCGGCTTCCGCCGTCCACAAACTGGTGCACGTGTATCGCGTGGCGCTGGGTCTGTTCCCCGAAAAAGGCACCGAGCCCAATGTGTTCTACGTGCCGCCCTTCAACCCGCCGCGCACCGGCAGCTACGGCAAGAGCGTGCTCGACGATCCGCGGATGCCCATGGACTACTTGCAGTACCTGTTCGGCGACGAAGTGGTGGACGTCATCCGGCGCCTGGAGGGCGAGTTGCGCCACGCTCAGAACGGGGGCACGAGCGATGTGCTGCAACTCCTGATCGGGCGCGACGACCAGGTCCGTTACCAGATCCCGAAGCACGAGGACCTGATCCAAATCCAGGGAGCCAGAAAAGCATGAGACGCCTCGCTTACTCACGCCCAGTTCTCCAGCGACAACTGGCGCGCGCTATTGCTCTGATTTGCTGCTCGGCCGCGTTTGCGCAGAGCGCTCCCGATCCTTCCGCCGCTGGGTGGAAATCCGCCGCGCCAATGACGCTGGCCCTGCACCGCACGCCTCCGCTCTATTCCACGGATGCGCCGGCTGCGCTAGAGATCCCGTCGGTCCAGTTGCAGATACTGCGCGATGCGGGCGGGACGTCGATCCGGCTCGAGTGGGCCGACAAGACGCACGATACTTCCGCAATTCCCAAAGCGGAACGCACCTGGCAGGGCGACGCGCTGGTGAAGCAGTCTGAGGCCACCGGCCGCTTCTCCGACGCGTGTGCCGTGATGATCCCCGCCAAACCCCTCACCGGCGATGTGAGTCCCTCGCTGCAAATGGGCGATGCCGCGCATCCCGTTCGCATCTTCTTCTGGGACTCCACCCGCGGCGCCGCCGTGATGGAAGCGACGGGACGCGAAACCACCAGGCGCACGGGGCAGGCATTCCCGGCGCAAGGTCAATATGCGGACGGTAAGTGGACGGTCACCCTGCTACTGCCCGTCTTGCCCGAAGGGACACCACTCGCCGTCGCCGTCTGGAATGGCGGCCAACAGGACCGCGACGGCAGAAAGTACTTCACCATATGGTATCGACCTCGCTGAACGTCTGGGCCGTATTCCGCTTCGCGCTGGCTTACCCCGACGAACGCCATCTCGCTCGATTCCGGGCTCTCGGCGAGGATGTTCCCGGCACCTTGGAGGAACTGCGTGCCCTCTATATCGACTTGTTCGAGGCGGGACTGCCGCAGCCCCGCTGCCCGCTGCTCGAGAGCGCCTGGCTGCTGAATCGGCCGGCCGGCGACGTGTTGCTGGAGAACAAGCTCTTCTACCAGCACTTCGGCATGGAGATCCACCCTCAGGCTGCGCCCGACCATCTGCTTACGCAACTGGAGTTTTTGGCTTGGCTCGACCACTGCATCGACGCCGGCAACCCCGATCGCGAGTCGCTGGAACGCGCGCGGGCGGAGTTCCTGGCGCGGCACGTGGCACACTGGGTGCGTCACACCGCGAACCTGGCTCGTAAAGCCGACGGGGCATGCTACGCCGATCTGCTGGAAGCGCTCGCGGCGGCAGTGGAATCGAACTAAATGATGATATGGGTCCTGGTGGACCGGTTGGCCAGGGCGATCTTCACGAGGAGGGTTGCGGAGAGTAGTGGACAGAAGGCAGAGCCTGGTCTCACAATGATGTCAGGGGTTTCTAGCGATGGAAGTCACGATCGAATTGCCGGATGAGATCGCGGACCAGATTCGGAATGCCTCCGGGGATGTTGCGCGCCGGGTCCTTGAGGCCTTTGCCATCGACAGCTACCGTTCAGGAAAGCTGACGGGCTGGCAGGTGCGCCAAGTCCTGCGACTGCAGACCCGCTTTGATCTGGATGCGCTACTCAAGCGGGCTGGTGTGTTCCGGGAGTACACTGCCGAGGAACTGGAACGTGACTACGAGGCCAGCCGTCAGGCGAGCGCTGAGCATCTCCGGGCTTGCCCGTGATTGTCATAGCCGACACGTCTCCACTCCAGTACGCAGTCGAGATCGATGTGGCGGACGCGTTGATCAAACTCTACGGACGAATTGTGGTTCCGCTCACCGTTTCTTCGGAGATGCGCCATCAAGGCGCCCCGTCTTTCCTTCGTCGCTGGATTGAGAACAATGCGGACTGGATCGAAGTTCGCTCCGTCGAGGTTCCCGACGATCCCCGACTCGCTTTGCTGGACCCCGGCGAACGAGAAGCCATCGCTTTGGCTCAGCAGACACCTGGATCGCTGCTGATCATCGACGACGGAGAGGGGCGCGCGGAAGCTTACCGTCGAGGCATCCGGATCACAGGGCTTCTGGGCGTGATTCGCGATGCTGGCCTGCGGGGCTTCCTCGATTTCGATGCGGCGCTTAGGAAGCTCAGGGACACGGACTTCCGCCTGGCTCGCGAGGTCGAGGCTTTGGTGCGCAGACAATACCGCGACCAGTCAGGTTAATGGTCGAAATTCCAACCATCGTTATGCGCGACGGACACGGGGTCGGCTCTGCCGGAGCAAGCTCTTCTACCAGCACTTCGGCCTGGAGATCCACCCCCAAGCCGCGCCCGATCACCTGCCCACGCAACTGGAATTCCTGGCAGGGATCGAGCACTCGATTGACGCCGGCAACCCCGACCGCGGGTCGATGGAACGCGCGCGGGCGGAGTTCCTGGAGCGGCACGTAGCACACTGAGTACGGCACCCTGCGAACCTGGCTCGCAAAGCGGAGGGAGCATGCTACGCCGGTCTCCTGGAAGCGCTCGTGGCGGAAGTGGAATCGAACTAGCGGTTCCAGCCGCAGGCGGAACCGCCTGCGCCACCAAACGCTCCAAAGGTTCCAAAGGCTACACCCCATTGACAGGGCTTGGGATTCCGCTTAACCTACAATCAGAGTCAAAGATCTTGTTAACCTGAATATTCAAGGAGGCATGTCATGGAAACACTAGCGATGCCGGTAGCCGAAGAGCTCGCCGAAGCCTCTTCGGGGGACGAGGTTTCTCGCCCCAGATTTGAGGAGGAACTGGACATCCTTGCGTTCGAGCTCTGGCAGCGGGGAAGCCGTCAGGATCTGGCCGCCGACGAAGGCGTTGCGGACGATGAAGAAACCGTGGGATGCCACGCTAGTTGCCTGTAATATGACACAACCATTGCCCAGCCGCCGTCTGTCCGCGTCAGACGCTGCCTTCCTCTACCTCGAACGCCCGGAGATTCCTTTAAACGTCGCGTGCGTTTGTGTTTTTGACGGAGCCATACCGTTCGAAGAATTCGTCGCCAACATCGACTCCAAGCTGCATTTCATCCCTCGTTACATGCAGATCGCGGTATCTCCTCCGTTCGATATTGGCTACCCAACCTGGGAAGATGATCTGTATTTCGACATCCGCCGCCACGTTTTCCCCGTAAGCCTGGACGCCCCTGGCGGCGAAGCCGAATTGCAGGCGCTGGCCGGCCGCATTCTCAGCGGAGTGATGGACCGCCGTAAGCCGTTGTGGGAGATTTACGTGGTGGATGGCCTCGAAGGCGGCCGCGGGGCGCTGATTGCGCGGCTCCACCACGCGCTGGTCGACGGCGTCGCGGGTGTGGCGCTCCTGAAAGTGATGCTGGACCCGACACCGGAACGCTCCCATGCCGTTCCCAAACCGCGCGTTCCTGCCCGCAAGGCGGCGGCGCCGGAGCGCGGTCTGGCGGAGGCCTTGGCCGGCGCAGTCCGCGGTTCGCTGGAAAACCTGATCGCGGCGGAGGAGGGGATTCTCGATTTCACGCAGGCCCTCCTGAGCGACCACATGCAGAATGGCATCAAGGAACTCGTCAGCCTGTTGCCGGAAGTGGCCGCCGCCACCCCGCGGCTACCTTGCAACAAGCCCTGTACCGGGGACCGGCTCTTCTGCTGGACCGAAGTCGATTTTGCCGATGTGCAGGCCATTCGCAAGGCGGTAGGCTGTAAGGTAAACGACGTCTTCCTGACGGTGCTGACCCGCGCCCTCACGCGCTATGCCAAGCTGCATCGGCAGCCGGTGGAGAATCGACTGCTGCGCGTCGTCTGCCCGGTGAGCGTGCGGCGGGACGATCAGCAGGAGTCCTTGGGAAACCGGATCACGTTTCTGCCGGTGGTGCTGCCCATGGACGTGCCCGATCCGCTGGAAATGCTGCGGGCCGTCACCGCCAGGATGGAGACGATGAAGAGCACCCGGGCCGCCGAGTTGGTGGCCATTGCCGGCGCCTGGCTGGGCTCTGCCCCGCCCCCCTTGCAGAAGCTGTTTTGGGGCGGCCTCCCCGCGTTGATGTTCCCGTCACCGCTCTTCAACATCATCTGCACCAATGTGCCGGGGTCGCCGGTGCCTCTCTACTCGGTCGGCAGGCGGATGATTGCCTCTTATCCGCAGGTCCCCACGGGCTATGAGCTGGGGATTGGCTGCGCCGTGCAGAGCTATGACGGAAAGATGTTCTTCGGGCTGACCGCGGATTCGCATGCGGCTCCGGATGTGAAAAAGCTCCGCGACTTCATCCAGGTCAGCTTCCGGGAACTCTGCCGCGCGGCGGGGGTGAAGAAGCCGGCACGGCGTCCTGCCGCGGCGCGAAGGGCTCGAAAGGCACAGGCAAAGGCGGCAGCGCCAGCACCGGCGGCAAAGGCGACAGCACCGGTGGCAGTGGCAAAGGCGGCAAAGCCAGCGCCGGCGGCAAAGGCGACAGCACCGGTGGCAGTGGCAAAGGCGGCAGCCCCAGCGCCGGCGGCAAAGGCTGTGGCAGCGGCAAAGGCGGCAACACCGGCCCCGGCGGCAAAGGCGGCAGCGCCAGTGGCAGAGGCCGCAACACCAGCACTGGTGGCAAAGTCGCCAGCGCCGGTGGAAGCTCCCGAGATGATCACAGCGCTCGCGGGGGACTAAGCAGTCTGAGAGCGCCGGACTTGCTGTCGTGGCACAGCACGGTTTCACCTGCGCACACCGGGGTAACCTCTGTGTCCGAGCCTCACTTCCAGCTTCACCTTGGATACCCTATTAGAATCCAATGATCACCGAACGGGAACTCCGCGAGAAGCTGCGCAAGATTTCCGCCCTTTTCGAGGGGGCTACCACCGACGGCGAGCGCAACGCAGCGGCGGCCGCCATTGTGCGGGTGAAGCAGGCGCTCGCCGGCATGCTGCGGACTGAGCAGCCAATAGAGATGCAGTTCTCGTTGCCCGACCAATGGCAGAGGCGCTTGTTCTCGGCCCTCTGCCGGCGCTACGGGCTGGAACCGTACCGCTACAAGCGCCAGCGCTACACCACGGTGCTGGTGCGGGCTCCCAAATCGTTCATTGAAAAGACGCTGTGGCCGGAGTACCTGGAGATCAAGGACGCGCTCAACGAGTACCTGAATGAAGCCACCGAACGGATCATCCGGGAAGAAGTCTATCGCGACGCCAGGGAAGCGCCGGAACGGTGACCTGTAAGAACTGCAAAGTTCGGATGAAAGAACTGAAGGGACACGTCTACCATAAGAACCGGAAGTGGAGGTGCCCCAAGTGCGACAGGGTGAGGATGCAAAAGCCGAAGTAGAGTCATAGCGCATCCATTATTTGGCCATTCGCCGGGCGACCTCTGCCCGTATCTGGCTGGCCTGCTGAGGGGTGAAGAGCAATTCTCCCCGCGCCGCCATGCGCAGTTGTTCGCGTTCGAGACGTGGGCGCATGACCCCGCTCGGGAAGTGGGCCTTCGCGCCTAACAGCAGGTGTCCGATTTCGTGAGCCAGGGTGGCCCCCAACACGTACCGAACGTCACCATCCAGACTCTTCGCCGTATCTTCCACCATGGGGTAAGCGACGCCGGCATACGACTCGCCCTCCTTCCAAAGAGGCGTGAGGACGGCAAAGCCCGTCACGTCGCCGTGGAAGACCGGCGGCTTGTGCATTAACATCTGTAGACAAAGGTCCGTGGGCCGCCGGTCCTGGAGGCAAGGATCGGCTATCCCCGGTAGGGGCTCGACCGCGGCGCATTCCAGCCAATTCACCTCCACGCCGGCTTGTCCGAGAATGGCCCCGGCAATCTTCTCCGCCTGAGCCAGGCTCTTTATCGGGACCACGTTGGAGTTGACCAGCCGCACCGCGATCCTCAGGTGTGCCGGGCCACTCGGCATGAAGGACCCGCCCAGATCCACGTTCGCCGCCGCCCACGGCGCCAGCGCCAATCCCAGAACCACTGTCACCCAAGTTCTCAAGGCCGCCCTCCCCACCATGCGTGTGTGGTTAAGGCGATTGTGGGGCGCGGCGCTCCGTACCTCGATGCCGGGGCAGTCATTTCTTGGTCCCACGGCAGTCGCATGAAAGTCGCGCGGGAGTCGCGTGGATAGTCGCGCGAAAATCCTCCCCGATTCGCGAAGTACGCGATTTATGGGAACTTGTTGCGAGACCTTTGGGGTACATTCTTCGTCAAACGGGGCAGAACCAGTCTGAGAGAGATCTGAGGAGGGCACCGTGTCCACGCGGTCGTTTCGAGGGGTTCGCATCATTCGTTTTGGCGAGTTTGAGCTGGACGTGCGCGCGGCGGAATTGCGTCAGAACGGCCGGAGGATCAGGCTTCAGGAACAGCCCTTCCGAATCCTGGCGATGCTGCTGGAGCATCCTGGCGAGGTGGTGCTGCGCGAGGACATCCGCAGGAAGCTTTGGCCCAATGGCACCATCGTGGAGGTGGGTCACGGCATTAACGCCGCGGTCCTGAGGCTGCGGGAGGCATTGGGGGAATCGGCCGAGAACCCGCGGTACGTGGAGACGCTGGCGCGCCGGGGCTACCGGTTCGCGGGACAACCGGACGTGGTCTATAAGGAGCGGGTGGAACCGGTACCGGATTCGCCCGAGCCGTTGCCGGTGCGCCCCAAGGGATCAGCCAGCGGCCCTGCCGTGGCTCCCTTCGACACCGGCGATCTGCGCGGCAAGACCATCTCCCACTACCAGGTGATCGAGAAGGTGGGTGGCGGGGGCATGGGCGTGGTCTATCGGGCCGCCGACCTGAAGCTGGGGCGCCATGTGGCCCTGAAATTCCTGCCCCAGGAACTGGCCGGCGACCCGGCGGCCCTGGGTCGTTTCCAGCGCGAAGCCCGCGCCGCTTCGGCCCTCAATCATCCCAACATCTGTACGGTCTATGGAGTGGAAGAGTACTGCGGCCAGCCGCTCATCGTCATGGAAATGCTGGAGGGTGAGACGCTGGAAGCGAAGCTGGCGAAAGGCCCGCTGCCGGTTTCGAAAGCGCTCACGATGGCGATCCAGATGGCGGACGCGCTGGACGCAGCGCACCACAAAGGGATCGTGCATCGCGATCTGAAGCCCGGCAATGTCCTGGTGACCCGATCGGGGGTGAAGGTTCTGGATTTCGGCTTGGCCAAGATCGCGCGGGCCGTAGCCATGGGAAACGAGGATGGGTCGCACGTCACCGAGGAAGGCGCGATTCTGGGCACGCTGCACTACATGTCTCCGGAACAGGTGCAGGGGAAGGAAGCCGATCGGTCGAGCGATATTTTCTCGTTCGGGCTGGTGCTCTATGAAATGCTGGCGGGGAAGCGCGCTTTCCCCGGCGAAAACTCAGCCGCGGTAATGGCGGCGATCCTCACCGCGGAACCGCCGGAGATCCGCGAACCCATCGTGCCTGCGGGGCTGGACCGCGTGCTCGAACGCTGCCTGGCGAAGGATCCCGAGGAACGCTGGCACACGGCCTGCGATCTGAAAGCGGCGCTGGAGTGGATCGCGGCAGGGTGGGCCCCTGGCACCCCGCCGCCGGCTCCCGCTCCCACTGTGCCACCGCCGCAGGCGCCCGCGGCGCCATCGCCGCCGGTTGCGACCATGGTGGCCGCGCCCGCTCCTCGCCGCGTGCCGAAGAGCGTCTATTGGATCGCGGGCGGCACGCTTTGCTATCTGCTGTTCGCCGCGGGTTCCCGCCAATGGGAGACGGCGCCGGAGCAGCCGGGCGTGTCTTCGTCGCCTCCGGCTGCCCTGGCGTCGCCGGCCGTTGCCTCTATAACCACATCCCGGCAGCCAACCGCCACTGCCTTCGCCGTGTCCCAAGCGGTCACGCGGTTTACGGTATGGGCTCCCAACAACGGAACGGTTACCCGGGTGAATCTTTCTCCCGATGGCCGCAGCATCGCGTTTGTGTCAAGGGGCCAGATCTCGGTCCGATCGTTTGACTCGCTGGAGCCCCGCGTCCTGGAGGGCACCCAGGGAGCCGGCACTCCGTTTTGGTCCCCCGATGGCCACTCACTGGCCTTCCCCTCCGGCGGAAAGCTCAAGACAATCCGTGTGGATGGTGGCCTTCCCCTTACCTTGTGCGACGTGAACACCAACCTGGCGGGAGCGTGGGGCCCGGATGGGACCATCATCATCGGGCTGATCGGCGCCGGGCTTTACCGGGTGCCCGTCGCTACCAAGATCCTCACGCGCCTGACTACGGTGGACCCGGCCCGCAATGAAATGCGACACCTGTTGCCGCAGTTTCTGCCGGACGGCCGGCGGTTTCTGTTCGTTGCCGGCGCGAAGGTAGCCGCGGACAACATGCTCTACGCCGGATCTCTGGATTCCCCGGAACGGACGCCCATCATGCAGGTGTCCTCCGGCGTGCAGTTTGTGGCGTCGCGGCGCGAGGGCCCGCCGGGCTACCTGGTCTTTGCGCGAGACCGCATCCTGATGGCTCAGGCATTCGATCCGGCCAAACTCCGCACACTGGGAGATGCGTTTCCGGTTGCCGGCCCCGTCGTCTCCAACGCCGCGGCGGGGGCGGAGGTCGGAGTCGTGGATTTCTCGACCGCCGGCGCAACGCTGGCCTACCGCTCGACCGGCACCAGGGATGCCCCGGCGAACCCCACGGGGATTGCCAGCCTCATGGCCATGACCATGAAGGACGTCGGCAACATCGTTGTCGTCCAGAACTGGATGTCGGGCCTGAAAAAGTAAGGCGGCCTGGCATGCGCCGCGGTCACGGACGCTTGAGAAACCCGGCGGCCGAGGACTTGAATTTGCCGAACGTCGAGCCGGGCGCTTCCGCAGCCGCGGCGGATGCCTCCTGTTTAGCGCCGCACGCGGGGCAAAACTTGATTCCGGGTGTAAGGGCTCCGCCGCAGTTTCCACATACCGACGCGGCCGGGGCAAGCTCCGCGGCAGCGTCGCCTTCGATGGGCTTCCCGCACTCGGGGCAAAAGCTCAGCTTGATGTTCACCTTGGCGCCGCACGCGCACTTGACGCGCACTCCGCCTTCATGCAGACCCAGCGGGTCCCGCTCGTATTGACCGGCAAGCACCTGCTGGTACTGCGGGCCTTCGGAATATTCCTTGATCTGCTTCAGCCGGACCGGAACAAAGGGATGCGTGTTCTCCATGTTGTTCAGGATGGAAACCACCAGGACGAGCTTGTTGACATCCTTGTGCGCTTCGGACTGCGAGATGGCGGCCTCGATATGGAACTCGTCTTCGAGTCCGGTGATCTTGCCCGCCAGTTTCCCCAGCGCGGTCATAGCCGCCTGGGGAGTCTGCACGCACAGAAGACCGGCGCGGTCGCAGGTGAACTCGGCTCGCCGGTACCACTCCCAGAAAGCAATCAACAGGGGGATGCGCAGCAGCCCGATCCCGGGAACGGGCATCAGGGATGAGACGGCGTCCCAGTACTGAACCAGAAGGCCTCCGAGTTGCCGGTACAGTCCGTGACCGCACTTGATATGCCCCAGCTCATGGCCGATCACGAAGCTCAACTCGTCCGCCGTCATGGCCTCCACCAAAGCCGAGTGCAGCACGACGCAGGTGCGGCGATGCCCAACCGTGTAGGCATTCAGGACCGGATTGGTGGTAACGAACACGTCGGGGACCGGTAAGGAGAGAATCTCGGCACAGCGGCCCACGAGCTTGTGGAGCGACGGAAAGCTTCCGGTTCCTGCCCGGATCATCTGCTCGTTGTTCTCGACGAAGACCAACTGCTCCGTGAAGTTCTCCTGAAGATAGGTCAACAACGTTCCCGCTCCCGGCACGCTCTTCAGCGCATTCAGCGCCTCTTGATCTCCCGGATAGGTAAATGCTTTGTACGAGATTTCAGGGAACAGTACATGGTCGGAAGCAAAAACGGCGGAGTTTAGAATTTCGGCAGTGCGGGATGACATGGCTAGGAATTATATCACTGTGTTACCGGGTATTCTCGAGCTCGTGCGAGATCAAGTGTTCGAGTTGATCGATTCGCCAGGCAGATCCATCGACCACTGCGGCAAGCCTGCCATTGCGCCCAATGATGGAGGTCGTCGAATTGTGCCCGATCGATCCCTCGTCGCTCCAGTAGACCTCTCCGAGCTGAGCGGCAAGCTTCGTGACATCTCCCGTCAGAAAACGCCAGCCACGGCTGTCCGCCGACCAGCGCTTGGCGTAATCCGCCAGCACGGCAGGGGTATCGAAGTCCGGATCCACGGTCACCGAGAGCAGCATCAGATCTCGCCCGAGTGCCTGCGGGAAGCGGCGTTGGAGCGTCGCGAAATTCGCGGCCAGCCTGGGGCAGACGTCGGGCAGGGGGCAACGCGTGTAGATGAAGTCGATGGCGAGCACCTTTCCGCGGAGGTCGGCGGCACCGAACGTCCGGCCTTCCTGGTCCGTGAGCTGAAAGTCCGGCACGGCATCGCCGATAGCCAGCTTTTCCCGGGGCGCGGGGATCGCGGCGTCTGCGCCGCCCGATTTCCGGACGTTCCTGGCGATCGAGCGATCCTTTCCTACCACCAGCTCGAACTGAATGCGAGCTCCGGGATAGAGTCCCTGGAGCTCGCGGGCGTTGTCCACGCGGAAAGGCATCATCATGGCGCCCATGTACCTGGCGATCGGCCGGTGGGAAACCAGCATGGCCCTGGCCGCCGGGTCGAGCGCGACGACAATTCCGTCCACCGGATAGGACTTCGCGGCGAGCGCCGGGGCGCTGGCGAGGATGGCGGTGATGGCGGGAAGGTTGAAAAGCAGGGTGCGGCGGCGCTGCCGCCGTTGACAGGCCGAAGGGCCTGTCCCGCCGTGTTCGCAGTAGACAGGCCAAAGGGCCTGTCCCACGTTGTTCATCTCAATTGCCGCCACCGCGACCGGCGGGCGGCGGGGCGGTGCTGGGGGTCACCGTGAAATACGGGACGCCGGCATCCGTCATCATCTTGTTCAGCTTCGGTACTTCGTCCCACAGCTTGTCCACTTCGGCACGACCCTTCTGAAGCTGCGCGGAAGCCTCCTCGATGTCCGCCAACTGGCGTGCAGTGGGCGCTTCCGAATAGGCGTCGATGGTCCCCATCAGACGGGCGATCTTCTGGGTCACCGGAGGCGGAGTATAGCTGAGGGGCGGGCCTGCTCCTCCACCGCCGCCACCACGGCCGCCGCCAGCCGGGTTTTCAAAGGTCGCGGCGGCCGCTTTCACTCGCGCCAAGAGGTCGTCGGCCGCCTTCTTGACAGCATCGGGAACCGGCGGCGCGTTGGGCTGCTTCCAACTGTCGGTCAAGCTGGTGAGGGCTGTGTTCATCCCCACCGCCTTCCGGCGCGTGGTGTCGGCGTCTTTGGTCATGGTCATCAGCGTATCGATGGCCTTCCGGCGCTTGGCCCGGTCTTCGGCGGATATCTGTATGCGCGGGTCGTCTTCCACCGTGACCGTATGCGAATCGGACTTGCCACCCGCGGTGATGGTGACCAGGTACTCGCCTGGCTCCACCAGGGCACCGCGTCCGCCGCCGAAGCCGCCGCGGCCACCGCCACCGCCACCACCGCCTCCTCCTCCACCACCGCCTGCGGCGCCGAATTCCGTCTGCAGTTCACCACCGGCTTCGCCCGCAACTCCGCCGCCCGCAACGCCCTCCGCCAGCGCTCCGGGAGGTCCCTCCGCGCCACCACCGCCGGCCGCGGCGCCACCGCCACTGCCGCGTCCTCCGCGTCCACCCGCACCGCGCCCCCCGCCACCACCGCCTCGTCCCCCGCCACTGCCACCACCACTACCAGCGGCCGTGGCTCCGGCTGCGGGCGGTATGGGCGCGTCGTAGCGCATGTCCCAGACGGTCCGATTGATGACGCCGGCTTCCGCGCGGGCGTTCAACTGGCGAACCTGCTTGCCGGTCTTGTCCGCCACCGTGACACGGGCCGGGCCCGCCGCCTTCGCAAAGTAATCGAGCACCACGCCGGTGGGCGCGTTGGCCGCGAAGAACAAACTGGTACCGGTGAAGCCCCTGTAGTTGGCCATCTTCCACTGGATGCCGGCGCGCGTGCCGAACAGCTTCAGGTCGGTGGTCAGCACCTGGTCGTTGAGGTCTTCCAGCGCCGTGATGTTGTCCATGATCCAGATGGAGCGGCCATGGGTGGCCAGGATCAGGTCGCGATCGCGCGGATGAATCTGGATGTCGAAGACCGGCACCGTGGGCAGGCCGTTCTTCATCCGCCGCCAGTTGGCGCCGCGGTCGAAGGTCACAAACATGCCGAATTCGGTGCCGGCGAAGAGGAGATTCGCGTTCACCGGATCTTCGCGGATCACGTGGACCGTGCCGGCTTCGGGTGGGATGCCGTTGGTGATCCTGGTGAAGGAATCGCCGAAATTCGTGGTGCGGAAAATGTAGATCCCATAATCGGCGCTGCGGTGATTGTCGAACGTGACGTAGGCCGTGCCCTCCTCTTTGTGCGAGGGCTCGATGCGGCTGACGTACCCGCCCTTGGGCGCGCCCTGGATCATGGAAACGACGTTGTGCCAGGTCTTGCCGTCATCGCGCGACAGTTGCACATTTCCGTCGTCGGTTCCCACCCAGAGCACTCCAGCCTTCACCGGCGATTCGGCGATCGCCGTGATGCACGGCCAGGCCACCACGCCGTCATGGCGGGAAAGCGTGGTGCGGTCCACCACCTTGCCCAGGATGGTCATCTTGTCGCGCTCGGCGTGGGTGGTCAGGTCCTCGCCCAGTCGCACCCAGGTGTCCCCGCGGTCGATGGACTTGAAAAGGTGGTTGCCGCCGTAATAGATGGTCTTGGCATTGTGCGGCGAAATCATGAGCGGCGAGTTCCACTGGAAGCGGTAGCGCGGTGCCTGGTCGTTATCCTCCTGCGGCCGGATGGACTTCGATTCGCTGGTGCGGAGGTCGCGGCGCGACAGATTGCCGTCCTGCGATTCGGCGTAGATGATGTTCGGGTCGCTGGGATCGATGCGGTTGTAGAAGCCGTCGCCGCCCTGGACCGTCATCCAGTCCTCGTTGCCGATCCCGAGCTGCTGCGTGGAGGAACTGGGGCCGCACCAGGAGTAGTTATCCTGCAGGCCGCCACAAACGTGGTAGGGTTTCTGGAAGTCGAAAGCGACCTCGTAGAACTGGCCGAGCGCGATGTTATCGATGTGCCGCCAGTTGCGCCCGCTATCGCTGGTGACCCATACGCCGCCATCGTTGCCGGACAGCATGTGGTCGGAATTCGCGGGGTCGATCCAGATGGCGTGGACGTCGCTGTGCACGCCCCGGAAACGGGTCTGCACAAAGGTCCGGCCGCCATCCTCCGACATGTACATGTTGACGCCGCCCAGCCAGATCTTCTGATCGTTGTTGGGATCGATGCGGATCTGGCTGAAGTAGGACGGCCGCGGATTGGTGTCGCTCATGCGGGCCCAGGTGGCGCCCTTGTCTTCGGACCGGTAGACGCCGCCCAAGGTTCCGTGCTCCACCTCGGCGTAGACAATGTTGGTGTTCTTGCGGTAGATGTCGAGCGAGCAGCGGCCCACGTCGCCCGTGGCGGGCAGGCCCTGGGAGAGCCTGGTCCAGTGCGAACCGCCGTCGGTAGACCGGTAGAGGCCGCTGCCCGGACCGCCGCCATTGTAGCCAAACACGGTGCGCCGGTGCTGATAGGCCGCGGCGTAGAGGATGTTGGGGCTTTGGGAATCGATGGCGATATCGGAAACTCCGGTATCCTCGTTGACGAACAACGTGAGCGCCCAGGTGGCGCCTCCGTCGGTGCTCTTGTAGACGCCGCGCTCCTTGTTGGGCCCCCACAGGTCGCCGAGCGCGGCCACGTACACGATGTTGGGATCGGTGGGGTGGACCACGATGCGGCCGATGTGGTGCGTCTCTTTCAAGCCCAGATGCGTCCAGGTTTTGCCTGCGTCCATGGACTTGTAGACGCCATCGCCCCACGAAGAGCTCTGGCGGTTGTTGGCTTCACCGGTGCCGACGTAGAGAATAGCGGGATTGGATGGGGCCAGCGCGATATCGCCGATCGAGGGGTTCGGCTGATCCGCGAAAATCGCCTGCCAGGACATCCCTCCATTGACGGTCTTGAAGAGGCCCCCGGCCGCCGCCCCCACGTAGATAATGTCGGGATTGGATTCCACAACCGCGAAATCGTCGATGCGTCCGCCCATGGTGGCAGGGCCGATGCTGCGGAATCGCAGGTTCTTTAGTGCGGTGTCATAGGCAGTTGGGGCAGTCTGGGCGAATGCGTTGCCGGTCCACAACGAGAACACTAAAGCGCTGGCCAGGCCGCAGGTGCGGAACAGTCTTGCGAGTTTCATCGAAGCTCCTGAGGTGGATAGCCATTGTACATCAGGTAGGGCAGGCCCTCGACGGCGACGCCGGCGACGCCGAATCAAAACCTCAACCCCACTCCAAACACGTTCACGGCATAAAAATACAATTCCGCATCCAGCGCCCGCTTGATGCTCTCCGCCTTGCGACACCCATGCTGCTCGCCCGCGAACAATAGATACCCCACCGGTGTCCCCTTAGTCCGTAGCGCCTCCACCATCAGCTCCGTCTGGTTGGGAGGCACAACCTGGTCCTCATCCCCCTGAAAGAAAATCACCGGCGCCGCCAGCCGCTCGGCATGCGCCAATGGGGACCGTTCCCGATACAGCTCTTCCTTCTCCGGATACGGCCCCACCAGCGAATCCAGATACCGCGACTCGAACTTGTGCGTATCGAGCGCCAGCACGGCCAGGTCGCTCACCCCAAAGTGGCTGGCCCCGCCGCGAAAATAGTCGCGAAAGGTGAGTGCCGCGAGCGTAGTGTATCCGCCCGCGCTGCCGCCCGTGATGACGCTGCGCCGCGGGTCCACCAGCCCGGCCTCAGCCAGGTACCGCGCCCCATTCACGCAATCGTCCACATCTACGATCCCCCAGGTCCCAACCAGCCGCTCCCGGTACGCCCGCCCGTAGCCCGAACTGCCGCCATAATTCACGTCCAGCACCGATATTCCCCGGCTCGTCCAGAACTGTATCCGCAAGTCCAGCGTGCTTGACGCGGCGGAGGTCGGCCCGCCGTGGCACTTCACCACCAGCGGCGGCTTCTCATCCCCCGCAACGGTGTAGTCCGGATTGAATGCCGGATAGAACAGTCCAAACGCCGTGCGGTTCCCCTCGGTCGGAAACTCCACCTGTTCGACGCGCGTGAAGTACTTCGCCACCTGCGGATCGTCGGCCACCGCCGTCGCTTTCCGCAGCACCTCCGATCTGCCCGAACTCAAATCTATGCGCACAATCGCGGCCGGCGACACGGCCGACCCCGCGCGAAACACGACCGCGTCTCCCGCCGCCCGCACAGAGAAGAAATCCGTATAAGGCGTTTCGATATCCGTGAGCGCCCCCGAGTTCGTATCCACCACCGCCAGCTTGCCCAAGCCCTTCGACACGTAGGAGCAGACCAGCCGGCCGTTGTCCGCCACCGCGTAAGTGGACATGCCCAGCACCCACTGCGGCTGGCCAAACTCCGCCTCCATCGGCGCCAGCACGCTCGTATCCGGTTCGGAGAACTCCCGCCGATACAGGTTCCACCAACCCGAGCGGTCCGAAACGAAGTAGAGCGCCGAGCCGTCCAGCGCCCACTCGGGCTGAAAAATCGATTCGCGCTGCCCGCCCGCGATCTCGACCGGTTCGCCCGACGGCGCGCCCGCCTCATCCAGCGCCTGCACGTAAAGCGTAGTCCCATCCCAGGGCATCCGCGGATGGTCCCACGCCAGGTACGCCAGCCGCCGGCCATCGGGCGATAGTCGCGGCGATGAAAAGAAATCGCGGCCCGCTGTCAGCACCAGGCCGCTTTCCATGGCCGCTCCACTGGCGTCCACGCTGACGATGGTATTGACCGGCTCCCGTCCAGCCGCGCTGTGGTCTTCGCGCACGCCAATCCACCGCCGCCGCTGCCCGTCGATCACGCCGTCGCCATAGCGGAAGTCATCGGCCGGCGTCAGCGGCACCGGCGCGCCGCCCCGATCCAGCCGGTACAGCCGCCGGTCCGCGTCGTGGGAAAAATACAGCGTACCGCCGGCCACCGTCCAGGCGCCGCCGCCATATTCATGGACCCGCGTGCGCGCGTTGAACGGCGCCGGCAGCAAATCCACGGCCCGCCCGCCGGCCCAACGTACCACCACGTGCCGCCCGCCCTCTTGCGGACGCGCCTCCAGCCAATACACATCGTCCCCATCGATCCGCACCTCCGAGAGTCCAATGGACTGGGCCACGATCAAGTCCGATGTGATGGGCGATTTCCACGATCCGTAAGCATTCGTCACACTAGCGATTGTCGCGCAACGGCCCCCTCTGCCCAGAGCCGATTGTTACGCGGGCCATGGGATTTTGGCTCACGATTGTGGCTTCGCGGTCGAGCTTACCTTACGGTCGTGGCTCGGGAGGCGCGGTTAAATGCGCACGACCGGGCCGCGACCGCGAAGGAGCGGTAGCCAGACGGCGGGCCACTACCTCGTAGACGATGGGATTGAATACCAGACCGATGTGCGTGCCGGAGACCTCGACATCCACGGACGCGTGGCCGGTTCTGCAGACACGCCAGTCCACGATGCCGTCGGTCTTGGTAAAGATGGCGGTCTGCGACACCGGCCGGGGCACCTTCCCGGCAAGCGACTCCAGGAAATCGCACGTGCAGGCACCGGTGTAACAGTCGGGGAGCACGCCCTCGCTGTGCCGGTCCAGGATTTGGCCGCGCACCAACTCGGCTACGCGCAACACAGAAGGATGAGCGGCAACTCCGCGGAACGGGGATCCCATGGTCAGGACCGAAGCGACGCAGTCGGGCATCTGAGACGCCGCGGCGCGGGCAATCACGCCGCCCAGGCTGTGGCCGATGAGGTGGACTTTTTTCCCGGTGGCCTGGTGAGCCTTCTGGATGGTCTCTGCCAGGCGGTACCGGATCAGCAGGTTGGGGCAGTCCGCATTGAAACCGATGCCGGAGTAGTAAGGCCGATAGCCGATCCGGCGCAGCCAGGCACGAAACTCGGTGAGATAGAAATCCGTGCCCAGGAAACCCGGGATCAAGACTACCGCAGATCCGTCTCCGTGGGGAATGCCGAATCCCCAATATACCGGCGAAACCCACAGGTAGAGCATTTCCATGCCGACCAGCAGTTCCTGCCAGATCGGCAACGCGATGGCCTCATAGTCTCTGCGAACGCCCGAGCGGCGAGTCCCCATGGGGTTTTAGTTTATTACGGTGGGGCACACTTTAGTTTGCCGAGTTCCGACAGGTTGATTTCCGGGCAAGCTAAAGCCCCACCTAGGTGGAGACACGGGGAGTTGAGGTGGTATCAACTGGCGCTCTCACGTTCAGACGGCGCTGAGCAGCCCGAGTCCAGGGTCCTTATAGATGGAACTGTCATAATCGACCGGATGGAACTTGCGCGTTTTGCCGGAATCGGTCCACTTCAACCCGAAGTTCCCGATGTGCTGCCAAATGGAAGCGCCTGAATAGACGGTTTTGGGGTCTGGCAACGGAAGGGGGTCTTCCAAAAAGTCTTTCGCGGGAATCGGCGCCTTGTTGGGATTTGACCGATTGTATTTTGCGATCCATATGGTCGGCATGCAGATATCGAAGGGCCGCAACAAATTGTCGCCATTCAATTTATCGACAAGCCAGGCGGCATGATCGCGCCGCGTATAGAGTCCCACATTGTAATATCGATCAACCACCGCCCGGCTCCAGCCGCGGTAGTATGGCAGCCAGTCCCGATCGGGGACCGTAATCTCGACATCGAAATACAAGATTGTGTTCAACGGAATATTTGACGCACTCGCCTGATCGGCGGCCTCTTTGCCATCGAGGGCGCCATTATCCCAAAGCGCCGACTGAACGTCTTTCGGATCACGGGAGCTCCGATAGCGGATCGCCTGGAGTGTCCCCGGCTGCTTACCGGTATAGATTGGCGCAACACCCCAACCCATCTGTTGGATGGTGCTAAAGTGCGAGCTCCAGTTGAATCGAGGTCCAAGGTAGAAACCACACCACAAAAGCTCCGTATTTTCCCAGATCGACTTCATGATGGCATCGCCGGGATATGAAAACGTGTCGAATCCTGCATAAATCATTCAGACGCTCCTTGCAATATCAGCGGTCCAGGACCCGAGTAAATCTTAACAGGAAACCCCGCCGATCCGCGTAGCGCAGGTGCAGGTGACGGCGGTCCGCCCTGACGATAACGTAGAAGGTTACATCGGCGCCATCATCTACTCGCAAGTAGGTGACTCCCTTGACTACGCTGTCGAGTAACGGATCCCGGTCCTCTGCGGTGAACAAACGCCATTTGGCCTTAGTCGTGGCCGACTCGTCGCCTTCGAACCGATCGGTCACAGTGCCGTCGGCGCCGAAGGTCCGCGTGAACCTGGAATTTCCGTCCGACCGCCAGGCGCCTATCAGAGTTTGCGCAATCGCTGCAGTGGATGAATCACTGTGCGGGGCTGAAGCAGCAGCCGACGGGTGTTCGGCCTGGTCGTCTCGGTCTCTGATGGCCGCATCCCCGGGCTGTGACGTTAGCCCACCCAAAACACCCAGAAGGACTACGAAAGTATGCCACCTCAAGCGCGTTTCCCTCCAGTTCCGCGACGGCCTTATCCCGACCGCAGTTTCAGCCGGGTCGTCGCAGCGAAGTTGTCATACACGCGATGATGCCGGGATGTCCGACTTAAGGAACGCATACAAACCGACGGTGTCGTTGCCGCCATCACACTGCGAGCGGCTCCTGACCGGCCATCGCCTGGGCCAGTTCAAGACTACCACTGTTCTGCCGGATTTCTCACAACCGTCCGGGACGCGGTGAGGCATGCTTTAGCTTGCCGAGTTCTTATAAGTGATTTCCGGCAGGCCCAAGCATGCCCTGCTTACCGGGTGAAATTGGCGAGCTTGTTCAATCCGTCGATGTAGGCTTTGGCGCTGGCCTCGATCACGTCGGTGGAAACGCCGCGGCCGAGGACCCTCCGGCCCGCCTCTTCCACCTGGACGGTGACCTCGCCCAGCGCCTCGGTGCCGCTGGTCACCGACCGGATCTCGTATCGCGCCAGCTTGGCGGATGTCCCCGTGACTCCGGAAATGGCCTTGCAGACGGCGTCCACGGGACCATCCCCAATGGCGGCGCCCTCTCGCGTTCCGTCTTTGACGCGAACCCTCACGGTGGCCGTCGGGATGGCGGATGTCCCGCTGTAGATATGCAGATACTCGAGCTGGTAGGTTTCCGGAACCGGGTGGAATTCGTCCTGGAGGATGGCGACCAGATCCTCGTCGAACACCTCCTGCTTCTTGTCGGCCACCGCCAGGAATCGCTGGTAGGCCTGGTTCAGCTCCTGGATCCCCAGCGAGTATCCCAGTTTCTTGAGCCGGTCGCGGAGACCATGACGCCCCGTGCGCGCCGTCAGGACCACGCGGCTCTCCGTGACACCGACATCTTCGGGCCGCATGATCTCATAGGTCTCGCGCTCCTTCAGGAAACCGTCCACGTGGATGCCCGAACTGTGGGAGAAGGCATTGCCGCCCACCACCGCTTTATTGGGCGGAACCTGTATCCCGAGCATGTCGGAGACCAGCCGGCTGGTGCGGTGGAACTCGCTCGCGATCAGATCGGTGTGGACCTTGAAATAGTCGCTGCGGGTGCGGATGGCCATCACCACCTCTTCCAGGGCGGCGTTCCCGGCCCGTTCGCCGATTCCATTCATGGTGCCTTCCACCTGCCGCGCCCCATTGAGGACCCCGGCCAGCGTGTTGGCCACCGCCAGCCCCAGGTCGTCGTGGCAGTGGACGCTGATGGTGGCGCGATCAATGTTGGGCACCTTCTCCCGGATCGCCCGTATCAGGGCGCCGTATTGCTCCGGCACGGCGTAGCCGGTGGTATCGGGAATGTTGACGACGGTCGCGCCCGCGTCAATGGCCGCCTGGATCATCTCGAAGAGGTAGCCGGGATCGGCGCGGCCGGCGTCTTCCGCGTAGAATTCGACATCGTCGGCGTACTGCCGGGCCAGCTTCACGGAGTCGATGGCCATCTGCAGGATGGTGACCTTCTTCTCGGCCAGGGTCTTGCCGTAGCGCTCGTCCTGGAACTTCCCTGTGATGTGAATGTCCGAGGCGCCGATCCCGGTGTGGATGCGCGGCCGGTGGGCTTTGGCCAGGGCCTTGCCGCAGGCCTCGATATCGCTGGGTACGGCGCGGGAGAGAGCGCAGATGGCGGGACCCGTGATCTCCCGGCCAATGAGCCGGACGGCCTCGAAGTCGTCCGGCGATGATGCGGGGTAACCGGCCTCGATCACGTCGACATGCAATTGCGCCAGTTGATGGGCGATGAGGACCTTCTCGCGGCTGCCGAGCCGGGTTCCAGCCGCCTGCTCGCCATCTCTTAGCGTGGTATCGAATACAGCTACTTTCTCGGACATTGCAAGTTCCCCCCAAGACCTCCCTATCAGAAGATTGGCAAGCTAAAGCATGCCCCACCGCGGTTTATCCAGTATGATGCATCCCCGCGGAGTGTAGAATCCGGCGCACCTTCTTGGGCGATATGGAGAGCTTCTCGGCAACCCGCGAGACCTTACGGCCCTCCCGTTCCCACACCTTGGGGATCACCATGCGCGCAAATTCCTCCGTCAACTGCTGAAAAGACTTGCCCTCCACCACGCCGGCACTCCACGCGCGCAACAGGGGATCGACCGGCCGGGCGTGTAGCACCCTGGATTTCAGCATCTCCAGGTCGTCCCAGACGTACTGCCGCTCGGAACCCTCCGGCTGCAGAAGCGCGATGGCCTGTTCGCAGCAACGGCGCGCGGCCTCCGGGTCGCTATACGGCTCGGCGGCAAACGTCAGGCCCTGCCAAACATAGGCGCGCGCCAGCAAGCGCCGGTTCTGCGTGTGTCCCGCAAAAGTGACGGCGTCGCGGGCGAACGCCTCGGCAGTTTCATGGTGGCGCGCCGGGTCACCGACCTGCTCTTCCAAGGCCGCGCCTTCCACGATGCACTGAATGGTGCGGGCGCGCGCCATCACGATGTAGTCTTGCTTTTCTTCCCCATGGCGGAAGGCCTCGGCGCCCTGGGACGCGGCGCATTCCAGATCGCCCGCATCGAGGCACAGAAATGCGCGGTTGATGCGAACCCCGGCGATCCCCCGGTGATTCTGACGCCGCTCGTAGATGGCCATCGATTCCTCCAGGTGGGTGTGCGCTTCGGCGCGGATCCGTTCGATCCGCAGCCGCTGCTCGCGCACGCGTTCCGCGCCCGGCGAGTCGTCGTCCCTGGCGGAGCGGCGGGAAGCCGATACATGGTCCAGTTCCTTCTGGAACTCTAGCGCAAGCAGGCGTTTCACGAACGCGAGATTCAGAAGCGCGCGCGCCAGTTGCAGGTGCCCTCCGCCGCCGGAGCGGTATTCCGCGATGGCCCGCTCCAGGCATTCGAGCGCCCGCTCATACCTGCCCTGCCGGCGTGCAATGCGTCCATAGGCCGACTGAACATTGCCGCGGCTCAGGAAATCGTCGGTGCGGCTGAGTGCGTCTTCGGCGTGGCGCAGGATGGAAACCGCCTCGTGCAGCTTCCCCTTCTGGAAAGCCAGCCAACTCCGCGTGGCCTGCATGACGGCCGCCATCTGAGCATAACCGCAGGAGAGAGCCAATGCTTCCGCCCGTTCGATGTAGCCCAGGGCGTCGTCATACTGACCCGTCTTCCGCAGGCAGCGGCCGATCCAGAAATTGGCGATGGCCAGGAGTTCCGCGTCGCCGATCTCCTCTTCCATGGACTGGACAAACCGGAAATGGCCGGCAGCCCGGTCGAAGTCCTCCTGTGACATGGCAAACACGCCTTCAGCCATCCGCAGGTGGAGATAGTCGAGGAGCGGAAGGGCCGGTCGGGTGGGCGCGGGAAATCTCGCCAGGAGCCGGCAGAGCAGTTGCGGGCTGTCGAAGCCGGCATCGACCCACTGCGCGATCAGCCCAACCAGAACGCCGGAATTCGGAGTTTCAGGCCGGAGCGCCTCCACCATCGGCCGGATGCGCTCAAGCCTCCCAATGCCCTGCTCGATCCGGCGAAACCCGAGATCGTCCCGCAGATCCGTAAGCAGGGCTGCGACTTCAACGTGCCCCATGACCGCAGTATGCAGCCCCAACGCGGGTCCTGTCTAGTAAAGAATGCGGTTGAGAGCGTGCCGGCAGAACCGGCGCTCGCTCGCGCGCGACGCCAGGAAGGCCCCGGCTCGATCCGAAACGCGGAGTTTTTCCACAATTGTAGAGATTAACATCTTTTTATGCTTGAAGCCCAGGGGCCCTGGGTAGGTGGCCTCGCTTGGCTCGCATCGTTGGCAGAATGGCGCGAGCGAAGCGAGCTTCCTTTCCCCGACCCCTGGCTCCTGACCCCCGGCCCATTCTTCCCCGGCGTAGCGTCGGCGGGGCCCGCCTCAGTGCCGCGGTGTGGAAAAAAACAACACAAATGGGGGATATCGGGTTAACATTGTAGAGATTCACCTCTTTTATACTTGAAATGGCCTTGGTCTTGTGCCATACTCCGTGACATCCGTATTTGTGTCTCGAGTTCCGCGCCACGGCGCTGAACGTCTTCAACTTGACCAACTTCGGGACCGGCGCCAGCGGCACCAATTACAACAACATCGGCTCGGCCTTTGGCCAGGTAAGCGGCGCTTACCGCGACATCTCCGGCACGGTCGAACCGGGCGGGCGTATCCTGGAGTTCATGCTGCGGTTCAACTTCTAGCGCGCTGTCCACGAAACAACAACGGGACAGGCGAATCGCCTGTCCCACCGTACTACGCGAACGGGCTGCGCTTCAACGCGTACTCCACCGCTTCCTTCGGCACGCTGAATTGCGACATGGCGCTGTTTCCCATGTAGCCCAGGTCCTTGATGCCGATGGGGCTGGTGTAATAGGCGTCCGCCACCATGCGGCGCGCCCACGAAAAGAACTGGATGCCGGGGTTCAACTCCGGCGATTCGTTCTTGCGCCAGGCGATCCGGTCCAGCATGGCGGTCTGCTGCTCCGGCGGGGCTCCCAGGAAATCCTTGCCGTTGTAGCGCCGGCGCATCTCGTCGTCCAGCCAGGCGAGCCCGCCGGTGTAGATGTTCAGCATTTCGTCGCTCGAGGCGCACAGGAAATCGATGAAGTCGGCTGCGCCCGCCTCCAGCGCGCCCTTGGAGTTCTCGTCAGCCGGAAGGATCAGGCCGGCCAACCGCTGCAGCGTGGCGAATTCGTGCGCGGTGAGCGCCTTGGGCTGGTAAGGGCCTCTTGCGGCCGCCTTTTCCTGAGCCACGGCCTGGTGGACGTGCTGCGCATCCTGCGCCGTTAGCACTTCTTCACCCGCCGCCAGGCTTACCAGTGCGCCGATGTGACGCAGCAGGTCGCGCCGGGTTTCCTGACTTCTGCCTTCTGTCTCCTGACTTCTGTCCCCTTCCTTAGACATTGCCTTTCCTCATTTCTTCCGCCAGATACTCGGATGCGCGCCATGCGAAGGCCACGATACTCAAGGTGACGTTCTTGTCCGGCTGGCTCACGAACGGCGCGGCGTCGCAGACGAACAGGTTCTTCACGTCGTGCGCCTGGCAGTATTGGTTCAACGACGAGGTCTTCGAATCGCTGCCCATGCGCACCGTGCCGGCCTCGTGGATGATGACGCCACCCACGGAGATGGCCTTCTGCGGGTCCGGCTGCGGCCCGACGACTTTGCCGCCCATGGTTTCGATGATCGATGCGAAGGTCTGCTCCATGTGTCGCACCTGTTTGATTTCGTGGTCGCTCCACGCGAAGTGGAAGCGCAGCACGGGAATTACCCAGGCGTCCACGCGCTGCGGGTCGATGTCGCAATAGCTGTCCTTGTTCGGAATCATTTCGCCACGGCCGGCGAAGGAGACGAAGGCGCCATATTCCTCGCGGATCTTGTCCTTGAGCGCCTTGCCGTAGCCTTCGTGCCGGGCGCACTCCCCCGCGAAAGAACCCAGCCCCGGCATGCCGAACCCGCCGCCGATCTCGATGTGATATCCGCGCGGGAAATCCTTCTGCTTGTCACCGTAGAGCCACCACGGCACGTAAACATGCATACCGCCGATGCCATCGCTGTTGTGCCTCGGCAGGTTGACGAGCGCCGGCACTAGCCCGCTGGCGCTATAGCCCACCGAATCGGTGAGATTGCGGCCCACCACGCCCGAAGAGTTGGCGATCCCGTTGGGGAATCGCGACGACTTCGAATTCAGCAGCAGGCGCGCCGATTCGCACGCGCTGGCCGCCACCACCACCGCGCGGCAGCGAACCTGTTTCTCGGTGCGGGTGGCTTTGTCGACATAAGAGACCGCCGTGACCTTGCCCGCGCCGTCAGTCACCAACTCGCGCGCCATAGCGCCGGTGAACAGGGTGAGCTTGCCGGTCTTCATGGCCGGGAAGATCATGGCCTGGCTGGATGTGAATGCCGACGCCGTCTGGCATCCGCGGCCGCACTGGCCGCAGTAGTGGCACGCCGCGCGGCCATTGAGCGCTTTCGTCAGCATCGCCATGCGCGAAGGAATGCACGGGATGTTCAGCTTCGCGCAGGATTTCTGGATCAGCGTCTCATGCACGCGCGGCGGAATGGGCGGCAGGAAATTGCCGTCGGGAGCGGTTCGCAGTCCTTCCCTGGTCCCGGTTACCCCGATGAATCCTTCGGCCTTGTCGTACCAGGGCGACATCTCGGAATAGGTTACGGGCCAAGGGTCGCTCAGACCGTCTTCCGGCTGGAAGTCGTAGTCGGAGAAGCGCAGGGAAATGCGTCCGTAATGGTTGGTGCGCCCACCGAGGATGCGCGACCGGAACCACTCAAACCGGCTTCCGGGCGCGACGGTGTACGGCTCGCCGGGGATGGTCCAGTTCCCGTTGGGCGCCGAGAAATAGCCGAAGGCCTGCGTCTGGCGCCCGAAGTACAACTCCGCATGCGGGCCGGCTCCTCGATGGTCCACCTGGTAAGGCAGAACGTGCTCTTTGAAGTCCTTCGCGGGGTTGAGCATGGGACCGGCTTCGAGCAGTGCCACGTTGAGACCTTGGTCGGTCAAGACTTTGACGGCCGTGCCGCCTCCCGCCCCGGATCCGACCACCACCACGTCGAAGACGCGGGGAGTACGAGTGATTTGCAGCATCCTTGGTCCTTTAGTTTCATCTTACGCCTTCTGGGTGGTGAGGAGAGGTGTCCAGTGGCGGCCGCCGCTCGGCTGACCTGGATCGTGGCATGAGTGAGATATGATAAGGACAGAATGAGCGCGGCCAGTCCCGCCTACTTTGAGATTATCGACTTCATTGCCGCCGGCACGACGCCTGAAGCGGTTGTCCATTTCCGGCCCTCGCCTGAGGCGGAGAGAAGAGTCGCTGAGTTGATCAATCGCGAGCAGGCGGCCGGCTTGTCACCGGACGAGCAGGCGGAGTTGGATCACTTCATGGAGTTGGAGCACATTCTGAGAATGGCGAAGGCAAAAGCCCGCCAAATCCTCGCGCGTGGCCAGTAACGTCAGCGAGGAACTCCGGACCCAGGTGGCCCGCCGCGCGGAACACCGTTGCGAATATTGCCTCATCAGTGAAGCCGACGCTGGATTCTCGCATCAGGTTGACCACGTCGTAAGCCGCAAGCACGGTGGTTCCTCCACGGCCAATAACCTGGCGTTCGCCTGCGTACTGTGCAACCGGCATAAGGGCACGGACATCGCCTCCATTGATCTCCTGACGGGAAAGGCTGTTCGACTCTTTCACCCTCGTCACGACCAGTGGACTGACCACTTCCGTCTGGAAGGTCCCGTGATAGCGCCGATTTCGACCTGCGGAGCGGCGACCGTGCGGATCTTGCGGCTGAACGCTCCGGAACGAATCGCAGAGCGCCGGCTGCTACAGAGTTTGGGCCGATTCCCGCTGAGATAGATAGGAGTTCTTGGGGACGCGCCCGAGACCGGTCCGTGGACCGGTCGAGGACCTTCCCTACGCTATGAACTCTACGCCAACACTCCCCGCCGGCACCTCTCCGAAGCTTACCGCCACTTCCCGGACACCCACGCCGCATCGCTCGTCAACGCGCACGTTCACCTGGCGAACGCCGGCCGCGTCCGGGGCGCCTACAAAGTGCACGAACTGCCGCTCACGCCCGATCTCCACCGTCACGTTGGCGATGTCGGCGTTCTCCGGCAAGCCTTCCACCCACAGCGACAGAAACCCGTTCGCCAAAGAGACGCGAGACGCCTCCCAGCTTACGCCGTCACACGCGCCTTTGATCTCCAGATGGCCGGCGGCCAATTCCACATCCACCGCGATCCGGAGCGCATCGCTCTGGTGGCTTCCTGACGTTCGCAGCCGAACCTCATGCCAACCCGCCGCCAGGCCAGGAGGAAGCTTGAAGTGCACCAGACAGCTCCCGTCTTCCACGTCGCCGACGAACACGGGCCGCACGCCGTAGCCCCCGACCTCCGGAAAAACCGTGTCCCGTGACAACTCCCTTCCCGGTGCGGAAAAGCGGCACGTGACATACTCATCCTTGGCGGAACGGAAGTTGATGCCGTAGTTGTCCGGATTCACGGCAGCCAGCAATTCGGGCGCGCGAGCGGCCGCGGCTCCTGGACGGCTTCCCCAACTCCGATAGCACGTCACCGCCGCGCCGTAATCGTGGCGGTTGCTCAACTCCGCACGCGCAAATCCCGCCGTCCGGCACATCGCCAGCAGGCAGGCCGCGGTCGGAGCACACCAGTTGTCCGCCTGGCCTCCGAGATCGTCGTCCTCGAAAAACTGCATCAGGTTGGCCTGTTCCTGCGCGGGCGAGAGGCCATGCCGTTCGGTGAGGACAAACGACTCCACCGCCGCCATGTCACGAGCCACCGAGCAGACGCGCTCCAGCGCCAACAGCGGATGTTTCAGGTGGTAGAGTACACCCATGAACAGGACGATATCGAAGTACCCCACCGTGCGCGGGCTCACCTCATAGATGTCCAGTGGCCGGTATTCCACGCGCGAGCCGAGCCGGTTGCGAATTTCGTAGAAGCGCGGATTCTCAAAGCGGTCGACGGCCAGAACCTCAGCCCCGCGGCGCTCCATCTCGAAGCTGAACCATCCGTCCCACGTGCCAATGTCCAACACCCGCTTGCCGGTCAGGTCCTGGGGGATCGGAAACTGGGCGATGCGCATCTTCTGGGAGGCGAGCTCCGAGACACCCTGAATGGTGGAGCCGTCCGGCAGCTCGAAGGAATGCCACCACCCGCCCTGAAGAAGCCGGCTGCGCCATTCCCGTACGTATGCCAGCGGATCTGCCTCTCGATTGGTCATGAACCGGACGCGGTTTTCACCCAGCAGCGCAGCACTTCCGCCACACTCCACGCCTGTGCCACGCAGCCGCGCGGCGTGTACGGCGCTTGGGCGTCGAACACCTCGCTGATCGAACCGATACACGCCTCATCCAGATGCGGCACGAAGCCCTGCAAAAACTTCCGCGCCTCCGCCTTTTCGCCCGGATGCACCTTCAACCAGGCGTCGATATACGGTCCGATCAGCCACGCCCAAACCGTCCCCTGATGATACGCTGCGTCGCGCGACCGCAAATCACCATAGTATTTCGATTTGTAGTCGGGATGCTCGGCCGCGAGCGTACGCAGGCCGACCGGCGTGAGCAGCTTCGCGGTGACCACGTCCAGCACGGCCGGCCACCGCGCTTCGTCGAGCACCGGATAGTCCAGCGAAATGGTCAGCACCTGGTTGGGACGGCAGGCGTCGTCGTTGCCGCCGGTTTCCGCGTCCACCACGTCGTACAAATAGCCGCCTGGCGCGAACCAGAAGCGCCGCTGGAACGACTCGCGGACGCGGTCTGCCACGTCCCCCAGTTGTTTCGCACGCATTTCCTGATGCTCCTCGCGCAGCCACTGCTCCATCAGGCGCAGCGCGTTGTACCAGAGAGCGTTGATCTCCACGGCCTTGCCACGGCGCGGCGTCACCACCCAATCGTCCACCTTGGCATCCATCCAGGTGAGCTGGTAGCCTTCCTGGCCCTGGCGCAACAGCGCGTCGGCGGAGTCCATGGCAATTCCGAAGCGCGTGCCCCGCATGTGGTGTTCGATGATGTCCGCCAGTTTGGGAAGCAGCATCTGCAGCGTGGTGCGGTCGCCGGTGAGTTCCACGTAGCGATGAATGGCGTGGAAAAACCACAGCGTCGCGTCGGCCGTGTGGTAGAGCCCGTCCTTCCCGCCCTCCGGGAACATGTTGGGGATGAGGCCGTCGCGAATATAGTAGGCGAACGTGCGCAGGATCCATCCCGCTTCAGCGTTGCGCCCCGTGGTGAGGGTGAGGCCCTCCAGGCTGATCATGGTGTCGCGGCCCCAATCCGTGAACCAGTGGTAGCCGGCGATCACCGTGCGGATCTCGTCGCCCGCGGCCCGGGCGCGCGCCGCATCTTCCACGCGGCCCGCCGGCGTGATGAGAAACTGGTCCGCCGCGAAGACCAGCTCCGCCGCCGCTCCCGTCCGCGTCTGCGGATGCGACCTCGCCAGCAGCAGCCTGCGGCGGTCCAGCTCCGCTTGGAAAGCGGTGTCTGGTGCCAGCGCGCGCACGGTTTCCCAGGTTTCGGTGGAGGCGATGAGTGTCACGCGATCGCCCTCACCCAGATCGGATCGGAAATACCCCGGGCTCCACAGCGAGCCCTGCCACTCGTACCCGCGGCTGCGCTCGGTGGAGTACGGAATCGACTGGGTCTCCTTGCGGTCGAACGTGAAGGCGGAGGAGGGCCCCAGCATCAGAAGCCGCAGGGCCGGCAGATCGGTCTTGGACGAGATTTCGAACTGGTCTTCGAAAGCCGTGAGCACGTACTTTTGCGGGTCGCCCGAATTGACCGGTGCATCGTGGGGGCGAAAATGGATGGCGGGTCGCAGACCCAGCCGCAGCTTCCCCTTGCCGGCCAGCAGGCGATACGAGACGTGCACGGTGTTCTGGCGGTACGGCAGGAGCAGCCGCTTCTCCAGAACGAAACCCTCCCACTCGTAGCGCCACACGGGCAACCCGCCCTCCAGGCGAAACTGCGCCAACGGCAGCGTGTTTTCGGGAGTGATTGCCGTAAGCTCTTCGGCGCCCGTGTAGACCACTCGATGGTCGGGGTGCCGCAGCCGCTCGGAGAGCCCGTTCAGCATCATCATGCGGCCCAGTGGGTTGGGCAGGGCGGCGATGAGCAGTCCGTGGTAGCGCCGCGTGATGGCGCCGCTCACCGTGCCGGAGGCGTAACCTCCCAGGCCGTTGGTGACCAGCCATTCCTCGCGCAGGTGCGGGTCCGCCTCGGGATCGAGCAGCACGCGTTTCGGTATGCGAATCAGATCTGCCATTCTTCGCTCTGCGGGGCCGGCCGCATCACCACCGCGGCGTGACCGGGGATGCGCCAGCCCAGGCCGCTTTCGACGGGCGCCGTACCGGCCCCTCCGTAACACGCAGCTTCGCTCGACCAGAGCAACTCCCACACCTGATTCTCCGGCGGCGCCAGCAGCGGTTCCGGCGCCGGTTCGAGCTTCAGGTCCCTCCCCAGATTCACGATCAGGAGCCGGTCATCACCTTGGCGACCCACGGGCTCACCGAAGAAGCGCAACAGGAACGCCTCGTCCGCGAGCACCGCGCCATCCAGGCCGCCGGACCTCTGCGCCCGGAAGACCGGCTCCTCGCGCCGCAGCCGCAGCAGGTCTTTGTGGAGCTGGTAGATCCCGCCGTGGCTGTGCCGCTCTGCGAAGTCGAGTTTCGAGCGTTCGAAGGTGGCGGGGTCGCCCGGGTCCACGAGGTACGGGCGCATCTCGGGCTGCGCCAGGCTGGGGAACTGCGCGAGCGACTGAATGCGGCCCTCCCATACCAGGCCGCGGGTTTCCTGCTCGTGGTCCGCAAAATAGAAGAACGGGCTCGACGCCCCGAATTCCTGCCCCTGAAACAGCATGGGAGTTCCCGGCGCCAGCAGCAGCAGCGCCGTGATGGCCCGATAGCGGCCGGGGCTGGTGAGGCGATCGACGCGCTCGCCGCGTCCCGAGTTGGCGACCTGGTCGTGATTCTCGAGGTACGTCACAAATCGCGCGGGGCTCAGGCCCCAGGCCGGGGCGCCACGCCGCTTGGCCTGCCACGGGTAGCGCTGTCCCTGGTAGAGGTAGCCGTATTTCACCGCCGAAATCAGCTCTTGCGGCTTGCCAAGATAGTTGCTGTAATACGCCTCGTTGCGGCCCGTCATGGCGACGCGTGCGCTGTGATGGAAATCGTCATTCCACAGACCGTCCAGCCCATATCCGCCCTCTTCGCAGGCTAAGAGACTGTTTTCGACAGGCGGAAGCGCTTGTCCGACAACGGGCCGCACCAGCCTGGTATGCTGCGGTTCATTCTCCGCCACGATGAAGATCTTGCGCCCGTGGGCGGCCGCCCGCATGCGTTTGGCGAGTGCCGCCATGATGTGCTCGGGCGACGTGTCGAAGATCTGCTGGGTGGCGTCCAGCCGCAGGCCGTCGAGGTGGTATTCCTCGGCCCAGTAGGCCGCGTTGGTGGTGACCCATTCGCGCACCGGTCCGGCGTTGTCACCGTCAAAGTTGAGGGCGCCGCCCCACTCGTTGTTGTATTGCCGGGAGAAATAGTCTTCGGAGAATTGAGGCAGGTAGTTGCCATAGGGCCCGATATGGTTGTAGACCACGTCCAGAATCACGCCGATTCCGGCCCGGTGCGCGTCATCTACGAATCGGCGGAAGTCGTCCGGTGCGCCATAGATTGCGACGGGTGCGTACAGCCCCACGCCGTCGTAGCCCCATCCGAACCGGCCCGGGAAATCTGCCACGGGCATGAGTTCCACCACGGTGATTCCCACACTCGCCAGTTCCGGCAACTCGCGGCGGGCGGCCTCCCAGGTGCCTTCGCGCGTGAACGTGCCGGCGTGCATTTCGTAAATTACCTGCCCCTCGATCGAAGCTCCCGGCCACGCCGAGTCGCTCCAGGGAAAGCGCGCAGGGTCCACCACTTGCGATGGGCCGTGCGGACCCTCCGGCTGAAACCGCGATGCGGGATCGGGGAATGCGGCGCCGCCGTCGAGTCGAAAGCGATACCGGGCGCCATTGGCGGCTGGGGGGACGACCGCGGAGAAGTAGCCGGATGGTTCGGCGTGCAGGTCCGTGACTGCGCCGGACTCCAGCACTACTTCGACTCTCTTACGCCGCGGGGCCCACACGCGGAAGCTCACGCCGTCGGGCAGGACTTCGGCTCCTATGGGGTATCGTCTTTGAGTGGTCATTGTGGATCGGAGCCGCGACCGTCAGAGAGCGGTCGGCCCGCAAAACCGCACCGGTTTTCAGGGTTCACGAGCTGCCCGCTACTCAATCCGTCAGCTCCCGCAGCAAGGCGGTGCTCCGCGGGATCAGCTCATGGAATTCCCCTGGCCCAATTACCGGCTTATCGCTCCTTTCCGGAGCTCCGGAGTCAAGCATGACCTCCCAACCGATCCCTTCCTTCGGCGGCATGAAGAACTTGATCGGCTCATGATGCGGGTTCAGAAGAATCATATAGGTCTCGTCCCGAATGGGCTCGCCAACGCCATTCACGTCATCCAGCGTTCGTCCGTTCAGTTGCAGTCCGATGCACCGGACCCAACCCTGATTCCACTCCTCGGGGGTCATCTCGATGCCGTCCGGCCGCAACCAGACAATGTCCGGTTCGGTATGTCCGTTCACCTGGCGCTGCTCCGTTCCGGGGTCGATCCGGCGATCCTGAAAAAACTTTCGGCGATGCAGATTGGGATGCTGGCGCCGCAGTTCCACCAGCCGCCGCGTGAATTCCAATAGCGACCGCCGCCGGTCGTCCAGATTCCAGTCGTACCAACTGAGCGGGCTGTCCTGCGCGTAAGCATTGTTGTTCCCCTGTTGCGTGCGGCCCATCTCGTCGCCGCCGCAGATCATCGGGACGCCTTGCGAGGTCAACAGCGTCAACAGGAAGTTCCGCTTCTGCCGCTCGCGCGTTTCCAGGATTTCCGGATCGCCGGTAGGGCCCTCCGCTCCGTAGTTGTAGGAGTGGTTGTCGTTCGTGCCATCGCGATCTTCTTCGCCGTTGGCCCGGTTGTGCTTCTGGTCGTAGCTCACCAGGTCATCGAGCGTGAAGCCATCGTGCGCGGTGACGAAATTGACGCTGGCGGTAGGGTGCCGGCCGTCGCGTTGGTAGAGGTCGCTCGACCCGGTGAGACGGTAGCCCAACTCCGCAAGTTGTCCATCGTCGCCCTTCCAATACCGGCGCACCCCGTCGCGGTACTGTCCGTTCCACTCCGCCCACAAAGGCGGAAACTTCCCCACTTGATAGCCGCCCTCGCCGACATCCCAGGGCTCCGCGATCAGCTTCACCTGCGAAATCACGGGGTCCTGATTGATGATGTCGAAGAAGGCCGAAAGCCGGTCTACCTCGTGCAGTTCGCGCGCCAGCGCGGATGCCAGATCGAAACGGAAGCCATCCACGTGCATTTCCTGCACCCAGTAGCGCAGGCTGTCCATGATCAGTTTGAGCACCTGCGGGTGCCGCACGTTGAGCGTGTTGCCGGTGCCGGTGAAGTCCATGTAGTAGCGGGGAGTCTCCTGGACCAGCCGGTAGTAGGTAGAGTTGTCGATGCCCCGGAAACTGAGCGTGGGCCCCATCTGGTTCCCTTCGGCGGTGTGGTTGTAGACCACGTCCAGGATGACCTCGATGCCGGCCCGATGCAGGGCCCGCACCATAGCTTTGAACTCGCCGATCTGCTCTCCGCCGTGGCCCGACGCGCTGTAACGCGCTTCCGGCGCGAAGAAGTTGATCGAGTTGTAGCCCCAGTAATTCCGCAGGCCCCTGTCGAGCAGATGTTTGTCGTCCACGAACTCGTGGACCGGCATCAGCTCCACCGCGGTGATCCCCAGTTTCTTCAGGTAATCGATAGCTGCGGGGTGGGCCAGCCCCGCGTAGGTCCCGCGCAGTTCTTCGGGGATCTCGGGGTGCGAGGCGGTAAAGCCTTTCACGTGCAATTCATAAAGGATGGAATCGTGCAGAGGCGTAAGCGGCGGCCGGTCGTTCTCCCAGTCGAAATGCGAAGTCGTTACGACGCACCTGGGGACCCCCCAAGCGTCGTCTTTTCCGTCGCACGAGAGGTCCCCGCCTAGGTCACCGATGGTATACCCGAACACCGGAGCGTCCCAATTTAATCCACCTGCCAGCGCCCTGGCGTACGGATCGATCAGCAACTTGGCGGGATTGAAGCGCTCGCCACGTTCGGGCTCATAAGGCCCGTGGACGCGATATCCGTACAACTGGCCGAGCTTCACTCCGGGCAAATAACAGTGCCAGACGTATCCGGTACATTCCCGAATCGAGACGGGCTCGGAGTCCACGGAATCCACATCCTCGAAGAGGCACAATTCCACGCCAGTGGCCTTCTCCGAGTAGAGCGAAAAGTTTACCCCGGTTCCATCCCAGGTGGCGCCCTGGGGGTAAGGTTTCCCGGGCAATATGGTACGCGGCATCTTATCTTCCGGCAAAACGAGCAAACGGCATTCCAACCGCTACGCACATTTTAGTTTCTGGTACGTGGAACCACAAATAGCGTATTGGCAGCAAGAGCCGGATGGCATCCCCTTCCAGACGATAGAATAATAGCTACAGCGGAAAATCCCCAAGTGTCTGAGGCTCGACAGGTCCCCGTCCAATCGGCGGTCCGGATGCAACTGGAGAAGATCCTGGCGCACGGTCTGTTCGCCCGCTCCGAACGCATGGGGCGTTTTCTGCGCCTGGCCGTGGAATGGACGCTGGTGGGCAAGGCCGAGGAGCTCAAGGAATACCTGATCGGCGTGGAAGTGTTCGATCGAAAGCAGTCTTACGATCCCCGCGTGGACCCCATCGTCCGCGTGGAAGCCCGCCGCCTGCGCTCTAAACTGAAGGCTTACTACGAGGGCGAAGGCCGCTCCGATCCCATCGTCATCGAATTCCCACGAGGCGGCTATGCCCCTCACATCCGGGCCAGGACGGAGACTCCTCCCAATCCTCCGATGCCCGCCGAAACCGGTGTCATCACCACGGCGGTGCTGCCGTTCCTCAATCTCAGCCCCAATCCGGAGAACGAATACTTCAGCGACGGCCTGACCGAGGAGCTCATCCATGCCCTCACCAAGCTGCCGGGAATGCGCGTGGTGGCGTGGAACACCGCGGCGCAATTGCGCGGCCGGCAACAGGACATCCTCGCCATTCGCCAACAACTGAATGTGGAAACGGTGCTGACGGGCAGCGTGCGCATGGCGGGACCGAGCCTGCGGGTGAGAGCCCAGCTCATCGACACGGAGACCGGGGTCTATCTGTGGTCGGAGACGTTTGACCGGCAAATGCAAGACGTTTTCGCGATTCAGGAGGAGATCGCGCTGGCCATCGTGCGGACCTTGCGCGTGCAGCTCTCCGGCGGCCGGGAAGACGCTCGCGTGGGGCGTGGACGGACCACCGTTAGCTCATACGATTGGTACCTCAAGGGCCGCTACCTGTGGCACCAGCGAAGCCCGCAGCACCTCAAGCAAAGCGTCGAGTGCTTTCAAAACGCGGTTGCCGCCGATGGGGACTCCGCCCTGGCCTATGCGGGTCTGGCGGACGGCTACAGCCTTCTGGTGGACTACGGCCTGATGCACCCCGCGGAAGGCTTTCCGCAAGCCAAAGCAGCAGCCCAGCGGGCCATTGCGCTCGACCCGGAGTTGGCCGAGCCGCACGCCTCGCTGGCATTCATCCGCGGAATTTACGACTGGGAGTGGCACGACGCCGGGCGGCTCTACCACCGCGCCATTGCACTCAATCCGGGGTACGCGACCGCGCATTTTTGGCTGGGGATCGATCATTACGCGGTGCTGGGGTGCTTCAAGGAGGCGCTCGCCGAGCTCAAAATCGCGCACCAGCTCGACCCGCTCTCCAGCATCCTCTCGGAGGGACGGGGATATCTCCTGATGATGCTCCGCGATTACGAGGCGGCGCTCGCGAGCTATCGTGAGATCCTCGATGTCGACCCGTCCTTTTTCAAGGCATACACTTCGATGGGCAGAGCCTGCATACAAATGGGCAGATACCCGGAAGCTCTCGCCATGCTGCAAAAAGGACGCGCGCTGGCGGGAGACGTCCCCAATATTCTGGGCGCGATGGGCCAGGCTTACGCACTGCTGGGCGACCAGCAGAAAGCACGCGAATCGCTGAGCGAACTCGAGAGGCTCGCCAAAACAAAGTACGTCCCGACCGCCTGCTTCGCGGTGATTCACGTGGGATTGGGGGAGAAGAAGCAAGCCCTCGACTGGCTGGAAGAGGGGTGCGCGCGGAGAGAGTCGCAATTGGCCTCCATCAAGGTGCACCCCCTTTATGATCCGTTGCGCGGGGATCCGAGATTTCAGGCGCTGTTGAAGAAGCTACACTTTGCGTAGCGGCGTCCTACACACCCCAGAGGTAGTCTTCACCCGAAGGCGCCAGGGACTCGCCCGACTTCCGGACTTCCTCCCGGCCGCGTTCCAGCGCGACGACATCCAGGTCGTACCATCGGTCGCTTTTCACCAGGCGCCGCAGCGCGCCGGTGACCTGTTCCTCATCGAGCAGGCTGGTGGTCTCGAGTAACGCCCCCAACATCACGATATTGCCCACCTTGGAGCTTCCCAGCTCGTCGGCCACTTGGGTGAAGGGCTTGGCTACCGCCCGGACGTCGGGCCGCACGCAATCATCCGGAATCGCCGGACCGTTGTACAAAACCATGCCACCGGGTTCCACCGTAGGCAGGAATTTGCGCAGGGACGGCTCATTCAGCGCCAGCAGCACGTTGGGGCGCGAGACCAGCGGCGAATCGATGAGGTGGTTGGAAAGACGGACGTGGCAGTTGGATGTGCCGGAACGCATTTCGGGGCCGTAGGACGGCAGCCAGGAGACTTCGTAGCCGGATTCGAGGCCTGCCTCGGCCAGCACCTCCCCCAGCATCAGAACACCTTGTCCGCCGAAGCCCGCCACTTTGATTCGCAGATCCAGCTCCCTGGGGGGTGGAGCGGCGAACGCGTCAATCGGCTGGCCATTCGAGAGACCGAGAATTCGCGGCAGCTCCTCCAGGGCGGGAGGCGGCGGTGGTGCGGGTCTAGCCAGCGCCTCCTTGGTGCGGTCGCGGTAGTTTGCCACGCCGAACGTCGCGGCCATCTCCTCGCGCACGAAGGTCTGGGCCTCCACCGGGTTCATCTTCCAGATGGTGGGGCACGGGGAGAGCACTTCCACGAACGAGAACCCCAACCCCTTGACCTGGTTTTCCACAGCCCGGCGCAGGACCCGCGCGGCGTTCATGATCTGCTTGTTATTGCCCAGCCCGACGCGCTCGATAAAGACCGGCGCTTCGAGCGAATTCAGCAGCTCGCAAACATGCAGGGGATAGCCCTCGTTGAGGGCCGAGCGGCCGTACGGCGAGGTGGTGCTCTTCTTGCCGAGCGGCGTGGTGGGGGCCATCTGCCCGCCGGTCATTCCGTAGATTCCGTTGTTGACGAAGATCACGGTGATGGGTTCGCCACGATTGGCCGCGTGGACGATCTCGGCGGTGCCGATGGCCGCCAGGTCGCCATCGCCCTGATAGCCGATCACGATGCTGTTTGGCCGGCTGCGTTTGACGGCGGTAGCCACCGCGGGCGCCCGTCCGTGCGCCACCTGGATGTTGCCGACGTCGAAGTAATAGTACGCGAACACGGAGCAGCCCACCGGGCTGATCAGCACGGTGCGGTCCTGAATGCCCAGGTCATCGATGGCCTGGGCCAGCAGCTTATGGACGATGCCGTGCCCGCAACCCGGACAATAGTGCGTCTGGTGCTGCAACTCCGCCTTGCGCTCGTAGCAATCGTAGAAGCAGTCGGCCTTCTCGTGTGTAACCGTGTAGCTAGGCATGGACCAGCACCTCCTCCATCGGCTCGGCGTGCGCCGAAGCCGGGAACTTCTGCTCCAGAAACGCGAGGACATCCTCGGCGGAGGGTACGTTGCCGCCCACGCGGCTGAAGAACTCCACCGGCAGCCGGCCATCCAATGCCAGGCGGACATCGTCCAGCAACTGGCCGGTGCTGAGCTCCGCCACCGCGAAGGCTCGGGCGCTCCGGCAGAGTGCGCGCACCTGCGCGACCGGGAAGGGATAGAGCGTGATCGGACGGAGCAGTCCCACGGCCAACCCGCGGGCGCGCGCCAGTTCCACCACGGCCTTCAGAACCCGGCCCATGATGCCGTAGCCCACCAGGACGATCTCGGCGTCCTCGGTGCGCCAACATTCGGCGCGGCATACCTGGCGCTCCGCCTGTTGGTATTTGGCCTCCAGCTTGCGGATATGCCGTTCCAACAGGTCCGGCTCCAGGTAAATGGAAGAGATCAGGTTGGGGCGAGTCGCAGCCGTCCCCGTCACGGCCCAGGCGGGCGCCGGGGGAACCGGCCGGGGCCGGGCGAACTCCACCGGCTCCATCATCTGCCCGATGTATCCGTAGGCCAGCAGCACCACCGGGTTGCGGTATTCATCCGCCAGATCGAAAGCCCAGGTGGTGAAGTCGGCCATCTCCTGCACGGAATCGGGAGCCAGCACCAGAGTGCGGTAGTTGCCGTGCCCGCCGCCCTTGACGATCTGGTTGTAGTCGCCCTGCTCGGGCGCGATGTTCCCGAGTCCCGGGCCACCGCGCATGATGTCCGCGATCACGCAAGGAAGCTCGGCTCCGGCGATGTAGCTGAAGCCTTCCTGCATCAGGCTGATGCCCGGCCCGCTGGAGGCGGTCATGGAGCGCACGCCCGCGGCCGCGCCGCCGTACAGCATGTTGATGGCGGCCACTTCGCTCTCCGCCTGTACGAAGACGCCGCCCACCGGCGGCAGGTAGAGCGCAGCCGCCTCGGCGATTTCGCTGGCCGGCGTGATGGGGTACCCGTAGAACGCCCGGCAGCCTGCCAGGACGGCGGCCTTGACGATGGCTTCATTGCCCTTGGTGAGTTGTTTCTGCATGGGTTTCTCCTGGGCGCTACGCCGCAGCTCCTGCAAGTGCTGCTGCCTTCGGCACTTCCAACCTCAGGACGGCGATGCCGCCGGGCTCGGGACAGACAAAGAAACAGATGCCGCACCCGGTGCACCCCGCGCCCACATACTCGGCCGGATGGTAGCCGTAACGGTTCAACCGGTCCGTCAGCCGAAGGACTTTGGGCGGGCAGGCCTCCACGCAAAGGCCGCACCCCTTGCATTCTTCCGAATTCATTTTGACCGAGCCGCGGTCTGGCTTTCCGCTCGTCGTCATGTCGGCCACCTCCGAGGGGCTGTCGATAGCACCACTTCTAGAGGGTGCTCCCCTAACAATCATTATAGATCCGAGATAAGAGGATCTTCAATACCTATTATAAGGAAGGGAGCCCAGGTTTTCGCCACACGATGTAGTGGAATGGAGCGATTGCCGCGTCTTTGTGGATAGATGCGCAATTCGCCTAGGTCCCAAGTGGGGCGGACGACCTCGTCCGCGCGCGACCCCCTGGCCGCGCTGTTGCACTCATGGTCTACGCTCACGAGGGGCGCGACACTCGTGGCGTTGCTGGCGGCCTGCGCGGTCCCTGCCTTGACACAGCCGGTCCCGACGCCGCGATTCCCAATTGTCTTCGCGCCGTTCTACGATTCCCCCTCCCAATTCGTCGCTCGCTCGCCGGCAGGCGTGACGATTCTGACCGGCGAAGGCATAGTGCTGCCGGGTGGTGCGCGCCTGCAGTTCCTCGGTGCCAATCGACGAGTGAAGGGCGAAGGCATGGGCCTATTGCCGTCCGTGACGAACTACGTCATAGGCCGGGACGAACGCCAATGGCGGCTGGGAGTTGCCAACTTCAGCGGAGTGCTATTCCGCTCCATCTATCCTGGCGTGGACCTGCTGTATCACGGCGAGGAAGGCAACCTGGAATTCGATCTGGTAGTTTCGCCCGGCGCCGATCCGTCTCGCATCCGGATGACGTCTTCCGGTCTGTCCGGCACCCGGCTAGACAGCCACGGGGATATCGTAGTCCAGGAGAGCCAATCCACCATACGCCAGATGCGGCCCCGCATCTATCAGGAAACAGGCGGACGGCGGAAGTCGATTGCCGGCGCCTGGCGTCTCGACCGGGACGGGCTCCTTCGCTTCGAGATCGGACCTTACGATGTCCGGAAGCCCCTGGTGATTGACCCGGTGGTGATCTATTCGACGTACATCGGCGGTTCGGGGAACGATTTCATGCGAGCTGTCGGCGCCGACGCCGCCGGTAATGCCTATGTCGTGGGCTCCGCCTTTTCAGCCGATTTTCCGGGTGCACCACTGTCCAACTCCGGTCCTCCACAGCGCGGATTCGTGCTCAAGCTAAATCCCGAGGGAACACGGCTGATTTACGCTACGGTGTTTGGAGGGAAACAGGGCTACGGCACATCCGCCAGCGGGTTGGCGGTCGATAGCGGCGGAAATGCCTACGTCACGGGTTCCACGGAGTCGGCGGACTTCCCCGTGACCGGGCAGGCGTTTCAGAAAGCGCTTCACGGCTTTTCCAACGCGTTTGTGATGAAACTGGACGACGCGGGTGTGCCCCTCTATTCGTCGTTCCTGGGTGGCGGGCAACTAGATGCAGCACAAGGAATCGCGGTCGACTCCGGTGGAAACGCCTACGTAGCCGGTAATACCTCGTCTGCCGACTTCCCCGTCACACCTGGAGCCTTTCAGACCGCCGAGAATCACAACCCGATAGTCTCTTTCGCGACTGGATTTCTGGCGAAGATCGCGCCCAACGGAGACGCCCTGGTGTACTCTACGTACCTGGGCGGTAGCGGTTCCGATGGCATCGCGGCGGTCGCAGTGGATTCGGCCGGCAGCGCCGTAGTGACGGGCATTACGACCTCTGGGGATTTCCCGGTGACGCCCGGGGCCTTGCAAGGCACGATTCCGAGTCCCACGCAGAACCGCTACGCATTCATCACCAAATTCAATCCGCCAGGCTCGGGCCTGGTCTACTCGACCTATTTCGGTGGAACCACCGGCGCAACAGGGAATGCAGTCGCCATGGATCCGGCTGGAAACACTTATGCCGGCTGTAATTCCTCTGTGCTGAAGCTCGATACATCCGGCTCGCTGATCTATGCGAAGGACGTTGAGGGAGGTGTGTCCGGCTTGGCGCTCGACGTCCAGGGCGACGTCTTTGCCACCGGCAGTGCCTCCTCGTCTTTTCTGATCACGCCCAATTGCCTTTTGTTCCGACGGACTACGGCGCCTTTCTGGTCGAGATCAACCCGGCGGGCACGGCGACGCTGCTCTCGACGTACCTCTCCCCCTTGGTCGCCGTGGGCGTATCGATCGCCCTCTCCGGTAATACCGTGCTGGTAGCGGGCAGCGGATTCATCACCGCAACTCACGGTGCTTTTCAGGAGAGCTCGACATACAACTGGGTGACGAGAATCGACCTTGCGGGAAGGTCGCACCTCAACGCTGTGCTGAACGCCGCCAGCCGGAGTGGCGGGGCGATCGCCCCGGGAGAGTTGGTCATCGCCAGCGGCGTGGGGTTTTCGCCGGACGCGCTCGTGATCTTCGATGGCGCCAGCGTGGTTCCGGTCTCTCGCTCCGGCACGGATCTGCTGGCTCCATCCACCCTTTCGGGAGTCGCCACCGTCCAGGTGACCTCCGGCGGAGTGTCCACCAATTCGCTGACGGTGCCCGTGGTCGACGCAGCGCCCGCCATCTTCACGAACCAGTCGAGCTCTGTACCAGGAGGAATCCGAAATGCGGATGGGACGCTGAACTCCCCAGGCAATCCCGCGGCGCGCGGATCGGTGATCACCATCTTGGGAACCGGGTTGGGCGTCCGGCCCGAAGCGGTAACCGTCTACTTCGATGGCTTCGCTTCCAGCGCATTGTTGTACGGCGCGGCTCCTGGCTCGCCCGGCGTCTTCCAGATGACTGCGGTCGTCCCTCCCCAGGTCCCGGTAAGCGGCAGGGTTTCCGTTTACCTGACGGCGGGCCAAGTAGCCTCACAAGTAGTCACCATGGCGGTGAAATGAACACGCTTCTGGCTCTGGTTTTGCTTCCGCTCCACTTCGAACCGAACGTCGGGCAGACGGACATGCCCGCGCAGTATGTGGCGCGGGGCAGCGGCTATGAGGTCGCGCTGGATGGCGCGCAGGCCGACATTCGCCGGGGAAAAGCGGCGTTCACGCTGCGATTCCGCGGCGCGAACCCCGATGCGGAAGGCGAAGCGCTGGAGCCCCAGCGCGGGATGAGCAACTACCTGATCGGGGCGAATCCCACGGGCTGGCGGCAGCACGTGCCGCATTTCGGCCGTGTCCGGTATCGCGGGATCTATCCCGGAATCGATCTGGTGTACCATGGCCGGCGTGAGGCCCTCGAATACGACCTCGTGGTGGCAGCCGGAGCGGACACATCCCGCATCCGCCTGGAATTCGAAGGCGCGCGCAAGGTGCGCCTGACGCCAACCGGCGACCTGGCAATCGAAACCCCTGGCGGCGAGATTCAGCAAAGGCGCCCTGTGGCCCGGCAGGATGGGAGATCCGTGGACTGCCGCTACCTGGTGCGTCCGACCGGGGTGCAACTGAAGCTGGGGAGGTATGACCACGCACGGCCCCTGGTCATCGACCCGATTCTGTCCCTGGAGTATTCGCTTCCCTCCCCCGGCGCGAACGTGGTCGCCGTAGACTCGTCAGGAAGCACTTACGTCGCGGGATCCGGGTCGACCTCGCTATATACCGGCCTGGTGATCGCCAAGCTGACGCCTGCGGGCGACGCCCTGCTCTACTCCACGTATATCGTCAGTCCTGGCAGCCCTTTCGTCGCGGCGTTCGGGATCGCCGTGGACGGAGCCGGCAATGTTTATCTGGGAGGCGAGACGCTTGTCCCGGGCTTCCCGGTAACCCCGGGTGCGTTCCAGACCACGCAGCCTCAGCAAGGCACGGTCGGATTCGTGCTGAAGCTGGATCGTTCCGGTAGTCTGGTCTACTCCACCCTGCTCGGCGGATCGTCGGGCCCGTTCTCGCCCGGGACGTCCGTGCAGGGCATTGCGGCCGATGGCGCCGGCAACGTCTATGCCGCGGGCTTCACTTCAGCGGCAGGCATTCCGCCGACCAGTGGAGCGTTGCAGCGTGGACTGGGTGGCTTTTTGGTGAAGCTCAATCCAACGGGATCGGCGCTGGTGTACTCCGCCTCGGTTGGAAATGTCACCCCGCACGGCTTGGCCACGGATACTTCCGGAAATGCATTCGTGGTGGGCGGTAACGAGGCACCCTTAGCCGTCCCAGGCCACGCATTCGTGATGAAGGTGAATCCGGCGGGCAGTGCTCTGGTGTACGAGCACGATATCGCGGGGTCCGGCACCGAGTCGGCGGCGGCGGTGGCTGTCGATTCGTCGGGCAACGCATATGTGACGGGCTCGACGAATTCTCAAGACTTCCCGACGACTGCAGGGGCACTGCAGCCCAAGCCGCCGGGTCCCCCATGCCCGCCACCCAATCCGAAAGGGCCGCCGGTACCGTGCAGCCATGGATTCGTTTCCAAGCTCGGCCCCGACGGCCAGTTCGTGTACTCCACTTACCTGGGCGGCAGTGGCGCGGACAATAGCGAAGCCATTGCCGTGGACGGCGCGGGCGAAGCCTATGTGGCTGGGAATACCAGCTCCAGCGATTTTCCGGCGGCCATCCCGCTGCGCGCCTTCGGCGGTGAGGTCGGCTTCCTGGCGAAATTGAATGCGGGGGGAAATGCCTTGCGGTACTCGACACCGTTTGGTGCGAATAATGCCACGGGGGCGGTGGGGCTGGCACTCGATGGGGCAGGCAACGCCTACATAGCGGGAGCGAACCTGGTGGCCAAAATCGCCGTGGTCCCAGGGCCCAAGATCGCGAGCGCGGGTGTAGTCAACGGCGCCAGCCTCTTGCCGGGCCCCTTGGCGCCGGGAGAAATCATCACCATATTCGGCGCGGGCCTCGGGCCCGTGATGCCTGCCACGCCGACAGCGGACTCGTCGGGGTCCATCGGGACTTCCGTGGGCGGGACGCGGGTGTTGGTCGGCGGAATTCCCGCGCCGGTTCTCTACGCGCAGGCCAACCAGGTGAACGCGATTGTGCCGCTTGGCGTAGCGGGAACGCTCGCCAGCGTAGCGGTCATCAACCAGGGAACAGGGGCAGGCACGCCGCCCGTCGACGTCCTGCTGGCCCCAGTCGCACCCGCCATCTTTGCGGCCGATGGCTCGGGTGCCGGCCCTGCGGCGATTTTGAATCAGGACGGCAAACTGAACACTCCGCTCGACCCTGCCCAGCAGGGCGAGTTCATCGCCATCTATGGCACCGGGGGTGGGCAGACGACCCCGCCGGAATCCGACGGACAGATGGTGACCGGAACGCCGAAACTGACGCTCCCGGTCGAGGTGACGATTGGCGGCCTGTCGGCGGAAGTGGCCTATGCCGGCGGCGCGCCCACGTTGGTGGCGGGGACGATCCAGGTCAACGCCCGAGTGCCTGCGAATACGCCCACAGGGCCGGGCGTTCCGATCACGCTGACAATAGGCGGAGTCACGAGCGCACCGACGGTGACGATAGCAGTCCGAGCTGCGCCGCTGTAACACGGGTATCCTTGCCTGTGTTGGTTTTTCCGGAAACCCCACACAGGCAAGAATGCCTGTGTCACGAGCCCATCAGCCTTTCCAGTTGGGAGCCCAGCCCTTGCGGTAGAACGGCTTAACGTATTTGTTGGCTTCCGCATTGTTGGAGAATCGCATCTTCGCCGCGTCCCACTCCAGCTTGCCTTCCACACGCGTCGCTACTACGCCCAGCACCATCCACTCGACGAACGGACCGGCCACGCTGAAGTTCGAGCACGCCGGCTCGCCGCCCTTGCAGGCGCGGATCCAATCGTGATAATGGCCCGGCGAACGGCTCAGCACTTCCTGCGGGAAGCTGTAATTCTGCATCTTCTCGACCGGGATCAGGCGTGTCCCCTCGCCATAGGTGCCGGTCGTAATCATGCCTTTGTCGCCGATGAACAGGCTTCCATTGGCGCCGGCGCCGGTGCTGGTCGGAGGATTCTCCTTGACCGCCTCCATCTGCGCCCAGGTAAAGACTCGCCCGGTGCCTTCCGTGCGAGGGCCTTGCGGTCCACCCGCTCCACGGCCGCCTGCGCGCCCGCCCTGTCCGCCTCCTCGCGCCTGCCCCGGCTGCCCCTGGGGACGGGCGGGAGAGGGCATATCGCCCAGGTATTCGCCATCCGGAACTCCCGCGATCTTGGGTTGTTCCTTCAAGAGGTCGTACCAGAAGACCTTCAGGGGCGGCATCGACCCATAGGCGGGGAAGTCGAAACGGATGACGCACTGCTTCGGGAACATGAAGCTGCTGGTGCCTTCCCTCTTGATGCATTCGACGCTGGTAGGCGCCCGTTTGCTCAGGTTCAGTGCAAGGTTCGGAGCGCCCAGGATATGGCACGCCATGTCGCCCAGCGAGCCGCAGCCGAAATCAAAGAAGCCGCGCCAGTTGGAGGGCTGGTAGAAATCGCCGTTGTCGTACCCCGCCGGCCCCGCTCCCTTGGTGTAGGGGCGCGCCTGGGCGCAGCCCAGCCACAGGTCCCAATCCAGCGTATCCGGTACCGGTGTCGGAGCCGGGATTTCGGTGACGCCCTGCGGCCAAATGGGCCGGTTGGTCCAGGCATGCACCTCGGTGACGTTGCCGATCTCGCCCGCCCAAATCATCTCGGCGCATTGCCGGGTGCCTTCGTTGGAGTAACCCTGGTTGCCCATCTGGGTAGCGACCCGATACTTGGCGGCCGCCTCGGTGAGCATGCGGGCTTCCCACGCGGTGCGCGTGAGCGGCTTTTGCACGTAAACATGCTTGCCGCGTTCCATGCAGGCCATGGCTGCCACGGCGTGCATGAAGTCCGGAATGGTGACGATGCAGGCATCGAAGTTTTTGCCTTCCTGATCGAGCATCTTCCGGAAATCTTTGAATTTGGGTTGCTTTTCAAAGGTTTTGTAGATGCCGGCGGCCCGCTTGTCATCCACGTCGCACAGCGCCACGATGTTCTCCGTCGCCGCGCAGCCCCGAATATCGCTCGAGGCCTTCCCGCCGCATCCAATGGATGCCACATTCAGCTTTTCGTTGGGCGATTTGTAGCCCATCATTTTGAGGGACGGCGTGCTGCCGAATCCCCCCGTTGGGACAGCCCCGGCGAGCAGGCTGCCGAAGAAGAAATGTCGTCGCGAAATGGCCATAAACACCTCGGGGTGGTTTAATACTCAGGCGTCTTGGACGCTGCCGAGGTTACCGCTCGGCGGGGACAGGACCGCATGTCCATGCAGGCTTATTTTAATCCAAAGCGACGCGCAACGGTGATTTTATCGGCCCGCCGGCCAGCGTTCGTCCTGCTTCGAACAAGACGTCATGAACTTCATGGCCTGCCCGTCGATGTCGCCGCTCCCGGAAATCTTGAGGCCCACGGCCCCTGCGCCATTAGGAGGCCGGCATGGGCTGAGGGGTGTGGCGCGGGCCGGGACTGGCGATGAGCCGCGCGTCGTCCGCCAGGTGAAATCGATCGAGCGAAGAAAAAGACTAACCGAACCGATTCAGATCCGTATATCTTCTTAATATGGACACTTTGCTGCAGGATCTCCGCGTAGCCGTCCGGGCGCTCGCCCGGAAGCCGGGTGTGACCCTCCTGGCCGTTGCATCGCTGGGCCTGGCTATTGGTTTCAGCACGGCCGCATTCAGCGTCCTGGACGCGTACGCGCTTCGCGACCTGCCGGTCAGTGCACCGGGACAGCTCGTCTGGCTCTCGGCCACCACGCGCGAACAGCGTTCGGACATCCTCAGTTGGCCGGAGTATGAAGCCCTGGCCGCGCGCACTCACTGCTTCACCGGCATCCTGACCGAAAACCGCCGTGGACCGCGCGTTAAGCTGCCCGACCGCGACCAATTCCCCATCACCGCCGGCGTCTCCGACAATTACTTTGACCTGCTCGGCGTGAAACCTGCCAAAGGTGAGCTGTTTCATGCAGGTAAGGGGCAGGATGGGGTGATGGTGATCTCGGACCGCTACTGGCACCAGACCCTGGAAGGCGACGCTGCCATTCTGGGACGCAGCCTTCCCGTAGGTAGCGGGGTCCTGAAGATCATCGGGGTTCTGCCGCCCGGATTTCACGGAATCCGTCGCGGCATTGCGGTCGACCTGTTTGTCCCCATGCAGGGCTTTTTCGGAAGCCTGCAAATGGCCCGGGCAAACAGCCTCCGTTTCACCGATTATGAGGCGATCGCCCGCTTGCGGCCCGGCACCGGCATCGAGCAGGCGCAGAAGGAAGCCGACGCCGCCCTGAGGCAACTGGAGAAGGACGGCCTCGCCGCCGCCCCGGACCGCAAGGCCGCTGTCGAGCGATTCACTACCAAGGGCCTGCGCGACAAGGTGGAATCCAACGCCGCGTTCCTGGGACTGATGGTGTTGCTGGTCCTCATCGCCGCCGCCAACCTCGCGAACCTGCGGCTGGTGGACAACGAAGGCCGCCGCCGGGAAACCGGCATCCGGCTCGCTCTCGGCGCCGGCCGAACCGACCTGGCCCGCCAGCACCTGGTCGAAACCCTGCTGCTCAGCGGCTCGGGAACCGCCGTCGGCCTGCTACTGGCGGCATGGCTGATTCAGGCGGCTCCGGCGCTGTTCTATGCCGGGCAGAGCTACATTGACTACTCGATCCGCCTCGATCTGCGAACCTTTGGCTTCAGCTCCATCGCGCTCGTGGCCGTGGCGGTGATCGGCGCGGCGATTCCTTGGAGCGATGCCTGGCGGAGGCGCATCTCGCCGGCTTTGCAGGGCGCCAGGACCACGGGGTCGTCACGCTGGCTGTCAGGACTGGTAATCGCCCAGATGGCCCTGGTCACGGCGGTAACCTGCTCGGCGGGGCTGCTGTGGCGCAGCCTCGACAAGATCGCTGCCACCCGTCCGGCCATGAACCCCGATGCCCGGGTGCTGCTGGTGGACGGTTGGACGGAGGCCCCGCCCGCTACCATCGAGCCTCTCGGGAACCGCCTGGCCGGACTGCCTGGCGTGGAGCGTGTAGCCTGGGCGCGCCGCGCCATGCTCAGCGGGTCGCTGGGCGGCGCCGTAGTCGACGTGGAAATGGCCGGCCAACCCAAAATGGAGTTCCATTTCAACCAGGTGAGCCCCAGTTACTTCGAAACTACCGGCGCCCGTGTACTCAGCGGCCGAAGCTTCAAGCAGTCCGACGGCCCGGCCGCCACGCTGGTCACGATGGTCAATGCCACTTTCGCCGGCCGCTTCTTCCCTGACCGGCAAGCGATCGGCGAGTGGATAAGGGTGAGTGGCAAGGACCGGCAGATTGTGGGAGTGGTGGAAGACGGCCCGTCGATCGCGTTGCGCGAGACCCCCGAACCGTACTTGTACTTCCCCTTCGCGCAGATGCCCGACGGCGAATTGACGCTCTTCATCGCCACTCGCAATGATCCCGAGACGATGACCGCCACGGTGCGTTCCTTCATTCGAAGTTCAGACAAGGTGTTCATCATTCTCAGGATTCAAACGCTACGGCTGCACATGCGCCGGGCGCGCAGCAGTGAGCAACTGGCCGCCGAGCTGACCGGCTCGCTGGCCGCCGTGGGGCTTCTGCTGGCCGCCGCCGGGCTCTTCGGCGTCACGCTCTATGCCGTAGCCAAGCGCACGCCGGAATTGGGAGTGCGCGTGGCCATGGGGGCGACGCCGGGAGCGCTGGCGCGTCAGGTGCTGAAGGAGGCGGCCATGCAGATCGCGATTGCCATTCCGCTCGGGTGGGCATTGTCGTACGTGGGCCGCAGCGCCATCCAGAAGCTGCTGTATGGAGTGGCCGCTGATGATCCGTGGACCTTCGCGGTGGCATCGGTTGTAGTGGCGGCGGTGGGTTGCGTAGCCGCCATGCACCCGGCGCTCCGCGCGGCCCGCATCGATCCCATGACGGCGCTACGGCACGAGTGAAATTGTTGCGGAGACCTATGCTATGACTCAGATGCCTGTGTTGATCGATCTCGACCCGGCGCGCGTCGAGACGTTATCCTGCTGCGGCGTGAAAAACCCCGCTCACGAGGGGCGCCGGCAGAAGAACTGCTGGTTGAAGGCGAATTTCAAGTTAGGCTTGCGGGCGAAGGTGGCCGTGACCCCGGACAACCGGCAGTGCGGCTACATCGAATACCTTCCTGGCGAGCATGCCTGGCGCGGAGTGGACGCCCGCGGCTACATGTTCATTCACTGCGTTTTTTCGCACGTCAAGCAGTATCAGCGTAAGGGCCTCGGACGCCTGATGCTCGAAGCCTGCGTCGAGGATGCGCGCAAGGGCGGCATGGACGGCGTGGCCGCGATCGCCCGGGAACAGCCATGGCTTGCCGGCTCTGCGCTATACCTGGCGAACGGCTTCACCGTGGTCGATAGCGCGCCTCCGGATTACAGCTTGCTCGTCCGGAAGCTGAACCCGTCGGCCGCCGATCCAGCCTTCAAAGGCGACTGGGAAAAGAAGCTGAGCCGGTACAGCCGGGGCCTGACGATCATACGTTCCAACCAGTGCCCGTACATCGTGACATTCGCTGCCGAGATTGCGCAGGCGGCGGAAGAGGATTACGGGATCAAACCCAGGATCGTGGACCTCCAATCGCCCGGTGAAGCGCAGAATGCGCCGACGCCCTACGCCGTATTCGCCCTCATCCACAACGGCCGTCTGTTAGCGGACCACCAGATCAGCCGCACACGCTTCCACAACATCATGCGCAAGCTCCCGGCGATGTCCTCGAAATAGCTGGACAGGCTTGACCGCCGTTGTCAAATATGACAACATGGACTATCGGTATGCGCTAGCGGACGGCAGATGACCCGGAAAACACGGCCCGTTTCATGGATCGGGGCGGCCTTAAGGGAATTCGAGACGTTCCCCGAAGGGGCCAGGTCAATCTGTCTAGCCGCCCTGACGATTGCGGCCGAAGGCGGCAAGGCCGACGTTGCCAAGCCCATGCACGGCATCGGATCGGGTGTCTTCGAGATTGCGCTGCCGTTTAAGGGCGGTGCATTCCGTGTAGTGTACGCGGTGCAACTAGCCGATGAGATCTGGGTTGTGCATACGTTCCAGAAGAAATCGACGCAGGGCATCAAGACGCCGAAACGCGAAATCGACCTGATAAAGGACCGTTTGAAAAGGCTGAAGGAGATGTTGCGATGAAGCGCGAAAAACTGGAAGTGGTGCGGGGTAGCGGCAATGCGTTCCGCGACCTCCGGCATGAAAACGCCGATGCCGAGCAGTTCAAGGCCATCCTGGCCGCCGAAATCATCAAGGCACTCGACCGGGACCACCTGACCGTGCGCGGCGCGCACGGCCGTACCGGCATTGCGGCGGCGGACTTCTCGCGCATCCGCAACGCGGAGCTGGGACGGCTTACCCTTGATCGCCTCATGTCGATCATCAATCGGCTGGGCTCGCGCGTAGAGGTGAAAGTCAAAGTGCGGCGCGTGGAAGCAGTTCGCGCACGAGGCGACCGCGTAAGATCAGCACGTAAGCGTGCAATCATGCTTTGATGAGTATAAATGGGGGTGATTTTCGGATGATTATTGACCACGCCGCTTGTGCGGTTAGGTAAAGGGATAGCCAACTATCCCCGGCATCGATGCTATTCATGGTCCTGGTCGGGCTGGTGAGATGGGGCCGGCAATTTTGCGGCCGCCCGAAACTCGTGGCTGGTGTGCTTCGATAATTTAAGCCATCTGCCGCAGGATCTGGCCGATGCGGCCTGTCGCTTGGCAACCGGCGGAGGCTTTGGCGGGCGGGAACTACACAGCGACTATGACGAAGCGGTCTTCGATGCCACCCGCCCACTGGTGTTCAACGCCATCCCGGATCTCGGCGCCACCCGACCCGACTTCCTCGATCGCGCGCTGATCATCGACTTCTATGATATCAAGCCCGAGCTGCGCCGCGACGAGAGCCAGTTTTGGCACGAGTTCGAAGCTGCCAGACCACCAATCCTCGGCGCCCTGCTGGATGCGGTCGCACTGGGGTTGAGGAAGCTGCCCGCCCTCGCGCTTGGTCAGCTACCGCGAATGGCCGACTTCGCAACCTGGGCGAGCGCCTGCGAAGATGGTTTAGGTCTGCAACGCGGCGAGTTTCTCAAGGTCTACGAGGCGAATCGTGCCGACGCGCGCAACCTCGCGCTGGACTCCTCGCCGCTCTATGAGCCGCTGCGAGAGCTGGCTCGGGAGGGCTTTACGGGCAGCACCGCCGAACTGCTGCTTCGTCTCAACCGCATGGCCAGCGACGGCATCAGACGTTCGGCGCGTTGGCCCAAGGCACCCGATGCGCTCGCTAACACCCTACGCCGCATGGCAAGCAATCTCCGCGCCGCCGGCATCGAGCTCAATTCCAGCCGCGCCGACCGCCTGGGCGGGCGAATCATTTCCGTCAGCTCTGCAACCAACATTGCGGAAAGATCGTCAGTCATCGTCAGTGGGCCGAACGAGGACTAGCACATGAATTTCCTGGGCGCAGGCCCACCGCTCGTCAGCCTACCGCGTCGGGCTGTCGGCAGCCCCATTTCTTCGAGAT
>JAIQFL010000310.1 GCA_020073365.1 Terriglobia bacterium | reverse complement strand
CCGAGCGCCCACCGCTCCGGCGCTTAAGTCCCAGAACTCGTCAATGACCCAATTCGCGTGAGCTTGTAAGAGGATGCGAGTTGTTCAGACGGCCGCGCAAATCGGCACGATATTAACGATAATTATTGAACAGCATTACTTCCACAACTCCTTTGATTTGTGTATTGTGACACCGTGTTACAAGCTGTGCTATAGGAGTTCTGAGACTAGGTGACCGCTCAATGTGGAATAGTTATAGAAGGCCAAACTTGTTGGATGCGCCCGAACGATGTGCCCGCCTCCGAGAACGGCGGACGTGAATTGACGCGAGCACGCTGACGCCTCCTCGACGGAGATTGTCGGGGCGCTATCCGGCCAGCGTGTCGCGATACCGCGGGGCGATACATGAACGCTTTTGATTCCTGTCTCTACCATTCTCCGTTCGAGAAGCAGCGGATATAGACAGTCTCCGTAGTTATCGACATCAAACGTACCGAAGTGTGCCAGTGTCATAGAAGTTGCTGTCCCGAGTATCCGAAGTTCGGCGGGAATGCGCTCACTCTGTTTAGCCGAGCGACCACGAGTTGCAGACTCATCATGCTTTGCCTCCATATGCCTCCATATGCTCTATGCAGTTCGTCGGATGCAACGGCAGCCACGGAGATACGGAAGTTATCCGGCGAAAACAGTCTGTTAACAGGAATCCTCGCTACTCTTTATCCCCCTCTTATGGATTGCCTCTCCACCAGCAAAGCCCTCAATCGCTGCACTTCGGAATGGAGTTCCGACCTCTCCGCTTCCGTGACGTGCTGCTCTGTTGTCTTCCGAATAAAGCTCAAAAGAGCGGTGTGCGAAAGCCTACCACCCAGATATTCCCGATACCGCTCGAAGCATGGGCCGTAGAAGGTTTGGCCAATCTCAAACTCGTGCCTGCCCATCTCAGAATTCCAGCCTGTGAGTGGAGAATGCGTGATCGAGTCCGCCCGAATCAGGCGACAGTACAGAGACACGGTAACGTGAGAGACTCTGCCCGTCATCAACATCAGGTTCGTCAGAAGCCTGTCATAGCTCAATCTGAATCCAGCATAATAGGCGCCCACGTCTCGCAGTGCATGGCAGCGGAACAGCCCGTGATGGGGCGCTCGATAGCGATACTCCGAGGTAAGACATGGGTTCACTATAAACCTGCCAGGCGGCACGGGTGCCGTCGAGCTTTCGACCCAGCGCACGTCGCTCAGGTGCAGAGAGGCCCCACTCTGAGCATAGAGAGACTGCGCCGAAACGGCAAAGTCCGACCGATCCCGTTCGACTGCAGCCAACAGAAGCGAGACGCGCCGGGGGTCGCTCCAGTCGTCAGCATCTTGGATGAGGAGGTAGGGCGCGTCGGCGGCATGCAGCACGACGCTGGTAGCGAAATAGGGTCCGCGATTCCGCTTGAGCTCGAAGCGCACCAGCCGCACATCGTGGATGGATGCGAGCTCTTCCCAGGGAGGATCTGTGTCCCCGTCGTTCGCCACCACGACGGTCAGGTTACGATGGGTCTGCTGTAAGAGGCTGTCAACTGCTTGACGAACGTGCGCCTTGCACTTGAACTGCGGAATGGACACAACCACCCGACGGTCGGCTGCGCGAAGCCCCGTCATCCGGTTACCTTGCCGTCGCTCTGGGGGCTGGGTTGGCCAGCGCTTCGCCCAATCCGCACGCCTCGACCAGGCCGATGTAGAAAGCGGAGGCCGCGGACTCGCGTGCTCGATCACCGAGCTGCCGCGATGGTCCAAGGAGGTCGCTTCTAACTACAGTCGTCATTGCTTCTTCAGAATACTCCCTTTTCGACCTGAGAGAAGCCAGACACGGGGGGCACGGAATCAAGGCCGCCTTATGTGGCGGCCTCTTCTTTCCGGGGTTGCAGCGCATGGTGTAGCAGTCCACGCGACTCTGTGACTCCGTTGTGACTCCATTCGCGGCCGTTTGGCGGAAACTGGGGAAACGGCGTGCACTTCGGTGACGTTCAGGAAACTCGGTGATGCTCAGTACACGATCTTGGAGCGTTTTCCCAAGCAGACATTCGCAACCGCAACATAAACAAACTAAATGACTTGCAAAATCCGTGACTCCATTCGGCCTCCATTCGCGGCCATCAAACATGGAACGAAGATTCTGTTTCATCAAGGGCTCGCAGGGACTGCGACGTCCAGCGCAGCGAGCTGGACGTCAATGCACGCCCACTCAGCCGTGGAGCTTGCCGAGCAAGGATAGACCGGCGTCAGGGACCATTGAGGCGTTCAACCGCTCACGCGGGCGGCCGGCGACAGCGAATACATCGCCGAGACCCGCATGGATGTTGCCCGACACGAATGTTGTGCGCAATCGCGACGGCGGCCTGCTGCCCGACTGCGGCGGTCGTCGAACTCGACCGAAACACGGAGACACAGCAGGCGTTGCGACGTGCAGCCAGCCAAGCTGGCAGTCCGCGGCGTCTCGACCCGGCACTGTGGAATGCCCGATTAATCTCCAATTGCTCGATTTTGCCGTCTGCTCATCCATCCAGCGGCTGCAAGACGCCATTCCGTTGCAATTGCTTACGTTCCGCGCCGCTGCGGAGGCGCTAGTGCGAACAACTCAGCGAGACTGCCGAAGACTCGAACGGCCTCCGCAAATCCCTTGCTCAAGATCTGCCGAAAATTTTGAAGATGCCGAGCCGAAAATTTTGAAGATGCCGATTCACTTCCAGAACCTCCACCATTTTTTCGGGCCGGGAATCGCGGCCGCTGCAGGGCGGAAGCCGTCGGCCTGGAATGTACCGGAGCCCATATCAACGGCGGAGAGCGGAGCGGCTCCGGTGCCGGGAGGATTGAAAGTCTTTCTGCTTTCCCACCAGCGCTGCGCGTAATCGCGCGCGAGACCAGAGTTGATATTGAAAAGGCTGATGCAACGATCGCAGACCATCCAGTTGGTCGCCTGACTGGCCATGGCTTTGGCGCAGGCCAGCATTACCGGAGTGTTGCGGAGAAAGCGGTCGAAACTGTGGACGCCCATCGGGCGTAGCTCGTCCTTGTGGACCTCATAATACTTGCGCCAGTATGCTGGCGTTCCGACAACTTGTTGCGTAGTTAAGAGATAACCGCCCGGATTCGCGACCCGGTCGCTGCATACGTCGCAGACGCCTGACTCCTCAACCATAGCGTCGTGCCGGTGACGTACGGCGGTGGCGGCATTCTCCTCTAGCAACGTCCAACCGGTTCCGCCGGCGCAGTTTGGACACTCGGGAAAGAGCTTGCCCCGTTGGAAATATCGAACGGTTTTCTGATTGGCTTGCGATCTGAGTTGAGGCCCCCCGACCGGGAGGTCACCGAGTGCTTTGGCCATGAAATCCGCGATTCCACCCTCACCGCAGAAGAAGCAACGGTAGTTGCCGCTCACCGGAACAGTCGAACCGGGCGCCAGGTTTACGTAGTTCCCCACGATGTACCGCCTTCCCTCGCGCAGCAACGCAAGGTTCCCTCAGGCGACGATTTTAGACCGCGGCTTAAACAATCGCAATGGGGACACGGAACGCCAGGAGCGCAATCACATCCGGCTCCCAACGAATTCTCCTTACGCCAGATGATGTGCATTGAAGGTTCTATCTTCCAAGGCAACCTGAATGCTTGCAAACGCAGTCCACAATCGGTTTCGCTCCACGATCCAGACGACTGCGCATGAGTGGACTCTGGTTCAGCACTTCCGAAATTTGCAGGCCCAGAGCAGCCCCGAATCTCTCACAAGCTGTGCAGCAGTACAGACTGTTTGACGCAGGCGCGCAACTGCAACTTGGGTTTGCGCACTTTGTCTCGTTCGGATACGCCATTGCCGTGACCTGTTCCTGCGCAGATTCTAGCACTATTTGCGACAAAAGGAGTTGCCCCGACGCGAGCCCCGACGTGAGCGTCATGCTGCTGGTGTCCTGGCTGGCGGCTGATCCTCATTGAGGCATAACGCGAACCCATGATGCGCGGACAAGCGGCGCTCGGCCAAACAGGCATGCCGCGCAAGAAGTGAACAGGGTGTCGACAACGTGGAAGAAAAGCAGGCCACCCCACTACACACAAGCCCAGATATAATTGAATCCCATGGCTCTCGACCGCTCCACAGGGATCAAGCTTTGCAGCTTTGCCGGCTTGGCCACCGTCGCTTGGGCAGGGCGACTGCTGGGCATCCATGAGGGGCTAGAAGGATTCCTCCCGCTAACACTCCTGCTCACGCGCGAAGGCGCTGCCACGCTGGCAGGGCACATGGGAGCACACCTTCTTGTTGATGCCGCCGAAAAGCGTGGCAAGCACGCGATCGATGAGGTGCGCGCCAGGCAAAACCGCGACTTGCATCGCCTCATCGGCGAGGCGATCTCACTTACTCTTCAAAGGGCGGCGACCGATGCGCCTGGTGGTCCGGCTGGTGCCGCTTATCTGAATTGTGCGGCCGAAGCCTTTCGTGATGACTGGATGGCGGTCGAACTGACCGCCGATGAGGCCGCGATCGGTGAACCGGCCGCTGCCGAATTCTTCGCCGGCGATCCGGAAGCAATCAAGCACGCTCCCGTGCTGACGGAGGATCAGTGGTTTGGACTGGTTCAACGCGTTGCGGGCGCCATTCCCGGTGTCGGAGCTCTTGCGCTCACTCCCGACACACACGCGACAGAAGCTCTGTGGCACGCCGCCAAAGAACTCCGCGAGCACTTTGCATTCGAGCTCTGGGAAGTCGCAAAACGAGCGTGGGGTCGGAAGGACGCCGCATGGGCCGCCCTGATCTTACGCCTGCTCAGCGAAATCCTCGGGCACGCAAGAGACGCGAGTGCCGAAAACGCTGCGCTCGCGGAAACCGTCACGAAGATATCCGGACAGATCCAGGCACTGGCAGCCCGCGTCGAGACGTTGCTGCCCGAAAACTCCGTCGAGTCAGCGATGGCCGCCTATGGAGACGTTATCGAACGGTATTCCCACGAGGATTTGCGGTCCATCGTACTTCGCGAGCCGGGGGCGTCGGAAGAAGCGGCGCACTTCTTGTTCGATCTGGTAAGGCGCCACAGGCAGTTTCTGATTTACACCGACGATCCAACGCGTACGGCGGACCTGCTGATGGCATGGCCGCGCTATGCGGCGGGATCACCCACCCAGGAGTCGGATATCATTCCAATCCGTCTGCCATTGGGGCGGTGGGTGGGACAAAGCTTCTCCGAGTTGCTGCAGGCAACGATCGAAGACATCTTGCCGCTCTCCGGGAATTTTGCTCCCTACCTTCTGCGGGAAATAGGCGCAGGTCACGCTCTTGTCGTGCTGGAAGCTCCTGCTGACGGAACGTTGTCGTTCGAAGCGATCCGTTGGATTAGGGAACTGGCTCTTAGACCCGTTCGTCAGAGCCGGTTAGGCGTTGTTATGAAGTTCGGCCCGAAACTGATGGATTCGCGCAGCATCGGTTTTCCGATATTCGTCCGGCCACACACACTTGAGGGAACAACCGACCTCGCTCTGAAGCTGACCGTCCGGGGAGGCGAAACGCGCGATCCGATCGTGGAACTGCCCGGCAAACACAGCGTGAGCTGCCGTATCGGCGAGTCGTGGTCAGTTCTCTTCCACGTTGACGACAATTGCTACATGACGCTCTTCTGCCGGGGTACGACGGGGAATTTGTACCGGCTGTTTCTTCATCCGGATAGTCGTGAATCGTTTGCCGCACGGGGTATCGCCCACGTCATTCCACGCCCTGACGGCGAGTTCTGGTTCAAGGAGGGTGGGCCGGCTGGAACCGAATCGATCATCGCATTCGCAACGCGCGAACCTATGAGCGTTCACTTCGCCGGCGGAGGCCATTCCGGGTACCTCGCTCGCTCCTCGGACGATGAACTGTCGGCCGTTCGTGCGGAATTTATGCAGTTGGCGGCCCCGCACCGCGCGGAAGATCAATGTGATATCGCGGTGGAGGATAAATAATATGCGCGGGATCGCTACGCTGCTCACGCGCCAGGGTCTAGCCCCGGAGCAGACCGAACCCCGGCGTCATCCGGACGGAAGAACTTACGGACGACGGACGTGAACGGCATGTTTGTGTGCAGCGCCACTTACCGCGATCGCAAGGGGCTCTACCTCCTCGATGACAGGGGGAAGGTCACGACCGAATTGGCCGTTCCCGGTGAAGGCGAGTGGTTCGGGAATTTCGCGGTCTCTCCAAATTCGAAATGGGTGGCTTTTACGTGCCATGTGCGGCGCAGGACGGACCGTGATTCATATCCGATCATCCGTTCGGTCTCAACCACGGGCGGCGCCAGCCACGATGTCGAAAGGTGGGACCCCCGCTACGAGACCTGCTATCAAAACCCGGTGTTCTCCCCTTCCGGTGAGAAGATGATCTGCGAGTTCGCCCTCCAGCATGTCGGCAATCCGGATCTCAGGGTTCTGAAACTGTACGAGTTCGGCGACCGGCTGGACGGCTCGTGGACGGGCGTTTCCATCGTCAACCCGAGGCACATCGGCAACCATGCTCCACAATTCATGGCCGACGGGGAGCGCGTCGTGTACTTCGGCAATTTCGCTTACGAAGACTTATTGGAGGTGTGTCTATACGATCCCAAGGTTGCTGACCATGACTTGATGGGCGCGGTGGGATGGCGATTGACTGAGAAGGCTGATGGGGTCTGGCGGCGTCCCCGCGCAATTGCCATTCAACCCGAGTGGGAGCAAATCTTCTTCATTCAAGGTCACAGCCGGGGCGAAGAGCGGATCTGCGTGATCTTGCTTTCCGATCTTCCGCCAGGCGGCCATAGGAAGATATTTGACACCGTCGGCGGCGCGCACGACAGGATTGGCGGACTAGAGATGTCGCGCGACGGACTTCGCCTCGCGTATGACGGCGACGCCGCCATTTATGTGGTTGGAACGGACGGGAGCGGCCTGCGACGAGCCTCAGCGGACGGAGTAAGCTGTCGCTGCCCGCGCCTTGCGAGGGACGGGACGCGTATCGCGTATATCGCGAACGACAAGCTCTGCATTGCCGACCTCGACGGTGGAAAGCCCGTGCTTTTGACCGCGGACGATGTCCGTGTGGACATGTTCGAGTGGATGTAGGACTCTTGTGGCGCAGATATCCCCAGAAGTCAACGCTGCATGGCAGACTCTGAATGAAGCCCAGAGCAGAATGCGCTCGGATGGCCTCGCCGCAGGTCTGTCGGGCTTGCTTGGCGCGGTGCAGCAATTCCGCCGGGCAGGGGACCGAACTGACGAATCCTACGCGCTCGGCCTCCTTGCAGGAGTCCACCACGAGTTGGGTAATTTCCAGGAGGCTGCGGACTATCACCGCGCCGGTTTAGAGGCTGCGCGTTCGCTTCAACAGCCCGGCACAAGAATTGCCGAGCACCTGGATGGTTTGGGCATGGCCTTGTCCAACATGGGCCAGTGGCAAGAGGGGGAGCTCGACTATAAGCAGGCAATTGAGGAGACACGCAAGCCGATCCGTGCGTTTCGAAAGCTCAGGGCACATGTCATTAAACATTTGGCTGATTTGTACGCGCGGTACACCGGACGACTGGAAGAGGCGATCGCAATGTACGATGAGGCGATTGCAATTTCCCTCGAATGTGACGATCAGTATAACGTTGCGGCGGCCCTCAATTTCAAGGGACTGGCCTTCGATAACTCGAATCGCCGGGAAGACGCGGTCAACCTTTACGAGCAATCCCGCGTGATCGCCGAGAAGATCGGCGATAAGGGACTGCTTGCATCTTGCCTTGCGCATTTAGGTACCTCCTATCTCCATTTGGGAAACGCCCCACTGGCGCGCCAGTACGTCGTGAAAGCCCTTGCGCTTGACGAGGAGGTAGGAAACAAACAAGGCGTCTGCCGCGATTTATGGCTACTGGGCCAAATCCAGGACAATGAGGGCGACGAGAAGGCAACCGAAACGCTGCAAAATGCGCTACTGCTTTCCAGAAAGATAGGAGACCTTAAGGTCGCTGTTCACGTTCTCAGGCGCCTGGCACGCCTTGCCGGTCGTCGCCTCCAAGGGGGACGCGCAAAAGAGTATCTGGAGCAGGCGCTCGCCCACAGTAAGGATCTAGGAGACAAGCATGCCGAGATCGAAATAACAGTAGCCCTTTCTGCTTATGAGGACGTCGGTGCAATGCTGACCCGCTTGCAGGAGGGCATCGTATCCGCCCGGGAAATAGGATCGGAAGGACTGGAACAGGACCTGGAAGAAGCTCTGGCCGATCTCTATGAGCGAAACGGCGATCTTCTTGAGGCCCGAGAACATTATGCGCAGGCTGCTGAATTACTGGAGCGGATGCGCTCGGGGTATAAGGCCGAAGAGCACCTTCGGGCATTTAGCAGGCATACGGCGCACTGTTACGAGCGCCTGGTAGACATTAGTCTTCAACTGCGCGAGGACACGGATGCATTCCTCTGGGCGGAGCGCAGCCGGGCGCGCGTGCTTCAGATCATGCGCAACAACCGGCAGTCACAGGTATCCGCGGTGATGTCGGAGCAGCAGCGCACTCAGTATCGTCAGGTCTGCGATCGAGTAATAGATCTGGATATGAAAATCCAGATACTTGAACGCAAAGGGGAATCCGGCGTCGATCGGCTACAAGAGGATCTGCGGGATACGCTCCTTCGCGAGGCAGACCTGGTGCTTTCGGCGCGCCGTATGACGGGTGCCACGGAACAGGCACCGAGGCAGGAAATTCTGCCCGAGCAGCTGACTCAATGGCTTGCATCCCTGCGACAGCGAGTATTGGTGCTCTCGTATTACATCGGTGCCTCTGGCATCTACGTGTTCTGCTCAACAGCGAAGACGTTTTACGTGCAGGAGCTCGGAAGTAGCGCCGAAGAAGTGCGGGAGCTAATCCATCAATTCCGCGAAAAGCTTGGCGTACCTGAGAGCGACGCGCGCGTCGAGAGCAGCGTTGCGGAAATAGCGCGTCGCGATCCCGTGCTGGTTGAGGCCAGCAGTGAGCCGCAGGGAGACTATGTCCTGGATAGCCAGAAACTGTACGAGATCCTCCTTCGACCGATACAAGCCGAAATTGCCGGGGCTGAGCATATTTGCGTGATTCCATATGGCCCGCTTCACTTCTTGCCCTTCCATGCGCTCCACGATGGGGAACAGTACCTGATTGAACGAAAGGCGGTCTCGTATGCGCCAAGCGCAACGATTCTGCTGGAGAGTTGCCAGGGCGGGTCCCTGAACATTGATCGGGTGTTGGCGCTGGGTGAGCCCGCTTGCGACCTCAAGCCATTGCCGTTCGCACGCGAAGAGGTTGAACGCGTGCAAAAGATACTGGGGCCGGAACGCTGCCGCACGGAGTTCGGAGCGGACGCGCTCCGGACCGTTGTCCTAGATGCTGGCGGCGCGAAGAGCGGGCAGGCAGGCGACGATGTGTGGCACTTTGCCATGCACGCGATGTTCGTTCAGTCCGCACCACAATTGTCATATCTGCAGCTCGCAAAGGCGGGCGGAGATGACGGCCGGCTTTTTGCCTATGAAGTTGCCGCTCTCCCGCGGGCTGCCTCATTAACCGTGATGAGTGCATGCCGGACAGCGATGACGCGCGAGGCCCGTGGCGACGAATTGAGCGGCCTTCTATATTCATTTCTTGTCGCCGGCGCTCAAACGGTCATCGCGACACTGTGGTCTGTCGCTGATGAATCGACCGCGGCGCTGATCGTGCAGTTTTATGATCTCATCGATAAAGAGCCGCTAGGACTGGCCGAAGCGCTTCAAAAAGCACAGATTGCGCTGCTCCGTTCTCCGAAAACATCTTCCCCTTACTATTGGGCACCCATCGCGCTCTATTGCAATTGGAACCCCGGGATGGTGACTGGCGACGACGGCGACGTCCGAACCATCGCAGCCGAAGTGCAAGTTGCGGCCCTGCCGATCCAGGTACTGATAAGGAAGGGCGCCAGCTTGTTGGGGCGAGCCCGGATTGAAGGCGAGAAATATTTTCTTCCGAAGGGAGAGAAGGAGGCGCTCGGACAGGCAATCGAGATCTTCGATCAGGTACTGGAACGAGAGCCTGACAATCCGGCGGCGCTGCGACACCGCGGTATCGCCCACTATGCGCTCTATGAAAAAGACAAAGCCGAACCCGACTTGCTTAAGGCTTGTCAGCTCGATCAGAAGGATGCGGTTGCAGCGGCCGTGTTGGGGTTGATCTACGCTGACGGGAAGCGCGACTGCACAGCTGCTGTCTTTTATTTGGAACGCGCTTTCTCGCTTGATCATCGCCTGCAGCTCGATTACCCGTCGTATCGAACATACTCTCTCTCCAGTGCGCTCGAACGTTGTAAAGCGGAGCTCGCGGTTCGGGATTACACTCGAAGGCTGGAAACAACGCCGAATGATCCTTCTCTTTATGCCGAGCGTGGCCAGGCATATTGGATATTGAGCTTCAAGGGCGACAATCATCAGGAAAATAGAACCAAGGCGCTTGCAGACTTCGATCGCGCCCTCGTGTTGGATCCCGATAACGCTTTGGCGATGGTTCGGAGGGCCTGGATGGAAAGCCCTGGCACAGGGCCACCCGACATCTACGCGCGGGCGGTTCAAGTTGATCCGCGTTGCACAGAGGCTCATATGCGGCTCGCGCAATCGCTGCCAAAAGAGGAGACTGCCAGGTCCCGGGCCGAAATTCAACTTGCGTTGGACGGTGACCCTTCGATTCCGCATGCCCATTGCCGTATCGCTCAACGTTATCTTGACCAGGGTGACCTGCGCCGGGCGATTGAAGAGTTCGAAACCGAAGTGCGCATCGATCCCAATTGCTTCGATGCATATCTTTACCTCACCCAAATCTATGCCGCGTTGGGGCGTCCTCAAGAGGCACGCCATTCCTTAAGAGAATCGGTCCGCACCAGTTCTCACCAACCCTATGAAGGTGGACCAGGGGTGGGCCTGCTGGACAGTATTGTCTATGCCATTCGTGACCTCGCGCGCCGGATGCTCGCAGAGCATGAGAGCAATAGCCCGGAGCTGCCCCTTACTCTTCTCACCTCGCTGTTCGATCAAGCCAACGCCATCGCAAACAAGGGACAGTCACGCGAAGCCGCCGAGATCTACACAGAGATACTCCGTCACGACCCGAATAATGCCCGCGCGTACGGTTTTCGGGGAGGCTGTTACGCGACGTTAAAAGAAAACGACAGCGCTATTTCTGACCTTCTACGAGCGATTGAACTCAATCCGAATAACGCGGACGCGTGGTTCAATCTTTCACTGGTCTATTTCAACCAGATGAAATATGACGAGTCTCTCGCCGCGAAAGAGAGAGCCCGGCTCCTCGACCCGGATATGGTTCAGCGTAAGGAGGCGGAGGACGACAGACTTCGGACGCCAGCTGCCCAAACGGAGCCGTTTGATCTGGAGAAAGCGTTGCAAGCAGCCTATCGTGAAGCACGCATGCAATGCGCGCACTGCGGACGAGCACTGCGTCGTCCGCTGGGAACGCAGTTCGCGATCCCTCCCGCCGCTCGGGAGAAAGTCAGGGAAGGAATTCCATATTACTGCCCCTTGTGCCGGGTTAACTCCTGTGGCGCGTGTGCCACGGAAGATAAAGGCAAAATGAAATGCTCCCGGTGTCTCTCTGAAATGGAGGAGTGGGGAGAAGCAAAGCAGGCGACTGGAAGTCGCGCTGTAGCCCAGGGGAAACAGGACGCAAGCGGTCCATGTGTCTCATGTGGCACCACGGGGCCGTTGCGGCTGGGACGCCTCTGTTCGATGTGCTACGCGGCCTCGGCACAGGCAATGGCCGGTTTGAATTACGAAGGGGAGACTTCAACCGAATGTGGGCGCTGCGGGACCAAGTTGACTGTCCAGTTGGCAGAAGTATTCTCAACCGGTGGCGGCGATATCGAGTGCAGGGCTTGCTTCGGGAAAAGGCTCTCTCGCCTCAAATCGGGGTAGGTCTCCAGCCGCTATTAGATATGGCACGGCTTCTGTCCAGAGGTCCATCAGGGTTGAAAAGAACTTCGAACCTTCTTAATTACGATCTCGTCCGTAATGAGGCCTCCGTCCGGAAGTTCGTCGTATACCTCCAGCAGCAGTAACTCTGCGCCGCTGTACAGCTGTGCCAGGTATCGGCGCCAGTCAAAATCCATGCTCGGAGATAGGGGACCTTTGTTCAAGGTGTCTTGCGAGAATGACAGGCCCAAGAAATAGCGCACCAGAGGAATCTTCGCGTAGTGAGTGATCGCCTGAAACGCGTACGTTCCCAGTTGCTCGTTTGACATGGCAAGAAGGTTCCCGCCCTTCGGCAGACAGCTCGCTACGCTGACGATGGACATGTCGGATACGGCATTGGTTTTCCTCGCTGTATTGCCGTCCGTTCGCACGTCGTAGCGGTCTGACTGAAGTGAGGCACCCGCTGCCGCAGCCATGATTCCGAGCATTCCAGGCAATTGGGTTCCGTGTACGAGCGCCCGCGATTTCTCGATCGTATGCGCTGGTACGGGACCGAACGGAACGGTGTCGTAATAAGTCGAGGCAGTCTCCCGCTCGTGAAGAATAAAGAGAAATTGATAGCCCAGGCGCTCTCCTAACTCATCGATGATTTTGGTGCCCGGAGTGCCGAGGTGGTGGATTAGCCCTGCCCAGGTGGTGATCCTTGCGCCGAACGTGGCTTCAATTCGGGCTGCTTGACCGAAATGAACCTCAACGGCGGCCTTACGAAAGACCACGGCTTCGTACTTCCCGGGCGTCTTGCCAATGCCGAGGAACCCTCCCTTTGGAGGGCGACGTTCCGTTAACGCCTCCAGGGACGCGTTCGGGCCGGCCTGCTTAAGAACGAGGGCTGCGGCCGCTTCCTTGTCCCAAGCGTCTATTGCCACGGTGGTTCGTCCTGCAGAAGATATTTCCTTTTTGCTGCTGACTGTCATCCCTTCAGGTTGCTGCGCGAGAGCTGCAGCGAAGGCCTGTTCAGTCGAGTCCCCTACAGCCGTTGTTCGTTTAGACCGGGGGGGAATTGCAGTTTCCGACTGCAAATAAAGGCCCCGTGGGGAATCACTAAACAGTTTTTTGCGAGCTTCATCAAGCGTCGCGCCTTCAAACACTATGACGTTGCGATTCATAGTGATTTCCTGTTCGGCTGCAGGGAATTCAAACACACCTTCGGCCGACAGTTTACCACAGCCTCCTCGCTTCCGCGGGAGATGGTAACGAAGTTCGCCTCTAGATCGTCGAAAGGCCCGCAGCGGAGCGCGTCTTTGATGGCCATCGGTGCCGAGTTGCGGAGGTATACATGAGCGAGGTTGAACACGGCGAGCCGACGCGACCCTATTCCTGTGATGCAGTCAGCTCGTTCAGCTCCGTGCTCTCCTCGGTTCCTGAGAGAGTTCCCATCGTGCTTGAACCATTGATCGATCTTGGGCAGAGCGACGTCGAAACTGAGCTACGCCGATGAGACGAGGTCTTTGCGGTAGTAGCAGCCTGAAGTCGGGAGACGGAATCGTGACTCCGTTGTGACTCCATTCGCGGGGGTTTGGCGCGCGAATCCGTGAATTCCTTGCACTTCCGTGTGCCTCAGAAAACTCGGTGACGCTCAATAGATGATCTTGAGCCGTTTTCCCAAGCTGGACGTCGCGGGTTCGAATCCCGTCTCCCGCTCCATGTTCTC
>JAIQFL010000309.1 GCA_020073365.1 Terriglobia bacterium | reverse complement strand
GGCACCCGGCCACTCGAACCGCGACGGGAGCCAAAGCCGCCGCCACTGCCATGGCCGTCCTGTACGTCTTTCTGGTGCTTCCGCGAGCGGTCACCGGCTCAGAATGGAATTACCGGCTCACGCTGCGGGCGCGCAACCTCGTGGAAGGCGTGGCGCGGGCGCACGAATTGCATCCCGGTAAGACCATTCTGCTGGATGGTGTGGATATCGACCAGTTCCGCAACGGCGTCAGCGACCACCCGTTCAAGGCGATCGGCATCGAGAATGTCTACCTGACGCCAGGCAGCGAGCGAAACATCGGCGTGACTCCGCAGTGGGCCGACATCGACGAATTCGTCATGCCGGCCGAAGCCGCGGCCAAGGCGCTGGCCGAATCGGAGGCGGTGGTGTACGACGTTCGCGGTCCGGAACTGCGGAACATCACTTCGGCTTATGCCGGGATATCTCACGAGGGGAAGGCGCCCCTGCGAGTCGACGTGAGCAGCCCGCTGACCGCTTACCTGCTTGGGCCGGAATGGTACCCCAACGATGGCAACCACCGCTGGATGCCGAAACGCGCCTCGCTTCGGATGGGAGGCCCCACGGCCCCCGGTCAGAGACTGTACCTCCACGGCTACTGCCCGCCTGAACTCTTACAGGATGGCCCGATCCTGGTGACGGTAGCTGTCGATAGTTCGACGCTGGCTCCGGCGGTCATCCGCAGCGGGGATAACACCTTCGAATTGTACTGGCCCCTACCCGATGCGGCCCTGGGGAAGCCCGAGATGCAGGTGTCAGTGGAGGTTAGCCGCACCTTCCGTCCGCCAACGGACGCTCGCGACCTGGGCCTGGCATTCGGAGCATTTGAGGTGCGGTAGCGGGGAGTCAGTGTACCGAAACGGTCGCCTGCTTGCTGAAACGGTACACCTCGAAGAATTCGCGGCCCCAGTCATCGGAGACGATCCGCACCATCTCTCGCCGGTATCCGAACTCCTCGGCAAGCTGCGCCAGCTTGGGGCCTCTCCCTGGAAAGAACTCGAAGCCTTTGCGGTGGGCGATAAAAAGGTTGGCGGGCTCGGAGATCATGCGCTTCACCAACTCGCGGTCATCGGGGCTCGGTACTGGGTCCGAGACGGGACCGTCGCCCATGCCGAGCGGCAGTTTGCCCCGGCTGAGCAGTTGCAGAGGCTCCATGATGCCCCAATCCATCAAGATAATGTTGTTCGCGGGCGCGCTCTTCAAATAGTCGGATAGCATGTAGATCGCGTTATTCCAAGCCCACGCGCCGCCATACCGCACCATGTTGGTGTAGTATTCATTGATCACCAGGGCCCCGGACACCAGCATGACCGCCACCACCGCGCCAAGTGCCGGAATACCGGCACGGCCGAGACGCCGGGAGGCCGAGGCGAACGAGACTGCGATCACCAACTCCGGCAGCGGCCACAAGAGAATCGTGTGGTGAACGCTGGCGCCGGTATTGGCGGTGATCGCCATCTGCACCCACGCCACCGCCATGGTGATGAGCGAAAAAGCCATGACACGCAAGGCGTTGCCGCGCACCCACGGCGTCAGCAGGAGCGCCAGGGCGAAGCCGTAGAGCAGAAGGTGGTGCCGCGGCTGGCCGAAAAGTGCCGATATCCCGGCAGAAACCGTCTCCAGAGCGCCATGCGGCTGGTGCGGCGCGGGCGTCTGCCAGTCTGTGGAGGTCATCCAGCCGAAGAGTCCCGGACCGCCCGCTGTGTTCTTCAGGAACAGCGCCTTGCCGGCGATCTGCGAGGTATCGCGATGAAAGGTGCCCCGAAAGGTGGCCCAATGATTCCCGGCATTGTAGACCACCAGCGGCATGGATCCAAGAACGAAGGCCACCGCCGAAATGGCCGCCCGCCGCAGCGTGATCGTGCCCAATATTTGCCGCCGAAGTGTCAAGATTCCGGCGATCCCCATGCCGCTTAACATCCACACGGCCAATGCCTTATCCCACAGCGCCAGGCCCAGCAGGAAGAACCCCCCGAAGAGCGCCGGTTCGCCTCCCTGCTGATAGAAGCGGATCAGCAGGAGCATGCCGCCCACCAGGAGCAGATGCTGCAGGGCCACGGGTCCCCAGTCGAAACAAACCGTCACCAGATACATTGAATCCACGGACAGGAGCGCGCATCCAATCAGGGCAGCAAATTCGCCGGCAACCCTCCGCACTAAGAGGAAGAACAGCCAGAGACTGGCTACCCCAACAAGGAGCATGGGTGCGCGCAAGGTGATGGGTCCGGCCCCAAAAGCGTTGAAAATCGGCCGGTAAATCCACGATTTCAGCGCGCCCAGGTAACTCATCAGCATGATGGGCACGTGTGAATGGCCGATGTGCAGGGTGTAGAGTTCGGCGCGCGGTTGGTAGATTCCCGCAGCGAACAGCGCTTCGTCACCCTCGATTCCGATGTGGGGAATCAGGGTAAATCCGGCCAAAAAGAAAAAACTGCACGCGATCAACGCATAACAGGTGTTTCGTCGTCCTGAACTATGTGGGCTCACCGATTTTTTCGATTGGCGAAAAAGAGATGGTAGCATTTGGCCGATAAGTAAAAGGGATCAGGAATTCCGATTGAGTTTCGGGGTTTCCGGGTGTGTTTCGCTTTGGCAACTGAATTGCTATGATTCTACACCGTGCGGACGTCGCTGGGTGAACACACGACGAGCAATGGCCCTTTTGAGGGACCTTATTTACGAAGTGAACGTGAAACCTTTGGCATATTTTTCCGTCTATATTGTTGCGGCAAGGGAACGCTCTAAGCGGAACAAATAAAAAAGAAAAATACCGGCCGAAGAAGGAGATGGACCATGAACCAGACCGAACTCAACAAATACAAAGCGATGCTGGAGACCAAGCAGGCAGAACTGTCCTTGGGACTTCGAAACCGGGAAGACATCGCCATCGAAAAGACCCCGGACGCGATCGATGAAGTGCAACTCGCTGGCGAGCGCGAACTCGCCATCCGTAATCTGGACCGCGAGTCCAACCTGCTTCGGAACGTCAAAGGCGCGTTGGCCCGCATGGCAGACGGCAGCTACGGCGTCTGCCTGCACTGCGAAGAAGAGATCAAACCCAAACGGCTGGACGCCGTGCCCTGGACGAAGTATTGCATCCGGTGCCAGGAAGCCGCAGACCGCCACGAATTCGAATCCGAATCCGGCGAGAGCTTCGACGAGCTCCTTGCCGCGTAAGTTTTTCCAGGGTCGAAGGGCGCGAGAGAACTCTCGCGCCCTTCGTGTTTCTGTGGGCCCCTTCACCCTTGGCTCCCCCCGCGTGCGGGGATTGGTTGGGGCTTTTCACACTATCGAATCGGGAAGTCCTTTTGGTTCGTATCTAAATCTAAAGTGGATGGAGTTCTTCCGTCGGGCACAGACCCGGCCTTCGCGTCTTGCGGTGTTGCCGGGCACGTTTAATCCGATCACCATCGCTCACCTGGAACTGGCCCGCGCCGCGTTGCCCCTGGTCGACGAAGTGGTGTTCGTTTTGCCACGGGCCCTTCCGCACAAGGAATATGTGGGCGCTTCGTTTGCCCAGCGCGTCGAAATGCTCGAAGCGGCAGTCGGTCGAGACCAGCCATTTTCCATAGCGGCCGCGGACGGCGGCTTGTTTGTGGAGATCGCCCGCGAGTGCCAGGCGGCTTATGGCGGAGAGGTGCGCCTGACTTTCCTGTGCGGCCGCGACGCTGCCGAGCGAAGTGCCGGTTGGGAGTACGGCCACCCCGGCGCCTTCGCGGAAATGCTGCGCCAGTTCGATCTCCTGGTGGCTGCCCGCAGCGGCGAGTACACGCCCGCAACTGAATTCGCCCAATCCATCCGCCCCTTGCCACTCGCGGGCGAGTTCGACCACGTCTCCGCCACCGAGGTGCGCCAGCGGATTACCCGCGGGGAGTCATGGGAACACCTTGTCCCGGCCGCTATCCGGGACCGGGTCCGGGAGATCTACTCGTAAACCGGGGACAGACGGAACGTTCCCCAACGAGTAGCCCCAGTTTACGAGTAGCTGTCCCCAAGCGGGAGCAACCGATTGATTCGCTGTTCTCTGTTGGGGACCGTTCCGTCTGTCCCCGGTTTACGCGAAGTCCACCCTCGGCTTGCTATTGCAGGGGAGCGGCGGGATTCAAAACCGGGAACGTAACGATCCTGCTCACGTAGATGTCCTGCGCAATGGTAAGCGAAGTCGTGTTACTGGTCGGAATGTCTGAGTTCAGATGCAGGATCACCTTGAAGGTCCCTACCGTCCCGGGCTGCAGCGTGGCTGAGATCACATCGGCCGTTTTTCCGCCTGCAATCGCCGAGACAAAACTCCCCGGGGTGGTCACAGGACCGTTTGCGGGAAACGCCACACCGGTCTGGATAAACGGAGAGTTGTTGTCGTCGAGCACCGGCAACCCCAGTCCGGTGGCATATACCACGATGATTTCTCCGGGAATAGCAGGATTATCCACGGTCACCGGAGTGTTGGCCACGTTGGCGCAGCACAGTACCTGCGTGAATTGGGTCATGATCACAGTGGCAGCAGCGTTGGCGCTGGCGCCGTACGGGATGTCGTTGCCGGCCGGCCCCTCCACTTTTGCCTTGAGGACGATGCGCGTGAACTCGCCCGACGGTTCCGCGGTCACTTTCGGGTCCTGGCTGATCAGGGCCACCAGATTGTCCCTGATCGTCGTCAGGGTATCGGAAGCCTGAACCGTGTAGCTGTAGCTTCGATCCTCCACCGTAACCGTGGCGACGTCGTTGGCGGTTATGCTTCCTTCCACGTCCACGATGCCGATTGCCTGGCTGGATCCGTGCAGCACCATTCCCACCCCAGGATTGTCCGGCTGGGAAAAGACGCCGGGATTCGCCGGCACGATGGTGACTGCCACCGCTGAGGTGGTCAAGATGCTGCCATCGCTCATCAGCGATCGCACGTAGGCGTTAATGCTCGTGGTATCGTTTATCTCCCAAGGGATCTGCGCGTTGATCTGCGTGGGGGTAACGAAAAACAGCGGCGCCCGAATGCCGTTAAAGTATACCTCCGCGCCGCCCAGTTGGGTCGGCAACTGAGGCTGGGTCGGGTCTGCGTTAGCCGATTGGGAGGCAATCACGGTCCCGTCCGACGGCAAAACAGCCACCACGGTGCCCGGAGCGATTTTAGCCGCGTCTCCGCCGCCGTTCAGGTTCGAATTGCTCGCGGTTGCCGTGATTTGCGCATTGGTGGAAACTGTGGCCGAGAGGGTGATGTCGTTTCCGGCGTCACCCGGCACCCTGGCGGTCAGGACCACTTGTCCGCTAGCCAGGGCCGCCGTGGCCAGCACGTTGGGATCGCCCTTGCCGGAATTGCTGGACTGGATGGCGTTTACCAACCCGGTCACAATGTCAGCGATGCTGTCGGAGGATTTCACCGTATACGGATAAGTCGCGGGTGTTGCCGTGGTAGAAGTGCCGATCGAGATGGTAACAGTGTCGCCCGCCTTAATGGTGTTGCCGAGCGGTAGGCTGATGGTTACCGTGCCGTTAGCGATCACGTCCAGGCTGGCGGCGTTGCGAATCGCTTGATAAGGCAGCATCGTGGTCGACACCGTGTAGACCGTGACGCGACGGTTGTACGCATCACTCACGTAGAGGTTGGTGCCGTCCCAGGCGAGGGACATGGGGGTTCGCAGCGAATCCGCGGCATCCGATGCCTGGTTGACCGTCCCCCCAATCTGCCCCAAGATGTAATCGGCCGAAGCGCCGCTCTGCGTCGGAATGCTGTTGAATACCAGCACGCGGTCGTTGCCGCCATCGGCGATGAACAGCCGGTTCCCGCCTGCCAGGCCGAAGCGCGGAAAGTTCAGCGTGGAATTACACTTGGTAGGATACGTCGGGTTCCCATTGGTGTCGTTGCCGTTGGAGACCGTACACAGGACCGGAGTCTGCTTAAAGGTGGTGTCGCCCGGAACCAAAGAGTAGGCGTTGTTCGCGACGGCGCTGTTGAGATCGGGTTGCCCGATCGCGACATCCGCCGGAGCGGCGTTCACGGTCGGAATGGAATTCCAGATGAGCACGCGATTGAAGCCCAGGTCCGAAACGAAGAGATGGATCCCGTCGGAAGTCACTGCCACTGGGTTCAGCAGCGTGGTTGGGGAAGCAGTGGTGTTTTGCTGCGTCAGGTCGGGCTCCACAAAGGTGGTGAAATTGGGCTGGCCCAGAACGATGTCGGCCGCCGCGCCATTGGCGGTGGGGATCCGGTTGTAAATCAGGACCCGGTTGTTTTGCGTGTCGGCCACGTAAAGCTTTCCGTTTAGGATCCACACGCCCTGCGGCCCGCGCATCGATTTCGCCGTTGGTATGTTGCCGCCCGGCACTCCCGCGCTGGTGAAATCCGGCTGACCCACCACCACATCCGCCGGCTGATTGTTGGTGCTCGGGATTCTGTTCCAGATCAGCACACGGTTGTGGTTGGTGTCCGCCACCACCACGTGCACGCCATCGGACGCCACCGCCGTAGGCAGCCGCAAAGCACTCGGGGTAGCGGGAATGTTTTCCGTGGTGGTCGTGAAATCCGGTTGACCGAGCACCACGGTGGCCTGGCCCACGCAGACCGGGCACTTGCGGTTGTATGTCAACTCGGCCGCAGGGCTCGGCAGCATGGAAGACAGGCCGCTCAAAACCAGAACCCGATGGTTCGACGGGAGGGCTCCTACGCGGTTGGCGTCCGCAATGAACAAGGTATCGGCCGTATACGCCAGTCCGCTCACCCCACCGAAAATGGTGTCGCTGGAGTTCGAATCCTGGCTGGTGAAGGTGCTCTGCCCGATAACCAGGCGGGCAGCCTGTCCCGTGGTGAAACCGCCGACCTGTCCGAACAGAGCGGCCGCGCAAACAAAGAGCACAGAGATGTACTTCATGCGTAGTAATGAGATCCGTAAGATGAGGTGTTAACTCCCAATTATAGCAAGCGTGGCATACCGCCGTTCCCGATCCGGGTGACGCACGATCGCCACACCTGTGTGCGAAATCGGCACGACGGCAGCTCGCAAAACCCATGAAACCCAAGCACATCCGGTCATCTGGCGAAACCCGCCATGGGAGGTTGCACGCTCAGTGCCTAATTCGGAGACAGGCTAGGTAACCTCCAGACTCGACCAGTCTGGGGGAAGCTGTTCAGAACAGGGTGGGACAGGCGGTTCCGCCTCCGTCGGCACCAGGGCACCCGTGCCCGCCGCGACTCCCGCAGGCACCACTGGAACCGCGCTGTCGAGCGCCACCGCGTATTTTCGCATCGGCTTATCCCGGCGTGCCCCCGCGCCGGACCGCCTTTTTAGTTGCGCCGTTTCAGAGTCGGCCTTTCATCCTGGTCGGTCTTGGGCTTGCTATCCGAATCCCCGTCTACGGATGTGGTATCGCCTGGCGCCCGGCGCAGAGTCGGCCGGCCATCGTCTTTCTGATCCGGCTTGCGGCGGTTTTCCAGCACCGCAAGTCGCGCTTGAACGTCCTCGAATTCCGAGGTGTCCAGAACATATTCAGGCCGCGCCGCGAGGCTCTCCTGGATGTTTCGCTGAGCTGCCTTGATTCGGTCGTCAGTCATGGGGTGTGTCGAGAACACCTTGGAGAGGGCCCCAGGCTTGGTCCTTTCCAACGATTCGATCTTCTCGAAAAAGTCGACGAACGAGGTCGGATCATAGCCCGCTTTGTACATGTACTGAAGCCCGAGCATGTCAGCTTCGGCTTCGAAGGCTCGCGAGAATTTCAGGAACCCGAGGGGGATGATGGCGCTCGCGCCCTGATAGATTGCGTAGCCGGTCCAGCCGCCCTGAAGATCAACGGCAAACTCGCATAGCTCGCGATTTCGCCCCGCGTGGCTTGGCGCGTTCCGTGCCGTGCCGCCACGTGGGCGATCTCGTGAGCCATGACGCCGGCCAATTCCGCTTCGTTTCCCGCTTTGAGAATCAAACCCGAGTTAACGAAGAAAAAACCGCCGGGCAGCGCAAACGCGTTCACTTCCTCCGAGTCGACTACTTTAATAGTGAATGGCACCTTGGAGTCGGAATTGCGGACCAGGTTTTGGCCGACGCGATTGACGTACTCCGCAATGACCGGATCGGCGATGATTTTGGCCTGCCGCTCTACTTCCTGCGCCATCTGTTTCCCCAGCGCAATCTCCTTTTCCAGAGAATAGAAATTTACTCCTTTGCCGACGTCACGGTCACCGATTTCTTCCGGGTCCTTTTTCTTGTCCTTCTTGTCTCCGGCGAGACCGCCGGACACTGCCAAACACCCCATCAACACTAGCGTGCCGACTCTCCATCGAAGCGTCGCTCGCATGGGACATGCCCTCCCCATCGCCAATGCAGTGGCTTGACTAACGATACGAGCCAATCCTGGCCCTTGGTATACCCCGTATGTAGTACAAATCGCCGAAAATGTGGGTAGCCGGAAGGGCTACGCACGTTTCCGCGCGGTGGCGCGGTGTACATCGGCTGGGAGGCTCCCGTTGCGGCCCCAAAGTACAGTGTAGTTCCCGCCAAAATACCCTAAATCGGGTATTGTTCGAGATGGCTGATTCTCCCTATCATCGGGGATATCGATGCTTTTGAAGATGCAGCCGAGCCGTCCTGTCTCGACGAATCAGATGCCAACTTCCAACCTGAGAAACCATGCTCAACATCGGTCCGTGCGGGAGCTAACCGCCGATCAACTGGGCGCCATCCAGCAGTTTGACACCTGCATGATCGCTAACGCCATAGAGCGGTTCGGCGTTCGATTGCGAAACGAGGGCTTTACACGGCCCGGGTTGCATTGCCTGGCTGATGGCGTACCGCGGGTGCTCGGGTACGCCGCCACTTTCAAGATTCGCTCGTCCGATCCACCAATGGTCGGTAACGCCTATTTCGATCGGACGGATTGGTGGAACGCGATCCAGCATTTGCCCGCCCCGCGAATCGCCGTCATCGAGGATTTGGAGGCGGAGCATAGCGCCGGATCGGCTTTGGGCGAAGTCCACGCCGCTATCCTGAAGGCTTTTCGTTGCCAGGGAGTGATCACTAACGGAGCGGTGCGCGACCTGCCCGCCATCCGCCAGATGGAGTTCGCCGTGTTCGCCCGCTCGGCCGCCGTCTCTCACTCCTACGCTCACATCGTGGAGTATGGTGGGCCGGTCGAGATTTTTGGCCTGCGTGTTCAGTCGAGCGATCTGTTGTACGCCGATTGTCACGGCGTTGTCTCGATTCCCTTGCAGGTGGTCGAAGAACTCCCCCGGGTTGCCGCGGAAATCCGCGCGGAAGAACAGCGGGTTGTGGCGGTCTGCCAGTCTCCTCATTTTTCACCAGAGATGCTTCTCCAAGCCATCAAGGGCAAACCATAAGAAACTCATGCACACAATATCATTGCCGAAATTGGTTGGCGGAACGCTGATGGTCGCGATCGCGGGATCGGCCGCGCTATTGACGTACGGCTGTTCCAGACGCGATTCCGTTGAGGCGAGTACGCCAAAATCCTCGGACGCCACCACCGTGGCGGTCGCCAAGGTTTCCAACGAGAACCTGTCGCGATCCCTGGTTCTGACGGCGGAGTTCAGGCCGTACCAGGAGGTCGACGTGATGGCCAAGGTCGCCGGGTACATCAAGCAAATTAACGTCGATGTGGGCGACCGCGTCAAAGAGGGCGACCTCCTGGCGACCCTCGAAATCCCCGAGCAGAAGGACGACCTGAGAAGGGCCAACGCCGCTGTGGAACGCGCCAACGCCGATGTGACCCACGCCCAGGATGAGGTCACACGAGCCGAATCGGCCTATAACATCGCGCATCTTTCCTTTCAAAGATTGTCGGCCGTAGCCGTCAAAAGACCCGGCCTGGTTGCCCAACAGGAGATCGACGAGGCCGAGAGTAAAGACCTTGTGGCCCAAGCGCAGGTTTCCGCGGCCAAGTCGGCCCTCGCCGCCGCCAGGGAGCAGGTCCACGTCAACACGGCCGACTCGCAAAGGGTCCAGACGCTGATCGAATACACCAAGGTCACCGCCCCGTTCACGGGCGTGATCACCAAACGGTACGCCGACAAAGGCTCCATGATTCAGGCGGGCACTGCGTCGCAGACTCAGGCCATGCCCGTCGTTCAGCTTTCCGAAAACGGCAGGCTCCGCTTGATTCTTCCGGTTCCCGAATCCGCCGTTCCCTCCGTGCACATCGGCCAGCAGGTGGACGTGCGGGTTCCGACCATGAATCGCAGTTTCCCCGGCACGGTGTGGCGGTTTTCTGACAAGGTGGCGCTGGCCACCCGGACGATGGACACCGAAGTAGACGTTCCTAACCCCTCACTGCTGCTGATTCCCGGCATGTACGCGGAAGTCGATCTGTCGATGGCGCGGCGGAACCACGCCTTAGCCGTGCCCGTAACCGCTGTCGATATCGCCGATGAGTCATCACAGAGCGCCGGCAGCAAGGCCGCCAAGAGCGGCCAGGTGATGGTGGTCACGCCGAACAATCGGATAGAGGTCCGCAAGATCGCCCTGGGCCTGGAAACTGCCGACAAGATCGAGGTTCTTTCGGGTCTGAACGAAGGAGACATGGTGGTGATCAGCGGCCGCGCGGGCCTTCAGCCCGGGCAGGAGGTCCAGCCGAAAGTCACCGAGATCGCCGCAACCAAGCCGTAACTCCAGGGCATCCGATCTATGTCAAATTTTGCCATCCGTAATCCCTATTTCATCGTCGTAATCTGCCTTTTCATCGCGGTCGTGGGCGTTTCCAGCGGGCTCCGCATGCCTATCGACATGTTTCCGGCCATGAACATCCCGGTGGTGGCCGTGGCGACGTTTTACTCCGGCATGCCGCCGGAACAGATCGAGAACGATATCACCAGCCGCTTCGAGCGGTTCTTCACTTTGGGCGCCGGCATCGAACATATCGAGTCCCGTTCCCTGCCCGGTGTGAGCGTGATCAAGGTGTACTTTCAGCCGGGCTCCAATCCCGACTCGGCCGTCACCACCATTTCGAACCTGGCCATGGCGCAGTTGCGGCGGCTGCCTCCCGGCACCCTGCCCCCAGTCGTGCTGAAGCTGGACGCCTCAAGTTTGCCTGTGTGCCTGGTCACTTTCAAGGGCGCAGGGATGAATGAAACCATGCTGCGCGACTATGCGCAGTTTCAGGTGCGCAACCAGGTCGGCGGCGTTCCGGGTGCCAGCGTCCCCCAGCCCTTCGGCGGACGGTACCGCCAGATCATGGTCTATACCGACCCCTACAAGCTGGAAGCGCACCAGTTGAGCCCCATGGACGTGGTCCGCTCCATCAACAACGCCAACCTGATTCTGCCCGCGGGAGATGTCCAGATCGGGTCGCTCGATTACAACATCTATACCAACAGCCAGTTGAGCACGGTGGCGGATATCGACAATCTTCCCATCAAGACCGTGGGGCAGTCGCCGGTGCGCGTCTCCGATATCGGCTATGCCAAGGATGCCCAGCAGATTCAGACCAACCTGGTGCGCGTGGACGGCCAACCGTCGGTCTACCTGCCGGTGATGAAGCAGGGCGGAGATACCAACACCATCGAAGTGGTGAATGGCATCAAAGCGGCCCTGGGCCATCTCTTCGACGTACCGAAAGAGTTGATCACCGAGGTGGTATTCGATCAATCCCTCTTCGTGAAGACGGCCATTGAAACGCTGGTGCACGAGGGCGTTATCGGCCTGCTGCTGACCTCCATCATGATCCTGATCTTTCTGGGGAGCATGCGCGCTACGTTGGCCGTGTTCTTTTCGATTCCGCTCTCGGCGCTGGCTGCCGCTATCGCGCTCTCGATCGGCGGCGGGTCTATCAACAGTATGGTGCTGGGCGGCCTGGCGCTGGCTTTTTCCCGCCTGATCGACAACTCGGTGGTGGTCCTGGAGAATATCTATCGCCACCTGGAGTTGGGCGAAACACCCGAAGTGGCAGCCGAAAAGGGCGGGCGCGAAGTGGCTCTGCCGGTTCTCGCAGCCACGCTCACCACCGTAGTGGTCTTCTTCCCCGTCACGTTCCTCTACGGCGTCAGCAAGTACCTGTTTTCGGCCTTGGCGCTGGCGGTCGCGCTGTCCCTGTTCGCTTCCTTCGCGGTGGCCATGACGGTGGTGCCCCTGTTCTGCGCGCGATTCATCAAGGCTCCCTCGCACCACGGCACACCCTCCGCGGAACAACCCGTCTCGGTGGAGCATACGCCGCGCAACTGGTCTCTCGCAGACCGGTTCAACATCTGGTTTAACGACCGGTTCGAGAGCTTCCTGAAGATCTATGACACGCTGGTGGGTGCGATCCTGCGCCAACCGCTCCTCACGCTGGGCGGCTTCGCCGTCGTTTTCGCCGCCAGCCTGGCGCTATGGCCGCTGCTGGGCCTCTCCTTCTTCCCCCGCACCGATGCCGGCCAGTTCGTGATCAACCTGAAAGCTCCCAGCGGCACCCGCATCGCCGTGACTCAGGCCGAAGTGGGCAAGGTGGAAGACCTGATCCGGCATGTGGTCTCCCCGGAAGATCTGGGCATGATCGTTTCCAATATCGGCTCCACCCCCGATTTCTCGGCGATCTTCACCCCCAATTCCGCCATGCACACCGCCTTCGTGCAGGTCAGCCTGAAGGAAGATCACAAGATCGGCAGCTATGAGTACATCAGCCGTGTGAAGCAGGCGATGCAGACGGAACTGCCCGAGCTGACTACCTTCTTCTCATCGGGCGGCCTGGTGGACGCGGTGCTCAACATGGGGATGCCCGCCCCCATCGACGTCCAGGTGGCCGGCACGAACATGCAGAAATCCTATGACACGGCCCTCAAGCTCTCGGCCGAGATCCGCAAGATCCCCGGCGTTGCCGACGTCTTTACTCCCCAGGACATCGACTATCCGGCCCTGCACCTGGATGTCGACCGCATGCGCGCCAGCGAAATGGGCCTGGATCAACGGGAAGTAGTGGATAACGTGATCACCGCGCTGACCTCGAACGGAATGATCGCGCCGAGCTTCTGGATCGACCCCAAAACCGGCAACGACTACATGCTGACGGTCCAGTATCCCGAGTCCCAGGTGAAGACGCTGAACGACCTCCGGGCAATCCCCTTACGCGGACCGGGCGGTCTCTCGCCGACGCGCCTCGACATGATCAGCAGCGTTACCCGCGTCAAGTCGCCCACCGAGGTGGACCACTACGGGCTGCGGCGGACCACCGACATCTTTGTCCGGCCTCTGAATGAGGACCTGGCCAAGATCGCGAACTCCATTGACACCATCATCGCGCGGACCACGATTCCCGAGGGCCTGCATGTGGACTTGCGCGGCATGGTGCAGGGGATGCGGGCCTCCTTCAGCAGTTTCGCCCTGGGCCTGTGCCTGGCGGTAGTTCTGCTGTACCTCATCCTGGTGGCACAGTTCCAGTCTTTCATCGACCCGTTCATTATTCTGATTGCGGTTCCCCCCGGGCTGACGGGCGTGATCCTGATCCTGTGGCTGTCCAACACCACGCTGAATGTCATGTCGCTCATGGGAGTGGTAATGCTTGTGGGAATCGCGGTGTCGAACAGCATTCTGATTGTAGAATTCACCCGCCACCTGCGCAGCGAGGGGATGGGCGTGCGCGAAGCCGTGGCCATGGCCTGCCGCGTGCGCTTGCGGCCCGTGCTGATGACCTCGCTCGCCACCATCATCGGG
>JAIQFL010000308.1 GCA_020073365.1 Terriglobia bacterium | reverse complement strand
GCCGCGGTTCGGGCTTTGGCGTACAAATGGATTCGCATCATTTTCCGTTGCTGGAAGGACAACAAGCCCTACGACGAGCAGACCTATCTGCAGTCTTTACACAAACGAAACTCGCCCCTGGGCGCCGCCTTCACCAATGTCACCGGAGCGGGGTGGCAGCCCGTTGCAGGCTTCCAAAAATTTTCGGGAAATCTCTCTTGACGGATTATCTCAGATGTCTCCACGGGGGGCGGTTCATTGTCCGTTAATGATGCCAGGCGGATAATAGAGCCAAACGGATGCGTGCGATCTACTGCTTACTACTTGCCCTTTTCGCGACCCCCGGCCTTTTCTCGCAGACTGCGACGCTCCGCGGCCAGGTGACCGACCAGAGCGGAGCGATCGTGCCCAAGGCAACCGTTACGTTGACCGCGGCGGACGGTAAGGTTCAGACCACAACCGCGGATAGCGGCGGCGGGTACTCGTTCGCGGGGGTCGCGCCCGGAAACTACACGGTGCAGGCGGCCGCCGCACAACTGGCGCAGCCGCAAGCGAGCAGGATCGCGCTGAAGCCGGGTCCGCAGACACTGAACCTGAATCTGAAAGTGGCTTCCATGACGGAGCGCGTAACCGTGCAGGAGAACGGCGGGCCCACCGTCAGCACCGCGGCCGCCAACAATGCCAGCGCCGTGGTGTTGACGGGCGACGATCTGCTGGCGCTCTCGGACAATCCCGACGACCTGATGGCGGACCTGCAGGTTCTGGCGGGGCCGGCAGCGGGTCCCAACGGCGGCGCCATCTTCATCGACGGATTCAGCGGCGGAGAACTTCCCCCGAAGGAATCCATTCGCGAGATCCGCATCAATCAGAACCCGTTTTCGCCGGAGTATGACAAGCTCGGGATGGGCCGCATCGAGATTTTCACCAAGCCGGGGGCGGACAAATATCGTGGGACCGTGGATTACAACCTGGGTACGCAGGCCTGGAATTCGCGCAATCCCTACGCGGCTGAAAAGGCGCCGTTCCTGCTCCAGGAATTTGAAGGCAACGCCGGCGGCCCAATCAACAAGCGCACATCCTTCACGCTGGATGCGCAGCGGAACATGGTGGACAACGGCTCAATCACGAATGGCGTGGTGGTCGATCCGAAAACGTTCGCCATCAATCCATTCAACAGCGTGCTCACCACGGCGGGCCGTTTCACGCGCGTTACGCCGCGCATCGACTACCAGCTCAATCCCAACAACACGCTGATGTTCCGTTACGGAGTGACCCGGGCCGGCGCCGAGGACGCGGGCATCGGCGGCTTCGACCTCATCTCGCGGGGATACCAGACGCACTATCTGAACCAGACCGTGCAGGTGGCCGAAACCGCCGTACTGGGCGTCAGCGTGAATGAAACCCGTTTCCAGTATTACCGCGCGGCCAGCCAGTTGACCGCCAACACGCCGGGCCCGGCGATCCAGGTTCTGGGCGCGTTCAACGGCGGCGGCTCACAAAACGGGCACTCCTTCGATATGCAGAACAGCTTCGAACTGCAGAACTACACCTCGACAATCCACGGCGCCCACGCGTTGAAATTCGGGGTGCGGTTGCGCGGGCAGATGGATGACAGCGTCGCAACGCAAAATTTCAACGGGACTTTTTCGTTCGGCGGAGGCGGCCTCGAGCCGGTGCTGGGCTCCAATAACCAACCGCTGCCCGGCGGTTCGCTCGCGCCCATCCAATCCATCGAACGGTATCGCCGGACTCTGCTGTTCCAGCAACTGGGAATACCTGCGGCGCAGATTCGGGCCCTGGGAGGCGGGGCCGCGCAGTTCAGCATCAACCAGGGGATTCCCGAACTGGCGGTCCACCAGATGGACGCGGGGGTTTTCGCGGGAGACGATTGGCGAGTGCGGCCGAACCTCACGCTGAGCCTGGGGTTCCGCTATGAGACCCAGACCAATATCCACGACTGGCGCAATCTCGCACCGCGCTTGGCGGTGGCCTGGGCGCCCGGCAGCGGCAAGAAACTGAAATCGAAGACCGTGCTGCGCGCTGGATTCGGCATGTTCTACGACCGCTTCGGACTGGGCAACACTCTCGCCGCGGGGCGCTACAACGGCACCGTGCAGCAGCAGTATGTGGTCGCCAATCCGGATTTCTTCCCCAATCTCCCTTCCGCCGCGATGCTGGCGGGGTTCCAGTCCACCCAGACGATCCAGGAGGTGAGCGCCTCCCTGCGCGCGCCGTACCTGATGCAAAGCGCCGTGTCCCTGGAGCGGCAGTTGCCGGCCAACACCACGCTCGCGGTGACCTACACCAATTCTCACGGGGTGCACCTGTTGCGCTCGGACGACATCAACGCGCCGCTGCCCGGGACCTACCAGCCGAACGTGCCAGGCAGCGGCGTGTTTCCGCGGGGGCTGCCCGGGCCAGTGTTCCTGACGGAGTCCGCGGGGTTGTATAACCAGAACCAGTTGATCGCCAACGTCAAAGCGAAGTTGAACGCGGGCTTTTCGCTGTTCGGCTTCTACGTGCTCAATCACGCCATGAGCAATACGGACGGCGCCGGCACCTTCCCGGCGAATCCCTACAACTTCGCGGGTGAGTACGGGCCGGCGTCAACCGACGTGCGGCATCGGGGGACCGTCGGCGGGTCGATCAACTTCCGCTGGAACGTGCGCATCAGCCCGTTCGTGGTGATGCAATCCGGCGCGCCCTTCGACATCACCGCGGGGAGCGACCTCTACGGAACCACGCTGTTCAACGGCCGGCCCGGAGTGGCGTCCGGCATGGGCCAGACGGGGCTGATCCCGACGCCATACGGCCTGCTGGATCCGAACCCCTCGGCGGGGGAGGCGCTACTGCCGCGCAATTACGGTCGCGGACCGCGGCTGATCAACATGAACCTGCGGCTGTCGAAGGCTATTGGTTGGGGAGGGGAGCGGAAAGGGGCTGGCGCGGAGCAGCGGGCGGGCGCGGGCCCCGCGATTGGCGGCCTGGCGCCGGCCGCGGCTTCCGGCGGGGGGATGGGCAGAGTGATCGGCAACCCAACCACCAGCCGGCGCTACAATCTGACGCTTTCGATGTCGATCCGCAACCTGTTGAACCACAATAACCCGGGGCCGATCATCGGCAACATCACATCGCGTCTGTTCGGCTCTGCGAACCAGATCGCCGGGTCACCCAACGGCGAAGGGTTCTATGAGACAGCCAATAACCGCAGGTTGGAGATGCAGATTCGGTTGGCGTTTTAGACGTTGAGCGCTGGGCCGAAGTACATGTGGAGGGCCAGGCGGCAAAAGCTCATCGGACCCACAGGGCACCCCGCCGCGGAGGGCGCGGAGAGAAGAATGAGTCAACCGCGGAGACGATCGGGGAGCTTTCCCAGGCACTCTCACGTTTTCGGGATGACTTCTCCAAACAAACAGCAGCCAGACAAGCCCGCCGTATTCAAGCAGCGTGACGTTTCCGAGAATCAAGCCTTGACCGAGAATCGCCATCACCACGGCTACGTACATGGGATTTCGGACATAGCGGTACAGTCCGGTAACAACCAAATGGAGGGTAGGGAAAACAGGCGCCGGCGTGCCCAAGCCCTGAAGGGCAAACCGGACAAAAGAATCCAGGAGGCCCACGGCCCCCAGCGTGGTTAGCCTCCTCCCAAGGCTGTTGAAGAGTCTGGTGCTCGTGGTTTAGTCTTGCCCAGTATCCGGAAGGTCCGGTCGCCTAGCGTCGTAGTTCCTCCAGCCGAACCTCATCCCACAGTTCTTGGATCGGCCCAACTCAGAGCGGTTGCGCTGGCTTTTCCAAAGATCGATAAGCGGGGGCTCGACCCGTTGACCAAATGTGCCCGACCGGGTTCTGATTGCCCGCGGATGGACGCGACGAACCGAAGCCGCGACCGCGAGCCCACGGCGATCGACCGCGCTGCCGGCGCGGCAGCCGATTCCGTCGCGCGATCGCGCGACTGGCCCGCGGGAGTGCCGCACACTCGTGAGCCGCGACCTCGGGCGACGCGGCCGGGCTTCGCTTACGAATCCGTAACGCGGAATCTCGACTCCGGCGTGTTCCTCCGTACGATCGCGCGATCGGCACGCCGCGCCTCGACGACGTCGAACGCGCTCTCGGCGTCAGGAAGCGCCCGCGGCTAGGACGCGCCGAAGTGAAACCGCGACCGCCGGGCCGCGGCTCTCGCGTGCCGGGGCCATCAAACTCATCGCCTTCCGACGCGCGATCAACGCGATTGGCCCCGCGGGCGCGCGGTGGCCTCGTGGCCCGCCCCGGCTAGGTCCGCACTGAACAGCGGCTCCCAGGCGAGAGGATGAAATCTCTGTCAACTGCGGTGAGTCTGGCCCAACCTCGAGTGCGTGATTCGTTCGAGCGGGAACATCGGTAAAGAAGAAGAGCCAAACGGTCAGCTTTCTGAACGAGCGCTGAGCCTGAGTGATCACGAGATTGCGGCCGCAGGCAACCTCCTGACGGAATTCCTTCGCTCGTTCGAAGGATCGACATAGACCTTGTCATGGAACGCCTTGTGCAGCTCGGAAAGGCAACAGGCCCGCGCACCAGTCCCTAAATACTTGGGCGGCAGCCATGATAACCGCACGTCTATGTGGTGTTTCGGCCGCATTCGGCGCAAGAACGGCGTGAACTGTCTACTTCGCCTTTATGACGGGAGGCGGAACCGGAGATCCAGTGCCATACTTTTCGATCGTGCGCGTCTTCATGTTGTACACATCCCCGGGGCCAAGGACATAGTACGGCTTTTCCCAAGGCTGATACAAGCGAGTATTGTCGTGTACGGCAACCTTCCACTTTCCGATCACCTCAAACCGGTCGCCGGTCACGACGATCGCGGTGCCTTCCGACAGGCCGATTCCGAGCAAATTTGGATATTTCCTGATCACCGACATGAGGTCGTCCCAGCGGTTGCGAGTATTGATGTGCTGATCAATCGCCACCCTGCGGAGGAAGGCGAAGCCGTGTTCGTGCTCCGGTTCCGGCGTCATGACTATTTCCGATCCAGCGATCGCCCCGCGCACCAGGTAGTCGCCTTGAATCGTTGCGCCCGCCGAACTGCCGCCGATCACTCCGCCACGCTCCAATACCTTGTGGAATTCCTGCAAGGTCAAGGTGCCTGCGTAGGAGTCGACAATATTCCACTGCCGCCCCCCATTGAACCAGACACCGTTAGCGTCGCGCAAGATCTTCGCAAACTCCTCGGTATCCGCCACCTTCGGGTCGTGCGTATGCAGCATCCAGACGTTGGTGGCTCCCCGCTTCTTCCAGGAGGCGAGGACCTGTTCCTTGTACACTCTGATATTCCGGTCCGGAGTCCTGTTGCCACCGGCGGTGGGGACAACGACAATCTTTGCGTCGAGCCCGCCGGCCTTATTGACGAATGTTTCAAAGATCCCGGTGCCCACGTCGGCGCCTCCGCCCTGGATCACCAGTGTACCTTTCGCGGGTCCGTATTCCGGCGCCTGCGCGAAGATGCTTCCTGCTAAAACAGTTGCCACAAGGGCAAGATTGGGTTTCATAAGCTTAGAGATGAAAATACCACGACCACGGCCAAACCTCGACGGGGCGGGCGGAGATAGGTTGGCTGATGCAAGCACCCCGTTGCTACTGGCAGTATTTCTGACCTGGCGCGATTGCGGATAGGCCGGAGTCAACGCCAACCGGTCGAGGCTCCCCTGACGGGCCGCTCCGGCTGCCTTAGGCGCTCAGCCCCGCATCTTCTTCCAATTGGCCAAACACCGCTCGGCGGTTTCCAGCGGCGGGAAGCGGCTTCCCTCCTGCTCGATCAGATAATACTCCACGCCGCCCGTGGACTCCGCGGCTGCGAAGATCTCCTTCCACGGCGAAACGCCTTCGCCGAACAGCACCTGGTAGCCCTTGCCTTCGCCCGGCGCCCAATCCTTGCAGTGGAGCGAGTTGATCCGGCCTGGGTTGGCATCGATCCAGGCGACCGGGTCGGACTTCATCTCCACGCACGTGCCCACGTCGAGCTGCAGCATGAAGTCCTTGGGTGTGTTAGCGGCAATCACCTCGATCGGCCGCTCGCCTTCGAGGGGCGTGAACTCCGCCTGGTGGTTGTGATAGCCTCCCCGCAGGCCTGCCGCGCGGAACTTCTCACAGGCCTCGGTGATCGTGTCGCCCAGCTTCTTCCAGCCGTCCAGCCCCGGCTCAAGCCGGCCCGCACTGGCCATCACGATGAACTTGCCGCCCAGCGCGTGGTTCAGCTCGATGGCTTTGGAGATGCCGTCGCCGGTGAACGCGTTCGCGCCATTGTGGGTGGAGTTGCAGCGGATGCCGAGATCGTCCATCAGCTTCTTCACTTCCTTGGTATAGTCCGTCGTCCAACTGAAATAGGGAGAGAAGAATTCGACTACCTCGTAACCCATCCTGGCGACCGCCGTCACGGTGCCTTTGAGGTCCTTGGCGAGGTCCTGGCGCACCGAGTAAAGCTCCAGACCGATGGGGATGTGCCTGGCCTGCGGCGCAGCGGAGGCCAGCGGAGCCGTGGCCGCCACCGCCAGAAAGGACCGGCGGGAAATCGAACCATTGGATGCCATATGCAGAAACCATAACACAACGGCACCGATGGTATCCTGGACGTGTACAGAAGTGCTTCAGCCAATTCCACTCCGCCGCGCCGCATCCATCCTCGTCGGCAGTCTCGTCCTGATGACCGCGCTGTATGCATTCCAGCGGCCCTTCCGAACCTATCCCGGCGTGGAATATTCGGACTATCCGATCCCCTCCGACTTCCGGGAGAAGGGTGAGTGGACCTTCGCACGCTTGATGTACCCGCCCGTGGGCCGCTACTACGGCGGCTTCGAGTTAAACGGAAGCTGGAAAGAGGGTGGTTCCAACTGGACCATGGATTACCCGCGTTCCGACCGCCACTTCTCATTAGCGCTGCGCCGCCTGACCCGCGTACACACCCGCTCGGTGGAGCAACCCGTGGACCTCGACGAGGGCGACCAGTACGATTGGCCTTGGCTTTACGGAGTGGAAGTGGGCCACTGGGACCTGACCGACGCTCAGGCTAAAGGCCTTCGCGAGTTCCTGCTGCGCGGCGGCTTCTTCATGTGCGACGACTTTCACGGAGCGATCGAATACGACGTCTTCAAGGCCAGCATGAACAAGGTTTTCCCCGACCGCCGGATCGTAGATATCAGTTCGTCGGACGCCATCTTCCACACCACTTACGATCTCGATGCACGCTACCAGGTGCCCGGAGCGCTGTACCTGGAGACCGGGAAGACCTACGAAAAGGGCGAGACCGGGAAGGACCCGCATTGGCGCGGCATCTACGACGACTACGGCCGGCTCATGGTCGCCATCTGCCACAACATGGATCTGGGCGATTCCTGGGAGCACGCGGACAACCCGGAGTACCCGGTCAAGTTTTCCGACCTCGGAATCCGCATCGGCGTGAATTACGTGGTCTACGCGATGACGCACTGAGGCGCATGATCGAGTAAGGGGAGGCACTGGATGACCTGGAGTTCCATCGGCTCCTTCTTGTTGGCGCTGGCCGTAGTCCTCGGCGCGTTCGGAGCCCACGGACTGCGCGGCCGCCTCGACGCCTATTCCATGGGCGTATATGAAAAGGCGGCGTTCTACCACTTCATCCACGCCCTGGGCCTGCTGATGGTTTCCTTCCTGCCGAAGACTGGTACGTTTTCGGAATACGCGACGAACTGGGTCTGCGGCCTGCTGTTGGCCGGCATCGTGATTTTCTCCGGCAGCCTCTATCTGCTGGCAGTGACGGGCAACCGCATGCTAGGCGCGGTCACCCCGGTAGGCGGCGTGTCGTTCATCGCCGCCTGGCTGGTGTTGGCGTGGTTCTTGCTGCCCAGAAGGGGTTAGTTAGGGCTTCGTACAAGGCGTGGGCGGTCTGTGCTGCCCGCGAGCCAGAGGTTCGAGTCCTACCTGGGGAGCCAATTCAATCGCGCTATCTGGTTGATGATGCGATTCTTCCATCCCCTCCCATCGATCACAGTCTTGGTTTCAGCTGGCGTAGGAGGCCCCAGAGAGGACTCGAACTTTCCTTCGGGTGCAATCTCGCTGATGCCTCTGATAAGGCTGCCGTAAGACTTCGATTGGCCACATCATCGGCTACAGCTCACTTGCCCGACGGAAATCCGGCGAATCTCATTGGGTCTGGGGACGGCCCGATCCTTTTCGCTCACTGGCTTGAAATCACCGCCGACTTTCTCGCTCGGCCAGGGAAAGCTCGGACTTATCGAGACGCCGAGGCCCCAGGCTTTGGTTTGGGAGGCTCCGCCCTACTTCCGCCGTGCAGGGCGGCGAAGTGGTCTAGCAGCATTCGGTGGAGAAAGACATACCCTCCCCCGACCTTGCGCAACAGCAGAAGTTCCGCGGCGCTATCCAAAAAAGCACCGAATCGCCACGGAGCGTTGCCCCTCGCCTTCAACTGCAGGCGGATGACGAGATGTTGCAGGCAGAACAGACCGCCGCGAAGAAACCCCCAGGTGACAGTCGCACCCAGGATGAAGAAATACCACGGCTTTTCAAGCGTCCGGTCCAGCCACAATACGAAGGCCAGGAGAACCACGCTCGCCAGCAGCGGCGCCAGTAAGGCGTTGCGGAGCGATCGCCACACTCCGGCGCCCGGCTTCGTCTGTTGTTGCGGAATACTGCGGCGCAGCGCGATCACCGGAAACGCGATAAGGCCCAAGCACACTCCCACCAACACCCCGTACCCTGCCACGGCCAGAGCTTTAATCCAAGTACCGCCATAATCGTCAGGATTCTCGATCGTGTCGTTGAGGCCGATTGCGATGCCCAGAGGCGCGCCAGCCAACACTGACCAGAGGCTCTGGCGCAATGCCCACCGCCAATCCCACGAGAAGGATGAGATCGGCAGCTCGAGCCCTGGGCCGCGCTGCCTCCAGAAAAGTGCCAGTGCCAACCCTCCCAGCATGATCGAAAAGCCGATCCACGCTGAAACCGCCGAGACGGACCTTTGCTGGAGAGTCGTCAGCGCAACGCATGATGCCGCCCCGGCAAACAGGATCCAGTCGCGTAGCCGGGTCCACGATGGTCTCCTGTCGCGGCTCGGCCGAAAAATCAGCCAGGCGCTGAGGGCCAACCCGGCCGCGCGCGCCGGCGCCCATTCGGGCCGAAGGCTATGCTTCAGCAGCCAGTCCCAATTCCAGGCGACCGGAATCGCCAGCCAAACGCCGAACGTCATCGCGAACCACAGCAGTCGCCGATCCGCCGATCGGCCTAACCAGTCACGATTCAGATCTTCCAGGTGGAATACCGTGCGGCCCAGACCCTGCATTTCCGCCGCCAACCACGACAGCCACCTGAGAATCTCTTCCCTCGTGTATTTCAGCGACTCGCTCCGGCGCAGCATGACGGCGTCCACATACTGCGCAAACAGCGCCTGCCGCCGCGATTCCACGCTTCCATCGGAGGGCGACGGCCGAGGCGTTTGCTGTCTCCCTTGGACGCAGCCTATCGCCATAATGCTGAGCATCAGGGGCGTGTCGATCAGCTCCAACAGTGTCGGATCCTCCGCCAGGGCGGAGCGAACCGGCGCCAATGACTCTCCCGCCTCAACCAGGAAGTTCTCGACATCGATGCGCCCAAGCGGTTGTGCCACTACGGCCATCGGCACGCGCAACTTCTCGGTGAGCGATTCGAACTCCGCCAGACGGCTCGACACCACGAAAGGCATCACACCATGCGTTGCGCGGAAGCTGTTGAACGCCTGCACGCATCCGTCCCGCCACTTCGCCGCAACTTCATCCAGCCCGTCCAGTAGCAGCATCAGCAAATTCGAATCCACCCATTCCAGGCTGATGTCGCGAGGTACGTCGTAGCTTCGGTTCATCTCTTCCGCGATCCAGGTTTCGAACCGCTGCTGTGCAGGCGACCATGAGGACAGGTTCAGGACCACGGGAACCGGCCGTTTGGCATAGCCTTCGGACCATGCCAGCAGATCGCGCGCCAGTTCCAGCAACAGGGTCGTTTTCCCGACTCCGGGCACCCCCAGAATGAGCAACTGCCCGAGGTGCTCGCCGAAGATCCGTTGAATGCTGGTGCCGGGCAGCAGGAGGCGGCTTTCCTCGACACTTTGCACCCGCAGATCCACCAGCCGCCGCTGTGGGGAAGGCAGCGCCTCAAACCGGATGTCGATGCGAGCCACTGCGTACAACGACTGTTCCAGCACGGCGTGAATCCAGGTGTGCCTGACGCGTTCGATCATGGATTGCCGCATCATTTCGCTCCGGGTGGAGCCGGAAAAGATTCGTCCCAGCCGTTCCCAGGGCCCAGGATCAGGTGGAGCGCTCCCGGTATCATGAATCGTCCGTCGTACTGCCTGGATCACGGGTGCGGCGTCGTCACCATCCCACTGCAGGAACTGATAGCGATTCAGGTAACCGCCCAAAGGGTATGGAAGCTGGACTCCCTGAAGGCCTCGGCGTACTGGGATGATGAGAGGCAGGTCCGACTGTTCCCGCCGGCGGACTGCTTCTTCAATTTCGCCGAGCACCATATTGCTGCGTGCCAGCAGGGCTTCCGACACGATGACGAGGAACACGTCAGCCCGCTGAAGCGCTCTCTCGATTGCTGGTCCCCATTCCGTGCCTGGTTGCAGATTCAAGGAGCAGAAGACGTCGTGCTCCGCCGATAAGGTCGCAGCGAGCGCACGGGCCAAATCCCTGTCCGGCGCGGCATCGCGAAAACTGATGAAAATCAGCTTTCTGGCGTCATCCAACATTCCCATATATTATCGCGGCCTCCGCGATGTCTCCCTGAGGAATATGAAAATTGCGCTTAATTGGTTGCCCGCGTGGTGAGCGGGAAGCTCGTTCATCACCAGAATGACCTTTCGGAGGAGCAGCCATTGTAAGACTTCTGACCTGTGTGCCATGGTCCTCTGCGGATGTTCGCAGCCAAGTGGGACCTCTATATGGAGTAGCCACCTGTCTGAACGATACCGCTTCGATTTTTGCTGTGGCCGGCTGTTGGTGGTTCGAGATGCATCCGATCTGGCCGCCCAGTTTGGACAAGTCTTTCTCGTTAGCGCTTAAGTTCCTCTCGACTCAGTGGTTGACTCAGTTCGAGCAGAGGGGGATTAGGCCCGCAAGGGTTCGAAACGTGTCCAGTGTGGGGAGCCAGTCTAAGACTTCTCGACTTCACGCTATCTGATTGATTTCATTACGGGCCTTTCAGACGTTTCTTTTGGATTGGCCCCGCTTGACAGCGACCCCGGCTTGGACTCGAACTCTCTTATCCACCAGCTTCCGCCAAACGAATCGGCGCTGGCCTACTAACGCGTGCCAACTTCCGGATGGCCGAACAACAGTCCAGAATCGTCCGGTCACTACCGATTTACATGACGGGATTGGTCCCACCTGGCGCTATGCGCCAATTGAGTCATTTCTTCAGTAGCGCCATCCAATTCAGAACCACGGTAAACGGGTCCTGAGTCGCCTCGCCACTGGTGACGGGAAACAGGAACTTCGTCCCGTCCACGCTCACATCCCAGCCCGGCGGGATTAACGGTGCTTTGATTTGGAAAAGCAGCTTGGGCATTTGCGATTGAAACGCTGCGCCGCTGGTGGATATTTCCGAGACCATGAGCTCCCCGTTTAGCCCGATATAGAAGAGTTCCTTGCCATCCCGGCGCCACCGAGGCTGGCGGCCACCGCCTTGCGAGACCGTCCATTTCCCTCCGCCGCCTGCGGGAGCCGGAAACGGCCGCACGTAGATCTCGTCTTTCGTGGACTCATTGGACTGGTAAGCGATCCAGCGGCCATCCGGTGAAAAGCGCCCGGAGCGGGTGTCGAAATCGGTTCGCAGGAACGGAACCGGCTTCCGTTCACCCGTGCCATCCATCGGGAGCACCCACAATTCGCGCCTGTTGCCTTCGATCGCCTGATCGAACAAGAGGAACCGTCCGTCCCGAGACCAGTCCGCCACGTACTTATTCAAGTCGGACTTGAGCAGCAGTTCGTCTCCACCAGCTCCGTTGGCGGCGCGCTGATAGAGGTCGTATACACCTGCGCGGTTCGACGAAAATGCGATTCGCGTCCCGTCAGGCGACCAGGCGGGGTACCCATCTAAGGCGACATTCGAATACGTGAAGCGAGTCCGTCCAACGCGCGCCAGGTCGACCAGCCAAATGTTTCTTCCGGGTCCATCGGCCCGCTCCGCTGCAACACGGGAACCGTCCGGCGACACGGTGAGTGAGTTGTAATAATAGTCCGCATCGTTCGACGTGCCGACAGTATTACCATGCCGGTCTAACCACGTGAGCCGGGCGTATCCGCCTGCGGCTCCGGACCGGTAGACCAACGCTCCGCTACGGGAGGCGGAAAACTGTCCTACAGAAAGATAGTTCCCCACTTGCTCGGCAACTGGAACAGCATCGCCGCTTACTTTCAGACCGCGGAGATCGAAGCCCTGAGCGAATAGCGTCCCTTCGCGCAGGAACAGGATCTCCCCGGAGTTGCCGTCAGGTGAAGGCACGAAATCCGCGATGTAATCGGTGGCGACGAGGCGTTTCAAGCTCTGCTGGTCCGGTTTGTCGTCCAGCGAACCGAGATAGATGCCCGAGGATTCGGGACGGACCGTGCGCCGATAAAGGAAGTGCCGCCCATCCGGCAGGAAGACCGGCCAAAGTTGGCTCAGTTCCCCAGGCTGGTTCGCGGTGACCGATGTAGCCGCGCCTCCTTCCGACGAAACCCGCAAGATTGGAGTCGTGGTGTTGGTTGAGAAAAGAATTACGCCGTCGCGGTTCCAGGACCCTCCGATGACCGTCCCTGGCACATCGCAGAGCGTCTGGGCCGGGCCGCCCGAAATGTCGATCTTCTTCAGCTTTCCCGGGGTAGAGAGGGCAATAAACCGGCTGTCGAAGGACCAGAAGAGCGGCACGGTCGCTGACAGGCCGGTGGCCGACAAAGGCCGCGATTCGAGTGTGTCCATTGCACGGATCCACAGGTGGGCCGTGCCATCCCGATCAGCGGCGAAATAGGCGAGTTTGGCTCCGTCCGGGGATAAGGCGAAGCGCATGTTTGCGGTGATGGTTACATTCGCGGGCGTGAATTGGAAGCGGATCGGCTTGGGCGGATCGGGAGGTTGTTCGCGGAAGTGGATTGTGGCGAGCGCGATCAGCGCCAGCATCAAAACGCCCGCGGCAGCCCACGGAAGCCATTGTCTATGGGGCGGACTTGCAGCCGGCGGGCTTTGAGCCCCGCTGTCCGCGTCCAACAGGAACCGCGCCTCCCCGATATCCCGCAACCGATCTTTCGGATTCCGCTCCAGACACCGCGCGACCAATTGGCGGAACTTCGCCGGGACGCGATCGAGATCCAGTTTCTGCTCCAGGACGCGGCTCAACACCTGTACGGCGTCATCGCCCTGGAACAACCGCTCGCCGGTCAGCATTTCGTAGATCACCACGCCGAACGCCCAAATGTCCGCCCGCCGATCGACCTTCTTGCCGCGAGCCTGTTCGGGGGCCATGTACGCCGCTGTGCCGAGAATCGTGCCCACGACGGTCGGGCCCATGGTAATCGTCGGCGACCTGGTGGGATCGCTCGAAGCCGGGTCGGCGGGATCTGAGATCGCTTTCGCCAGCCCGAAGTCGAGGATTTTGACGTTGTCCTCGGGATCGATCTTGATGTTAGCGGGCTTC
>JAIQFL010000307.1 GCA_020073365.1 Terriglobia bacterium | reverse complement strand
TCGCGCCAGCTCCTCCTGCAGCCTCGCGATCCGGTTCATGGCCTCCCACGCCGGGGCATCGGGGTCGCTCGCATCCAGCAGCTCGATGGACGCCACGAGCTCCTCCATGAGGTCGAGGAGCGAGGCGTCCGACCGAGGGGGAGAGGTGGACATGTCGGTCGCGTGACAATGCCCGGCTCCGGCTTGCGCCATGGTCCCGGCGTGGCCACGGAACCTTGCGAATCCCTCGCAGCCCGAGCTCCGGCCGACCGAGGATCAGGCGTTGCCGCGGCGGCTTCGGACGTCTGCTCCGATCGGCACCGAGCTCCCGATCGGGATCGCATCCGGGGCACGGCGAGCCCGGTTGCGAGCCGCCCCCACCGCGGTTTGGGCATCGCCGTCGGCGGGGGCACGGTCGACCTGGTCCCGCGGTCCGGCGTCGGCCTCGCCGGAGTGCCTCGAGACCGGATCGGGGATCGATGCGAGGTCGGCGCGGACAGGCTCGACCGCGCGAACCCGGCTAGAGCACCTGCGCTCGTCGCACGTCTACAGGCTGTAGCGGCCTGCGGCCAGGACGTGGCGCGCGATCTGGCGGCCCAGCGAAATGGTGTCGGCGGGCTCGTGTTTTGCCAGTCTGCGCAGGATGGCCATCTGGGTTCTCAGCATGTCCCCCTCGGCAACCGTGGCAATGACCTTTCTGGACGACTGCTCGATCCTTTCGGTGGCCTTGGCGGCGTAGAACCGGGTCATGGCAATCGCTTGCCGCGCGCCGGCTTCACCCCTGGCGCCGATCAGTTTTTCGGCCCGCAGGATCGACGACTCCATGGCATAGACTTCGATGATCGAATCGGCCAGCGCGCCCATCACTTCCTGCTGCTCCGCGAGGCCTTGCATATACTTCTGCGAGGCCGCCCCCGCAGCGAACAGAGTGAGTTTCTTGGCATTGGCCAGCAGCTTGTGCTCGGCGGCCAGGGGACCGTCGTAGTCTTCGCCCGCGCTGGGACCCGACATTACCTCATCCATGAGCTTCTTGATCGCCGGCAACAACGGCAAGTGTCCCGCCATGGCCTGCTTCATCAACCATCCGGTAATGATCAGGCGGTTGATTTCATTGGTTCCCTCGAAGATGCGGTTGATACGCGAATCGCGGTAGGCACGCTCGGCCGGGTACTCCTCCACGTAGCCATATCCGGCATAGATCTGCAGGACGTGGTCGACCACCATATCGAGCATCTCGGATCCCCATACCTTCAGGATCGAGCACTCGACGGCGTACTCCTCGATGCGCTTCTGGATCTCCCGCGAGGCTCCTTCCGCGTTCGCGTCCAGATCGGCCAGGGCCGCGTCGATCATCCCGATGGTGCGGTATACCAGCGACTCGCCGGCATAGATTCCCGTGGCGCACTCGGCGAGTTTCTCCTGGATCAGACCGAACTCACAAATGGACTTGCCAAACGCCTTGCGCTCCTTAGAGTATCCGATGGCGTTGCGCAGTCCATTGCGGGCGCCCCCCACGCATGCGGCCCCCAGCTTGAAACGTCCGATGTTCAGGATGTTGAAAGCGATGTGGTGCCCTTTACCGACCTCTCCCAACAGGTTCTCCACCGGCACCTGGCAATCGGCCAGGATCAGCGGGCAGGTGGACGATCCGCGTATGCCGAGCTTGTGCTCCTCGGAGCCGACCGAGAAACCCGGCGTGTTGCGATCGATGATGAAGGCGGAGAACTTCTCGCCGTCCACCTTGGCGAAGACCGTGAACACATCGGCGAAACCGCTGTTGGAGATCCACATCTTCTCGCCGTTGAGAATATAGTGCTTGCCGTCCGGGGACAGCACCGCGCGCGTGTGGCAATGCATGGCATCCGAACCCGACGACGACTCGGACAGCGCGTAAGCGCCGATCCACTCCCCGGTGGCCAGTTTCGGCAGGTATTTCCGCTTCTGGGCTTCCGTGCCGTACCACACAATCGGCAGCGTGCCGATGCCCACGTGAGCGCTGAAAGCCACGGAGAAGCTGGCAAGCTGGCTGATCGATTCTGCAACCAGCGCGGAAGTCACCTTGTCCATCCCCAACCCGCCGTAAGCTTCGGGGACATCCACCCCCATCAGTCCCAGTTCGCCTGCCTTGCGCAGCAGGCTCCGGGTCACCTGGAAATTCTTGGCCTCGATCTCCTGGGTGGCCGGCATCACCTCGTTGGTCGTGAACTCGACAGCGGTTTTCGCAATCTGCCGGTGCTCGTCGGAAAGGTCCTCCGCTGTGAATATGTCCTGCGGTTCGCGTTCTTCGGTGAGAAAGCTCCCGCCCTTAACCCGTTTCGCCATTACGTGCATTTCAGTCGTCGCCATAGGCATCACCTCTGTTCTTGAGTTACTAATTGCAGTTCTCGAAAATCCCCGCGGAGCCCATCCCGCCGCCCACACACATCGTCACGATCCCGTATTTCGCTTTGCGGCGCTTCATTTCCTGTATCAGGCTGGCGGTCAATTTGGCGCCAGTGCAGCCCAGCGGGTGCCCCAGCGCGATGGCGCCGCCATTCACGTTGACCTTGGCCATGTCGAGCCCCAGCGTTTTGATCACCGACAGCGCTTGCGCCGCGAACGCCTCGTTCAATTCGATCACTTCGATTTGATCCAGCGTCAGCCCCGCCAGCTTGAGCGCCTTGGGGATGGCGTAGACCGGCCCGATGCCCATCTCTTCCGGAAGGCATCCAGCGTACGCATAGGCCACCAGGCGGACCAGCGGCTGGATGCCCAGGGCCTGGGCGCGTTCCAAGGACATCACCACCGCCGCGGCGGCGCCGTCCGAAGTCTGCGAGGAGTTGCCCGCCGTCACCGTGCCCTTCGCGTGAAATGCCGGTTTGAGTTTCGCCAGGGCATCGAGCGACGTATCCGCGCGCGGGCCTTCGTCCACCTTGAATTGCAACTCGGTCTTCCTGATCCTGGACTTTGCATCCGGCGCCGCGAAGGTGACGGGAACCGGTACGATCTCCTGCTCGAATCTTCCGGCCGCCTGCGCTCCCAGGGCCTTCTGATGGCTGCACAGGGCAAACTGATCGGCCTGCTCGCGGCTGATGCCATAGCGTTGTGCTAAGCGCTCGGCCGTTAGCCCCATCGAGAGATAGGAGTCCGGGTAGTGCTCCATCAGCCAGGGGTTGATGGAAATCTTGTGGCCGCCCATGGGCACAAACGACATGGACTCCGTCCCACCGGCGACCACCACGTCTGCGCCGCCGCCGCGGATGCGTTCCGTCGCCAGGGCGATCGCCTGCAGCCCCGACGCGCAGTAGCGGTTGACGGTCATAGCGGACGACTCGATCGGCATCCCCGCTCGCAGCGCAGCCATACGGGCCACGTTCATTCCCTGCTCGCCTTCCGGCATGGCGCAGCCGATGATGACATCCTCCACCTCGCGCACATCCAGGTTAGGTACGCGTTCCAGCGCGCCCTTGATGGCGACCGCGCCCAAGTCATCCGGCCGCGTCGCGCGCAGGGTCCCTTTGGGGGCCTTACCGACGGCCGTCCGTACCGAACTGACAATCACTGCGTCTCTCATTTGCGATTCTCCACTCTTCCTTCATGTGGGGCAGGCTGGCAGCCTGCGGCGGGTTGGCAACCCGCCTGGAGCGCCGGTTACCAACCGGCGCGCAGCTTGACAAGCTGCCCCACAACCCTAGTTCCTCAACGGCTTCCCGCTCTTCAACGTGAAGGCGATCCGCTCCTGCGTCTTCTTTTGGCCGCAGAGCGAGAGGAAGGCCTCCCGTTCCAGATCCAGCAGATACTGCTCGCTCACCAGAGTGCCCGGCGTGATATTGCCGCCGCACAGCACGTGGGCCACCCAGTTGCCCACCTTCGCATCGTGGTCGCTGATGTACTCGCCCTGGCGCATCATGTGTACGCCCAGCTTCAGCGTCGCCAGCATGTTTTGACCCGGGGCGGGAATATCCGTGCGCGGCGCGGGCGGCGCGTAACCGGCATGGGCCATGTCACGCGCCAAATCTTTCGCGTCCGTCAGCAGCCGCTCGCGATTCATGGTGATGCCATCGCTCTCGGACAGAAAGCCGAGCCGGCGCCCCTCCACCGCCGAAGTGGAAACCTTGGCCATGGCGACCGTCTCGAAGTTCCGCCGCAGGGTTTCCAGCAGTTCCACAGATTCGCTCCGTCCACCCTCGCGCACGGAAGCCGCCGCGTTTACGGCGTGGAGAGTCATCTCCTTGCAGCCGCCGCCTCCGGGCAAGAGGCCAACGCCCGTCTCCACCAGCCCTATGTAGAGCTCCGCGTGAGCTTGCACCCGCGCCGCATGCAGGGCGATCTCGGCCCCGCCGCCGAAACAAAAGCCATACGGCGCCACCACCACCGGCCGCGGGCAGAATTTGATGGCCGACGTCATCCCCTGGAACGCGCGCACCGCGAGATCGATATCGTCCCACTCCTCTTCCTGGATGCTGAGGAGCAGTTGCATCAAATTGGCGCCCACCGAGAAGTTATCGGCATCGCCCGAGATCACGAAGGCGGAGAAGTTTCGAACCGCGTCGCTCTCGGGCCGCAATGTTTCGGTCACCATGCGGACGATGTCTTCGCCTATCGCGTCCTTCTTGGAGTGGAGCTCCAGACAGGCCACTCCTTCGCCGAGATCCACCAGCGAGGCGCCCGCGTTCTTGCGCACCACACCGTTCGAAGCCTTGAACTTGGCGATGCGCGCGATGCCGGCAGCTTCCGCGATCGGCTCGTACGCGCCGCTCGCCAGGTTGAAGCACTCCCGGCCATGGTTCCGATACCAGGAGTCGGCGCCTGCAGCCAGCAGCGCCTGGACGTGTGGGCTTACCGGCTCGCCGGCCGCCTGCATGCGTTCGACTGTGCCTCGGACCCCGGCCGCGTCCCAGAGTTGGAATGGCCCCATCTCCCAGTTGAAGCCCGCGCGCATCGCGCGATCGATGCTTTGGGGTTCGTCGGCAATCTCCAGCAGGCAATCGGCCGCGTAGTTCCATAGACCGCTCAGGAGCCGCCAGTGGAAGCGCGCCGCATTATCTTTCTTGACATTGCCGCTGAGGATTTGCGTCAAGCGGTCCGGCAACTGCTCGGCATTCTTCGCCATTTCGAGCACCGGCAGTTTGGGCCGCGAAGCCGGCCGGTATTCCAGCGTTTTCCAGTCCAGCACCAGGCGGACTTCCTTGCCTTCGACGTCCTTCTCCTTCTTGTAGAAGCCCTGCCTGGTCTTGTCGCCCAGCCAACGCCGTTCCAGCATGGTCTTGACGAACGGCGGCAGGCTCATCTCCTCGGCGCCGGAGTGCGAACGCGGGAAGTTTTGGGCCACGTGCGCGAGCACATCCAGTCCCACCAGGTCGGCCAGGCGGAAGGTCCCGGTCCGGGGCCAGCCGATGGCGGTGCCGGTCAGGGCATCCACCTCTTCGATGGTCAGATCTTCGGCTTGCATCAGCCGTACCGCTTCCAGCATGATGAACACGCCGATGCGGTTGGCGATGAAGTTGGGGGTATCGCGCGCGAAAACCACCTCCTTGCCCAACCGCAGGTCGGCGAAGTGGGCCACCGCCTCTACGGCAGCTCGTTCCGTCTCTGGCGTCGCGATGATTTCCGCCAGCCGCATGTAGCGCGGCGGATTGAAAAAATGTACTCCAAAGCAGCGCCGGCGGAGATGCTCCGGAATGCTCGCGACGATGGACGCGATGGACAGGCCGCTGGTGTTGGTGGTGAGAATCGCATCCGGCTTCAGGTGGGGCGCCACCCGCTCTAGCAGCGCCTTCTTGATGGCCAGATTCTCGGTCACCGCCTCAAGGACCCAGGCGCAGTCTCGAAGCAGTGCCAGGTCGTCGTCGAAATTGCCGATGGTGATCCGCGTTGCGAACGATGGGTCGTAAAACGCAGCCGGCTTGGACTTCTTGAGAGCTTCGAGCGCCTGCGCGGCGACGGCGCTGCGCGCTGTTCCCTCCGTCGGGATATCCAACAGAACCACCTGAAGTCCCGCGTTTGCCAAATGCGCGGCAATTCGCGAGCCCATGGTTCCGGCCCCCAGCACGGCTGCTTTTTGGATGAGGATAGATGCCCCTTCGGGCGAAGACGGTCCGGCCTCGGCCGGCTTGACTGATTCAGCGATCATGCCAATGACTCCTGATTCGAAACTCTCTGCCGTTTTTTTGGCGCCGGTAAGGGGCCGCCCGCGACCGGAACCGGACTGCGGCCGGGCATCGCGCCCGCATGCGCCCTTCGGCGGCGCGCGACCAGGCCCTGGGTCAAGGTACGTGCAAACTGCGAGGCAATCTCTTCCGCCGAAAGGGCTCCATCCGGCTCGTACCACATGCAGATCCAGTTCACCGCCCCGGCAATCGAAAATGCGGCGATCTTGGGATCGCAAGGCGTAATGGACCCGTCACCGATGCCTTCCTGTATGAAGGATCGCAGACGGCGGTCGATCTTTCTTTTGTAGGTGCGTACTTCCGCGAGCGCCTCGCTCGACAGGTCGCCCTGGTCGAGCCGCATGACGCACCTTCCGAAATTGACGGTCATGACATTTGCGTAGGAATAGATGAATGCCTCCACCTTTTCCAGCCCGGTTCCGCAGTGGTCCGCAATCTCATTGAGAATTTCTTCGATGAGCCCGGTGCCTAAACGATAACACTCCAGCAGAATGTCTTCTTTATTTCGGAAATAGTGATAAAGGGCGGGCTTGGTGATGTTTAACCGCTCGGCAACATCGTTTAACGAGGTCCGCCCGTAGCTCTTTTCCAGGAATAGCTGGGCGGCCGTTTCGAGTACCGCCTCACGCTTGGTTGCAGGGTCGCGACGCCGGCTGGCAAATGCTTTCCAGTGCGATGGCGGGAGGACTGCGTCTTTCGGCATGACGAAGTTGCAAAAGCCCGGTTGACACGCGGGGCTGCAACTGATATCTTACCCACGGGTAAGAAAAAACGCAAGTGGCAATCTTGCGGAAGTTTTCGACACCTTGGTCCGCGTGAGGTGGGGCAGACCGTCGTTTTTTGTGGTCTGCCGAGCCCATGGGGAACAGACGGCGGACGACAGACGACAAGAAACGATCGTCTGTCCCACCGGTCTCACCGACGGAACCGGTACGAGGACTTCCGCAACCTTCGCGCAGTATCGGGAGAACGATGATGCGCACCGTGACCGAAGAAGATCTTCCTTTGCAGTGTATCTACCACTGGGAGCGTGCGCGCGCCCAGCACATATTCCTCACACAGCCGTTCGATGGCGGGAAGGTACGCGACTGGACGTGGTCGCAAGCCATGGACGAGGTGCGCCGCATGGCGGGCTACCTCAAGGCGCAGAACTGGGAACCGGGTACCCGCGTGGCGATCCTGTCCAAGAACTGTGCATGGTGGATCCTAGCCGATCTGGCCATTTGGATGGCCGGATATGTGTCGGTTCCCATCTATCCTTCGCTCAAAGCCCAGACGGTGCGACAGATCCTGGAGCACAGCGAGGCCAAGGCCTGCTTTGTTGGCGCTACCGATGAGAACGAGGCGTCCTTTCTCGGTGTTCCATCCACTGTGGTGTCGGTTGGCTTCCCGACCGCCCCGGACGGAGAATACAACGATTGGAATTCCCTGGTTGAAAGCCACACGCCTATGCTGGATTCTCCCACACGACCCGCGGAGGATCTGGCGACCATTATCTACACCTCCGGCACAACCGGCACACCCAAGGGTGTCATGCACGGCTTCCAGGCGCTGGCGTTTAATGCCAGAACGTGTGCGCAGGTGTTCGAATTCAGGTCGGATCAGCGCATCCTCTCCTACCTGCCGCTGGCGCATGTTGTGGAACGCATGGGCGTCGAGGTCGTCTCATTGCGTCTGGGCTCTCGCATCTTCTTCACCGAGGGCATCGAGACTTTCCTTACGGACCTGCATCGCGCGCGCCCCACACTGTTCCTCTCCGTGCCGCGGCTGTTATTGAAGTTCCAGCAGGGTGTATTTACCAAGATCCCCCCGGAGAAACTGAACAAGCTGCTGCGTATACCCGTAGTGAATCGCATCATCAAGAGGCGGATTCTGCACCAGCTCGGGTTGAACACGGCGCGTCTCGCCGCTTGCGGGGCGGCTCCTCTGCCGCCTGAAATCCTGCGGTGGTACCGCAATCTGGGGCTCGAACTCGTCGAAGGATACGGCATGACCGAGACCTGGATCACTCACCTTCCCGCGGTGGGCACTCTGCGCGTCGGCTACGTCGGCGCGGCCATCCCGGGCGTCGAGGCCAAGCTCGGTGAAAACGACGAACTGCTGATCCGAAGCCCCATGAACATGCTGGGGTATTACAAGGATCCACAAAGCACCCGCGCTTCCTTCACGGAGGATGGCTTCTTTCGGACCGGTGATGTAGCCCAGATGGATCCGGATGGCCAGCTCAAGCTCATCGGCCGCGTCAAGGAGCAGTTCAAGACCAGCAAAGGGAAGTATGTAGCCCCCGCGCCGATTGAAGGCCGCCTGCTGGCCCATCCCGCCATTGATTCAGGCTGCCTGATGGGCGCCGGATTGCCTAGTCCGTTCGCCGTGATCCTGCTGTCGGAGGATGCGCGGAAACGCGCCGCCGATCCGAAGGCGAGAGCGGAGCTCGAAGAGTCCCTGAGGGCGCAAATCGAACAACTGAACGGGCAACTGGATCCCCATGAACGCGTGAAGTTCCTGGCCATTGCGGATGGGCCATGGACCGTTGGAAACGGCCTGGTGACGCCCACACTGAAGATCAAACGGACCCTTCTGGAGGCCCGCTACCAGGCGTTCATCGACGATTGGAGAAACCGGAACAATCCCATCGTCTGGGAATCCGATCCATCCGGCCGCCCGGAAGCTTACAGCGCCGCGGCGGCAACGGCTCCGGTTCGGCAGAGCGACTGACCGCCGTCGGAAACATAGACGGCGCCAGTGATGTAGGATGCCGCATCGGAACAGAGGAACAGCGCCAGATCGGCGAGTTCCTCTTTGGTCCCGAATCTTCGCAGCGGGACGTTCCGTTCCACCGCGCGGCGCGCCTCTTCGGTTGGCGCCAGGCGCCGCATGCCCTCGGTGTCATCCGTCGGCCCCGGCGTGATGCAATTGGCGCGGATGCCTTGGGGTCCCCATTCGAGAGCCAGGGTCTTGGTGAGCAACTCAACCCCGGCTTTGGCGGCGCATACGTGCGATTGCCAGGCGATGGGCATGGTGGCGTGATTGGCCGAGATGCTGATAATGGAAGCGCCGGGCTTGCGCAGGTGAGGATAAGCGGCGCGGCAGGTATTGAAGGTCCCGAGCAGGTCGATATCGATCACGGCTTTGAACCCGTTGGCGGACATCCCGCTGACCAGCGCCGGAAAGTTTCCGGCGGCGGCGCATAGCAGGATATCGATTTCACCAAACTGCTCGCGCGTCTTCTGGAGCGCGGCTTCGAGCGATTCATACTCACGAACGTCCAGGCGGGCAGTCTCCGCGGTTCCTCCCGCGGCGCGGATCGACCGGGCGGCGTCGTCGAGCTTTTCCTGCTTACGGCCCGACAGGACGACCTTGGATCCGTGCTCGGCAAACCGCTCGGCAATTCGCCGGCCGATCCCGCTGCCGCCTCCCGTCACGAAGGCAACTTTGTCCTTCAACAGATTGTCTCGAAAGATACTGGTCATAGTTAGATTCTGACACCTAGTAAGATGAGCTATGCGTCGAATTTTTCAACCACTGGTAAGTCTGCCCCTGATACTGTTCCTCTCCGGCCTCGGACGAGCCGCTGACGTCACCGTTGGCACCGCCACGGCACGACCTGGACAGAGAACCACTGGCTTCCTCCAGGTGCCTGCGGGAGTGGACGCAGCCACCAACATCCCGGTCATCGTCATCAACGGAGCGAAGCCCGGGCCCACGCTGGCCCTGGTCGCCGGGTCGCACGGGACCGAATATGCTTCCATCCTCGCATTGCAGAAACTGGCCCAGTCCGTCGATCCGGCCGGCGTCTCCGGGGCGATGATCGTCGTGCCTCTCGTGAACACTGCATCCTTCGCACAAAAGGTTCCCCACCTGAATCCGGTGGATGGTAAAAACATGAACCGGTTCTTTCCGGGGAAGGCCGATGGCACCCAGACGGAGCGGGCATCGTGGGCCATCGCCCAGCAGGTGGTAGAAAAGTGCGACTACCTGATCGATCTACATGGAGGCGATCTCGACGAGAACCTCCACCGGTATTCGTATTGGGCAAACACGGGCAAGGAGCCCCTCGATGCCACCTCGCGCGCCCTGGTGCTGGCCTTCGGCCTCGACCACATCATTATCCAGGACTATCGGCCGTCCGGTCCGAATGCGGTGGCGGCTCGCGGCGCCACGTCGATCAGCCGTTTCGCCGAGGAGAAGGGCAAGCCCGCGGTGGTCGCTGAAGCGGGTCATGCCGGCACCACCAACTCCGACGATGTGGACGCACTGATTCAGGGCTCCCTCAGTGTCATGCGTCATCTCAAGATGCTGGCAGGCACGCCGCTGTCGGTCGAGCACCCCCTGTGGATCGCCCACATTACGGTTCTCACCAGCGAGCAGGATGGCGTCTTTTATCCGCTGGCCGGTCCCGAGGCCTACGTCAAACAGGGGATGAAAATCGGCTACGTCACGGACTATTTCGGCAATAAGGTGTGGGACGCAATCGCCCCCGTCTCCGGCGTGATCGTGTACATCGGCGCAGTCCCGTCCATGAGCAAGGGGAATACGGTGGCGTACATCGGAGAACTCCAGTAGGGACAAGACAGACGGAAGCGTCTGTCCCACAATCCCTGGGTCACACGCCTTCCACCGCGACCGCCTCGGTATAGGCTACGCTCTGCCGGAGCGCCTTCCACGGCTGATACTCCGGATCGTCAAACAGCGCCCGGATCGATTCCATATCCGGAAACCGGAATAGGACCAGGCGCTTCGGTTTCCAGTCTCCTTCCAGGACCTCGCAGTTTCCGCCTCGCACCAGGTACTCGCCGCCGTGTTTACGGATCAAGACCGGCATCGCAGCCTTATACGGTTCGTAAGCCTCTCGATCCTTCACCTCGAGATTCACGATCATGTACGCAGCCATGGTTTTGCCCTCACGCTCGCTCGAAGTCTTCCCTATTGAAGAGCCTGGCACGGGACTCGATGTACTCGCGGCTGGCAAGACGATTTGCGAGGACCGAGGACACGAACTCTTCAACGGAGACGTGGTCCTTGGCTGCAAGCTCGGCAGCCTTGTTGTGCAGATCCTCGGGTACGGCGATGCTCTTGCTCATATCCCCTCTCCTTCTATTGTCCGCAAAAACTCGCGCGGCGTCAGCACTCGACCAACTCGCCGCCCATTCTGCCAATGATGGACAGATACGGTACGTTCGGCTTTGAGGAACAACGGCAAACGGGAGATACGCATGAATGTCAACCTCACCCCCGAGCTTGAAAAGCTTGTCCACAACAAAGTAAAGACCGGCCGCTACAACTCCGCGAGCGAAGTCGTCCGCGAGGCGTTGCGCCTCCTGGAGGACCACGACAAAGTGCGGGTTGCCCAACTTTCTGAGTTCCGCAGGGAGATTGACCGCCGCCTGGCTTCGCTTGACCGCGGCGAAAGCATTGAGGGAGAGAAGTTCTTTGCCGAGCTTGAGCGCCCAGAAGCCGCTCTTCGCCGGTAAATATGAGATCGGTCTTGCGACAGCAGATTGGCCAATAAGCTTCAAGAGTTGTGCAGCCGTCGCCACCAAGCACTCCCCTCCGGCCGCGGCTCCCTCCGCACCGTGCGCTACAATTCCGTATCGAGGCCCGATGAAAGACCTGAAGAAACTGATCCGCGAAGTGCCCGATTTCCCCAAGCCGGGGATCCTCTTTTACGACATCACTACCTTGCTCAAGGACAAGCGCGGCTTTCGCGCCGTCATCGATGGACTGAAGGACCACTACCCGGAACCGCAGGTGGATGTCGTCCTGGGGATCGAAGCCCGCGGGTTCATCTTCGCGCCCGCGCTGGCCTACGCGCTGGGCGCCGGCTTTGTGCCGGTGCGCAAGCCCAAAAAGCTGCCTGCCGAATGCGTCAGCGTCACTTACGCTCTGGAGTACGGCACCGACAGCCTCGAAATGCATAAAGACGCGGTGGGGAACGGCAACCGCGTTTTGATCGTGGATGACCTGCTGGCCACCGGCGGAACCGCGGCGGCGGCGGCGCGCATGGTGCGCGACGTGGGCGGTATCGTGGTGGGGCTCGGGTTCGTGGTCGAATTGACCTTCCTCAAGGGACGCCAGAAGCTCGCCGGCTACGAAGTCTTCTCGCTGCTCCAGTACGACAAATGAGACCCGGTGCCGGGGTGCCCGCTGGGCCGGCCCGCCGGGCGCGCGTACGCGCGCTGGCCAAAATCAACCTCGACCTGCGCGTGCTGGCGAAGCGGCCGGATGGCTATCACGAGCTGCGCACGATTTTCCAGACCATCTCCCTGGCGGACATCATAGACATTGCCTTTACCCCCGGTCGCAAAACCTCCATCGAGCTGGAAGACGAACTGAACATTCCCGACAACCTGGTGGTGAGCGCCGCGCGGCTCGCCACGGAGGCCATCGGCGCCAGGGGCCGCGTGGAGATGCGTCTCGCCAAGCGGATTCCGATGGGCGCCGGGCTGGGCGGCGGATCGTCCGACGCGGCTGCCATACTGCTGGCATTGCCGGTGCTTGCCGGGCGGCCGCTGGAAGCGGGGAAAATGCGGGAGTTGGGCGAACAACTGGGAAGCGACGTACCGTTTTTCCTGCTGGGGGGCCGGGCGGTGGGGATCGGCCGCGGGAGCGAACTCTTTCCGCTGCCCGATGCGCCTGCCCGTGCTGGCGTTTTGGTGGCTCCCGGCATTCATGTTTCGACGCCCGACGCGTATCGCCACCTCAGCCCTCGTTTGACAAGCGAATCGCCACAAAATAAAATATCTAGTTTCCAGTCGCAAACATGGGACCTGGCCTCGGAGGCGCCTGCCGCCAACGATTTTGAATCGGTGGTCTTCGAGCAGCATGGAGAACTGGCTCTCCTGAAGAAGCGGCTGATCCGGGCAGGGGCTTCTACGGCCATGCTGACGGGTAGCGGCTCCGCTTTGTTCGGACTGTTCCGCAACCGTGACGAGGTTACTCGCACGATCGAAGAGTGGAAGGGGTCAGGAATGCCCGACCTGTACAGGATTTCGTTGGTCAACCGCGCGCGCTATCGCGCCATGTGGTGGCGGGCGCTGGGACCGTATATCGACCGGAGAGTATGGCCGCCCCGAAGCTACAACTTGCAATGAATCACGACCGTCTGCAACTCTTTACCGGGAACGCGAATCCCGAACTGGCCTGTGAGATCGGCCAGGCGCTGGGCGTGGAGCTCGGGCGCGCGATGATCAAGCAGTTCGCCGATGGCGAAATCTATCTGCAGATCCAGGAGAACGTACGCGGGGCGGATGTTTTCATCGTCCAGCCGACGTGCACTCCGGTGGACCGGCACCTGATGGAACTGCTGCTCATGATGGACGCGTTGAAGCGCGCCTCAGCGGAACGCATCACCGCAGTGTTACCCTATTATGGATACGCCCGCCAGGACCGGAAGGATAAACCACGTGTTCCGATCTCCGCGAGGCTGGTTGCGGCCCTGCTGGAAACGGCAGGGGCAGACCGGGTTCTGACGCTGGATTTGCACGCAGCGCAGATTCAGGGCTTCTTCGATATTCCGGTGGATCACCTGTTCGC
>JAIQFL010000687.1 GCA_020073365.1 Terriglobia bacterium | reverse complement strand
CTGTGATCCCAACTGGCTGAGCGTCTTTTCGCCGCGGATCGCCTCGATCACCACCCGGGCTTTGAACTGCGCACTATGCTGTTTTCTCGTCGTCGTCATCGACCTCTCCTTGTCAACGACTCCGCCGAAAATCTTAGCTTATTGCCTGGTCTAAAATCCTGGGACCACTATAGTCAATGGGATTGTTGGGCAGGATGCAAGCTATGACGACTAAACCTTCGCGCCAATCGGCCCTAATCGAAACTAACGTCCGTTGGCTGCGTCAGGCACTCCGACTGGTGGGCAGCCTGGATGACACCTCCTACACTACGACGCCGCGCGGACTCGCCCCGCATCGAGCGGGCGCTCATCTCCGGCACATCCTCGAGTTCTATCGTTGTTTTCTGGAGGGCTTGGAGTGCTCCCACATCGACTACGATGCGCGGCGGCGCGACGACACAATTGAGTACAGCCGCGACGCCGCATCGGCGGCCATCCGTTCTATCATTCGCACGCTCGAAACGTCACGAGACGTTTACCAGGAGAGAATCATCTGGGTCCGGATGGAGGACGCGGATAGCAATGGAGTACGTGATGGCTTCATGGAATCGTCGATCAGCCGCGAACTCCAGGTGCTTAGCAGCCACACCGTGCACCATTTTGCGCTCATCGCAATAACGCTACGCATGCACGGTGTCGAGATCGACTCCGATTTTGGCATGGCGCCATCGACACTGCGGTACCTTGCATCGAAGACGGCGGAGGCTGCATAGTGTGCACCGTAAGTTGGCTCCAGCAACCCGGCGGATATCATCTCCTGGCGAATCGCGATGAGAAGCGGACTCGCGGCAGGGCCCTGGCGCCGGCAATCCGGGAATGCGGTGGCGTGCGCTACGTCGCCCCCATCGATTCCGATTTTGGCGGCACCTGGATCGCCGCAAATGAGTTTGGAGTTTCGGTCTGTTTACTGAACGGGGATGCCGGAACTCAGAAATCCTTTCCTTCGCCGCGACGGAGCCGCGGCCTCCTGCTCCGTGAACTAGCTTGGGAAGCTACCGGGGCCGATTGTCTCTTGTCCCTGAGGCAGCTCGACCTGAGCCCGTACGCACCCTTCGTTTTGTTGATTCTGGAACCGGACCGCCCAGCGATCCTGACGGAGTGGAACCGTGAGCGGCTTACCGTGGATCCGGCCGCCCAGATGCCGCTCACCTCCTCTTCCTTCGATTCGTGCGGAGTGCGGCGCTTCCGTGTGGGCGAATTCGCGCGCCGTGCCAGTATGGCGGCACGCGTAGATCCCACTCTTCTGTACCAATTTCATGCGAGTCATGGCACAGGGATGGATGCACGTGCGGACGCCTATTCTCCTTGCATGCATCGCGAGGATGCGGAGACTGTCAGCTTCAGTTGGGTCGTGGTCACGCGCGAGGAGGTTCGATTCCTGTATTCACCTTCCGCTCCGTGCCGGTGCAGCCCATGCGAACAAAAGCTGTTGGCGCGTGCCGCCTGACCACAGGAATTCATGGGACAACTCATTCTCATCGCTCTTGCCACATTCGTCAGCGAAGACCTTACCTGCATTGCGACGGGTGCGCTAATTGCCTCGGGCATGCTGGGATTCCTTCCAGGAGTCCTGGCCTGCGTCGCCGGGATCTTCTTTGGCGACCTATTGCTGTATTTTGCGGGACGTCTGCTGGGGCGACCGATTGTGCAGTGGAAGCCGCTCCGCAGGATTCTCTCGGAACAGAAGGTGGACCTTGCATCGAATTGGCTCGGCGCACGCGGCGCGAGTGTAGTAATACTCAGCCGATTCACCCCAGGACTGCGACTGCCAACCTACGTTGCCGCCGGGTTGCTGCGAACCCGATTTTGGACTTTCTCGTTCTACTTCCTGCTGGCGGCGGCGCTCTGGACGCCGTTGCTGGTAGGCGGGTCAGCCGTGCTCGGCAGGAGTCTGCCCCACCTCGCCTACGCGGGACCTGCTCTCCTTCTGGCGGGAGTAGCAGCGCGCCGGCTACGAATCAGTTGGCAGACGCAACGCCAGGTCCTGGGATGGGCCCGGCGACGGACTCGATGGGAATTCTGGCCTCCCTGGTTGGCATATCTCCCGGTGGCGCCCTACATCCTGTTCCTCGCCATCCGGCACCGATCAGTGACGCTGTTCACCGTGGCCAATCCGGGCATTCCTTCGGGAGGATTCGTTGGGGAATCGAAGTCGGCCATCCTGAGTCACCTGGCTCCGGTGCCAGAGTTTGCAGTGCTGCGCGAAGACCTCTCCGCGGACGCCCGCTTACGAGCAGTGAAGGAATTCCTGTCCGTGCACGGTCTGTCTTACCCGATCGTGCTGAAGCCGGACGTTGGAGAACGCGGCACGGGCGTCGTGATCGCCAAAAGGGACGGTGACGTGGCGGCGTACTTCCGAACCTCCATCGGTGACACGATTGTCCAAAGATATGTCGCCGGACTCGAGTTTGGCGTTTTCTACTATCGCTACCCGCACGAAAGTCGCGGGTGTATTCTCTCCATCACCGCCAAGCGCTTTCCCTCTGTAACCGGCGATGGCGTCAGCACGATCCGCGACCTCGTGTTGCGGGATGACCGCGCCTGCTGCCTTGCGGGGATGTATTTCGGCCGGCTGAAACGTAATGCCGGGGATGTGCCGGATCGCGGTGAGGTGGTACCTCTGGCTGAACTCGGCTCGCATTGCCGCGGCGCGGTCTTCCTGGACGGCGGCCATCTGCAAACCGAGGCCTTGTCTTCCGCCGTGGATGCCATCGCGTCCAACTTTCCCGGCTTTTACTTCGGCCGCTTCGACGTCCGCGCATCGTCCCTCGTGGACTTTCAGGCCGG
>JAIQFL010000686.1 GCA_020073365.1 Terriglobia bacterium | reverse complement strand
CCAGGCGGGCAAGGTACTGCTGGATCCGATCCACGAGACTCTTCAGGCCTTGAGGTCGCCATCGATTCCCTATTCGACCGAAATCGTTATTGCGGAACTGGGATCCTACTCTCCCCTGTATGGGGCCGTAGCTCTGGCCTTAGAAGCGGCGTAAGGGCAGAGGGTTAACTATCTGACAAACTTTATTCCGAATTTTGCTCGCATCAAATAAGCCTCTCTATTTCAGACAGTTAGCCGGAAAATTGAGTCTTCCCGGGGTGTCATGAGGGGTCCACCTCGCTTGACGCCCCCCGCCTGCGGGAAATACCATAGGCTTCCGGCGATGACCTGTCCCCCGTCAACTGACGGACGTGGCAAAGCATGAGCCAAATTACACGTCTGCTGAGCTTTATCCGACCCTACACGGTTCGTTTCGTGGTCGCCGTAGTGTTGATGGCGGTCGTTGGGGCCTGCGAAGCACTGACCGCCCTGCTCATCAAGCCGGTCTTTGACAAGGTGCTCGATCCTCGGGCAACATCCACCCCTATTCTGCTCTTCCAGTTTCCCTGGGGGGGCGGTCTCCATTTGCAGGACCTGCTTCCCAGTCGCATACACAACGTTTGGACGATGGTGGCCATTGCCATCGTCGGCGTAACGGTGGCGAAGGGTCTGGCGGAATTTCTTGCCACTTACTTTGTCAATTTCATTGGTCACTCGGTCGTGCGCGATCTGCGCAACCTGCTCTATTCCCGCATCATCCAGCAGTCAATCGGCTTTTTCACCAAGAATCCGACGGGCCGACTGATGTCGGCAATCACCAGTGACATCGAGAAGATCCAGAACGCTGTTTCGCAGGTTTCAGCAGATTTCCTGAAGCAGTGCTTCACACTGGCGGGTTTGATGGCGGTCGTCTTCTATGTTGATTGGCAACTCGCCCTGGCTTCACTGCTTCTTGTACCCTTTATCGTCTATCCGGCCGCGAACATCGGGCGATACATCCGCATCTCCAGCCGCTCCAGCCAGGACAAGATGGCGGAGATCAACAACGTCCTCCAGGAGACCTTCAGCGGCATCCGCATCGTGAAAGCCTTCGTGATGGAACTGTTTGAGCTGGCAAAATTCCGCGCCGCCACGCGCCGCCTCCTGAAGATCAATCTGCGCTGGGTACTCGCGCAGGCGGTCACTTCGCCGCTCATGGAGATTCTGGGCGCTATTACCATTGCGGGCCTTCTGCTCTATGCGCGCAATGCCATTCTGCATCAGGCGCAAACCACCGGGGGCTTTGTCGCCTTCCTGTACGCGTTGATCAAAATGTATGAGCCCATCAAGCGCCTGACGGGAGTGAACAACGCCTACCAGCAGGCGGTCGGGGCCTCTGAACAGGTGTTCCAATTTCTCGACATCCGTTCCGAGGTGGTCGAAAAACCGCAGGCGGTGGAGCTGAAAACGTTTCAGCAGGAGATCCTTTTCGATCACGTTGGGTTCGAGTACGAGGACGGTGTGCCACTACTCCAGGACGTGAACCTGCGGATTGCCAAGGGTGAAGTCGTGGCAATCGTAGGTTCGAGTGGGGCGGGGAAGACGACTCTGGCGAACTTGATTCCCCGGTTTTTTGACGTGGCGCGAGGACGGATTCTGTTCGACGGCTATGACGTTCGTGACGTCAAGCTCAGTTTACTGCGTGGCCAGATCGCGCTGGTGACCCAGGAAACGATTCTGTTCAACGACACGGTTTTCAACAACATCAGCTATGGTCGGACAGCCCAGAATGAGCAAGACGTGCTCTCTGCCGCGCAGGCGGCGCTGGCTCACGACTTTATCATGGAGATGCCGCAAGGCTACCAGACGGTGATCGGCGAACGGGGACAGCGCCTCTCGGGCGGCCAGCGCCAGCGCATTGCCGTTGCCCGCGCCCTTTACAAGAATGCGCCGGTGCTGATCCTCGACGAAGCCACTTCGGAGCTCGACACGGAATCGGAGCTGCTCGTCCAGCGCGCCCTAACCAATTTGATGGCGGGGCGCACCACGCTGGTCATTGCTCACCGTCTTTCAACAGTGCGCCGCGCCGACCGCATCGTCGTCCTCGATCGCGGGACGGTCTCGGAAGTTGGCACCCACGACGATTTGGTCAATCGCGGCGGAATCTACCAGCGGCTCCACGAACTGCAGTTTGTGGACGCGGAACCGTAGGGGAATGAAAAAGGCAGAAGGCAGAAAGCAGAAAGCAGAAAGCAGAAAGCAACGCCACCTCATGGGTTTGCGTTGCTCGCTCGGTTCTGTTGATGACTAGAAGCTGACATCGGAGAACTGGAAACTGATAACTGACAAGTGACAACTGACAACTGACAACTGACAATAGACAACTACCGATGATTCGAAGCATGACCGGTTACAGCCGGGTTCAACAAGAGGAAGCGGAGTTCACGCTGGCCGTGAGCGTGAAGAGCATTAATCACCGTTTCTTGGACATGCAAGTACGGCTCTCGGCCGGATTGGAGCCGCTCGAGCCGATGCTTCGAAATCTTATTAAGAATTCGATCGCCCGGGGTCACGTGGAAGTTCAGGTCAGTCTGGAACGGACTGGGCAAGCGGCGTTGCAGTTGGATCGAAAGCTTCTGGGCGCCTACGTCAAGGCCCTGCAGGAGTTGAGGAAGGAATTCAATTCCTCCGCTCAGCCCGACTGGGTGGCGTTGCTGCGCATCCCGGGGATGGTCGCTTCTGTGAACGGGGAAATACCGGCCGGCCAATTGCAGCGTCTTCAAGCTGTTCTGGAGCAGGCTGCGAAGCAGGCTCTCGACCGGCTCAACAGCATGAAGGCGCGGGAAGGCGAGGCCCTCGAACGAGATGTGAG
>JAIQFL010000306.1 GCA_020073365.1 Terriglobia bacterium | reverse complement strand
GGTAGAGCACCGCATTCACGATCTCTCGACGCGCATACTGGGGAGGTCTCCCGCCCGGCTTGGGCACGGGGATCAATGGCTCCAGCCGACTCCATTGCTCATCGGTCACATCGGTGGGATAAGAAGCTCGTTTTACCACTCCTTTTTCATACCGCATCCCGAAACAAAAGTCCAGAATCTTGTTTTAGGGCTTTTTTGACACGTTCTAAGGCAATCATTGGCCGCCGATGAACGCCGATAAACGCGGATTGAAACCGTTACGAGGCCCCAATCTGTTCCAGGTGATGCTCCAGGTGATCCACGTAGCCGTCGATCACCGCGGACAACGGGATGGGGTCCTTACCGCCGATCGCGCAGGGCCGCGAAAGGCAATCCTCCGGGACGCTCTGGATGATGTGCAACAGGTGGCGGTTGAACAGGAGCCACAGGTTGACCAGGTCGGGCCAGGATTCGGTGGCATAGGATTGAACCGCCACCCAGGATTCCTGCTCGTATGTCGGGAATTCGAGGCGCGGGGCGATTTGGGCGCGCACGAAACGCTGGTGATTGTTGCCGGCGGAATCGATGAGGTGGCCGAGAATCTGTTTAGTCGACCACCGGCCCGGGCCCGGAATGCGTGCGGCCTCGTCATCGGAAATGTTCATCAGGCGGGGCGGAATGGCCTGGAGCAGATGCGCCAGGCGATCGGCGGCGGTCATTTCAGCACTACCTTGGCAAGGCCGCTGTTATTTGCGCTATCGGCGGCGCGGAGTACCAGCAGATGATCGCCGGGCGCCAGGCTCGTGAGGTCGAGAACAAACTTCTCACGGAGCGAATCGATGACGCCGTCGGCAGCGGCCACGGGCACCCATCCGGCGGCGTCCAGCGAGTACTCGCAGTGGCGCAAGGGAGAAGCGGCATCGGCGGCATCGAATTCCACCTGGGCCGTGCCGCCGGAGTAGCGGACCGTCCCAACTGTGACCACGGGCGGTGTGTTATCGATCATGACGGGGGGCGCTGGTCATCTGCGCTTCGCGCGCGCTGGGCGGTCGGATTGGCTTCATGGTCAGAGGCTACCACACGGAAGAAGTACTTGCCATCGGCCCGAATATCGGCGTCAAAGGTCATGGAGTTGTCGTGGGTACCGCTCTTCAGCGCCATCCACTGAGTGGCGTCTTCGCTGCGGAAGTAGATGTTGTACACCAGGCGATCCCCATCCGGATCCCCGGCCTGCCAACTGAGCGTGATTTGCTGAGAGGAGGCCCGCGGCAGGGTCTGAGTGGAAGTGCCGGCGGAGGACGACGAGGAGCTGACTTCGCCGCTGTCGGTGACTGTTACACTGTAGGCCGCAGTTGACGGAGTGGAGGACGCAGCCGCCTTGGCCGCCGTGCTGGTGGCAGCGGTCTGGTGCCAACGGCGTCCCCGTGAACGTCGCGGACTACCACCGGCACCATCACCAGGTTGACCTTAGCTTTGAAAGCGGCCTGTTCATCGTGCCGGCTCATCTCCGGGGCGCTTTGGGCGGGGGCTGTTTGCGCGCGCAACTGGAAGGGGACCGCCCGCCCCGAAGGCGAGGAAACAGGCAACCAGGGAGACCGGCATCATCCCCTACATTCTAAGCCCTGGCGGAGTACGGCCCGATAATTTCCAAAGTTACATATCTACTTCACTCAGGTCGAGCAGGTCCGGCCACCACAGGTTGGGCAAAACGCCTCCGGCTGGACCGCTGGGTCCGGGCGGTGGCCGGCCTGCTCGCCATCGTGATATCAAGCGGCGACACTTCTGTTGCGGGCGTTGTGCTGCGGTTGACATTCCACGGGCGATTCCGCATCATGGTGGTCAGATTGCGTCTGTCGCGACATATTGTCCTGCTCTTCGCCGCGCTGCTCTTCCTGGTTGTGATCAACGCGGTGTGGCTCTATCTCGACCACTCCGTTCCAGCCTGGGATGATGCTTACTACATCACCAACAGCCTGCGTACTTATGACGCGCTTACAGATAATGGCTTACTCGGCTTCGGCCGGCAATTCCTGCGCGGGATGTCGACTAAGCCGCCCCTTATCGCAGCGCTGCCGACTCCGATCTATCTCATGGTGGGCCGCCATCCGCGCGCCGCTCTGCTGGTCAATCTCGCCTTCCTGCTCGTGACACTGGCCACTACGTATCTCCTAGCCCGAGCGTTTGCCGGCCGTAGCGCCGGACTTGTTGCTCTCTGCATTGTAGGCACCATGCCAATGGTTTACGGATTGTCGCGTATCTTTCTGGTCGAGTGCGGACTCACCGCACTTGTCACTCTCGCGCTTTACATCCTGGCATGCGCGGATACAGACGCGTCGTGGGCGCCTTGTATTTTGGGGGCGATCTTCGGACTTGGATTGCTCATGAAGACCAGCTTTCCCGTCTATGTTGCGGGGCCAATGGCTTGGATCCTCATCCAAGGTGGCCGAGCCACAATACGCCTCCGCCGAATTGGAGCGTGCTTGGTACCGCTCCTCATGATCGCCGGCCCGTGGTACACAGTCAACGCCTCCGCCGCTCTCCTAACCGCATTGGCGGCTGGTTCCGCGGACACCGCGCGCGCTTACCAGACCGGCGGCCTTGCGCAGACTAGAGACTATTTCGTCAATCTGATGAATTGCGGCCCGAGACTGTATTTTGTGGCACTGCCCATTCTCGCGATCCTGTGTATAGGCCGACTGAGCGCCCCTTGCCGCCGCGGAATGCTCTTCTGCTTCGCCGCCGCCTTGCCGATTGTCTTTCTCTCCGTTAGTCATTATCGCGATCTGCGCTATGCGGCCCCGATCTTTCCCGTAATCGCAGTCGCCGTGGGCATCCTCGCTACGGCTTCGATTTCGCGCTTCCCTAGGGCCGCGATCGTCGTTATCCTCCTATTGGCTGCCGGGACAGCCGACATGCTCGACGCCACCTTCGGCTTCACGACCAGTCGGTTCGAAGGCGGCGGCCTGCTCCTCTCGATTCCGCGCTTCAGCTATGTTCGCCCGCCGCAGCGAGTTCCCTCGCCATACCTCGAGCTCCTCACCGAGATGCAAAGGCGGGGGAGATGGATGGTCGGTGTTCCTCACCGGCTCGTGCTCGCGTCCGATACGGTGACTGTAAATGCGGACACCGTCACCCTGACCGCGCTTGCTGCGCGCATTCCACTCGAAGTCGCCACTACCGCTTATGCATCTTCGGCCGGGCTCCCGCAGTTACTGGCGTCTGCATCATACTTCGCTTATGTGGATAATGCTGCAGATTCCCCGTTCAATTCCTTAGGGCGTGCCGCCATCACTCTCGTGAGGGGCGATCCGCATTTCCGCGAGCTTATGTCCGCCACTCTTCCGGACGGATCGCATCTGCACGTTTTAGAAGCCTTAGAGCCGCCTTCAGAGCAGCGGCTTACTCAGAGCGGCGCGCTGGCAGAGAAGATAGATGCACCGCCCGATTGCTCGATCCGTTTTGCCGATGGTATCGAGTTAACCGGCCTCTCGGTGCAACGGGTGCCGAGCGGCATTGAGGCGCGCTATCGCTGGCACAGTTGGAGGCGTATTCCGCGGAATTATTGGTCCTTCGGCCACATCTTGGATGCGCAAGGCAGAGTGTTGGCGTATCTGGACCACCCGATTTTGCCACAGACTCCCAGTTCTCAGTGGGAGGTCGGCGACAGCGGCATCGAGAAGGTCGTCGTTCGTATTTCAGCCACCGGAAGCGCTGTTCCGCAAGCGGTCCGACTCGGAGTCTTTGATCGAGAGACGGGCGACCGCGTGCCTGTTCTCTCCAGCATGTTCCCGCTCGCCGACGCCAGTACGAGCACCGTGGTGCCCATTAACTAAGTTCGGCTACACAGATGCCGGCTGGCTCTTGTGTAGCGACACGCTTCGTCAGGCACCGGAGCATCGCTGAATGCACTACCGTAGTCCACTGATGGCGTCCATCCACGAGACGGCAGAAGGTCTCCAAGCCGCCCCGGGTAATGGACAAGCGCACAGTGCGTGAATTCGATGACCTTTGCCTAACGCCAGTGCGGCCATTGAAGCCCACGGAAATCCGCTCACTCCGTCTTAGGTAGGGCGCCAGCCGGGCAGTCTTCGCCCGGTATCTCATCGTGACAATCGGTCTGGTTGGCAGTGGGAACGGGGTGAAAAACGTCCGCGTGAAACAGATCGATTTGGCGCTGAAGGGTTGTAGCGACGATCTCCATGCGTCAACCTGGTAAGTTCTTTTCGACCACCTGCCGCGAACCGGAACCCGCGACCCATCTTCATTCGGTATCTTGGCGAATTGGGGACTGTGCGGTTTGGAAGAGTTCGGCTAAGCGCGCAGAAGGCGAGGAGAGATCAAGATTCGCAGGCGGAAGCGCCTGCGCCACCACGACCGCCCCTATTTCAGCACCACCTTGGCCAGGCCGCTGTTGTTGGCGCTGTCGGCGGCGCGGATTACGAGCAGATGCTCGCCCGCTGTAAGACCCGTGAGGTCGAGAACAAACTTCTCGCGGAGCGAATCGATCACGCCGTCGGCGGCGGCCACGGGCACCCATCCCGCGGCGTCCAGCGAGTACTCGCAGTGGCGCAAGGGAGAAGCGGCATCGGCGGCCTCGAATTCCACGTGCGCGGCTCCGGCGGTGTAGCGTACCAGTCCGAGGGTGACCACGGGCGGTGTGTTATCGATCATGATGGGAGCGCTGGTCATCTGAGCTTCGCGCGCGATGGGCGGCGGATTGGCTTCGCGATCAGAGGCTACCACGCGGAAGAAGTACTTGCCATCGGCGAGGATATCGGCGTCGAAGGTCATGGAGTTGTCGTGGGTGCCGCTCTTCAGCACCATCCACTGGGTGGCGTCTTCGCTGCGGAAGTAGATGTTGTACACCAGGCGATCGCCGTCCGGATCTTCGGCCTGCCAACTGAGCGTGATCTGTTGGGATGAGGCCCGCGGCAAGGTCTGGGTGGAGGTGCCGGCGGAGGACGAGCCGCTCACGTCACCGCTGTCGGTGACTGTCACGGTGTAAGCCCCGGCTGCCGAGCCGGTCGCGGTCTTGGTCGCCTGGGGCGTGGCTGCCGCTTGGATGGTCACGTTGACGCTCTTCATCACAGGCGGCGAGTTCTGCGGCAGATAGGCCAGGGTGACGCTGTTCAGGATGGGCGTCGCGCCTCCGGTTCCCGTCATCTCGGCCTTCCATTCGATAAAACGCGCGTTCGGGCTGGTAATGCCAGAGCCGGACGGATTCGTCAACGGCGCAGACCATTCGCTCCAGGTACGGTCCGCTTTGGCGGAATTGCCGGAACGCGTCCGAAAGACCAGCGAGCAGCCGGCCTGCACATCCGCGCGCCAACTCAGACTGCCCCACCGGGATGCTGTGCCGGAGTCATGTACGGGGGCTTCGTAGGAGCCGGTCGCGCCAGGTTTCTCTCCCAAGCGGAATATGCGGCCCATGTTTCCGGTGGCGGCCAGCACGGAATGATCCGATGGCAGAAGCCGGGTGGTCTCGCCCTCATTGGTCTGCACGACCAGTGTGACGCGCCGATCGGGCGACAGGCCGTAGATGCGGCCCTCTTCATCCGTGGAAAAGAGAATCTGCTTCTCCAGCGCCAGCAAATCGTAGATGTTCTCCTCTCTGGAACTCCACAGTGTCTCGACAGTGTTGTCCGGGTTGATGCGGTAGAGCGCGGACTTCTCGACGCCGCTCAGATCGACCACCGGCGCAACCTGGGGGCCCACTTGCGGTGTAGCAGCGGGAACAGGCTGTTGAGGCTGCTGCTTGGGGTCGCCCGGCTTGATTTCGGGGCCGGGGCCGGCTTGGGCCTCCACCGTTATGGTGGTGGTGGTTGCCGTAGCGGCACCCGCCCCCGACACGCCCTGGGCGGCCTTTGCGGCACTCTGGGCGCGCTTCGCCACGGAGCCGCCAAGCGCCGCAACGTAGACCGTTCCGTCGGGCATGGGAGCGATGGCTCGTATTTCAGGCAGGTTCGCGTCGTAGAGGACGAAGGCCTTGTCCTTGGCTGAAATCCGATAGAGGATTCCATTGGGCTCGGTGCCGGCGAGCAGGCGGCCCTCGGAATCCACCGCGAGACCGGTAATGTGGGACTGGCCGGTGGCGTAATACAGATCCCCCTGGCCTGGGCCAGTCACTCGAAAAACCTTGCCCTGGTCGCCCGTGCCCACGTACAACACGTCGCCGGAGCCTACCGCCAGAGACCAGATGTAGCGCGCTTGTGGTGCGAAGTACTCGGAGGCTTTGCCATTTTCAATGCGGAACACCTTGCCATCGGGGGAGGTGCCGGCGTATAGGACGCCGTTGTGGTCTACGGCAATGGCGAAGACCTCGGGCTGCTCGGCGGTCCACAGGAGTGAGGACTTGCCCGCGGTATCGATCCGGTAGACGCGGCCGCGGTGGCCGGTGGCAGCGTAGAGCGTGCCATCGGACGCCTGCGCCACGCTCCAGATAACGGACTGGTCCGAGGTGAAGACGGTGTCCACTTTGGGCGAGAGGGAAAGGCGGCCTTCGCGGCTGAGCGAGATGCCCTCGAAGCGGCCGCGGACGAAATCGCTGTAAGAATTCATCTCCCAGGCCGTGGTGCCGCTCGAGAAAACCTGGGGCGAGAATACCGTAAGGGCCGCGACCATGACTCCAGCGGCGGTCCCGAGGGGCCGGATAAGAGGGCGCATGAAACCGATCACTCCTTTATTTCCACCTGAACCGTTTTGACGCCGGAGATGACCATGTCACCCCCGTCCAGTTCCATTTCGCCGATCTTCGAGTTACGAGTCTGGGTGATGCCGGCAAGGGTGGATTGCGAGCCTGCCAGAATCAGGGCGATGGAAGCCGGGGGATCCGGCAGGTCCGAGCCCTCCAGTTGAAAAGCCGGGTCGGCGCGCCAGACCCGTACGTAAGCCTTGGTGTTGGGGTGAAGGCCGTTTACCGTAGCGATCAACTGGCTGGCGCTGTGGGGATTCGACGTGAGAATCTGGCGGAATTCCGTTAAGTTGGTCGTATTGGCGTCTGCCACCGTGAAATACAGCGTGCCAGGTTCGGCGCCGATGGGCACGTCGTACTCCAGGTGGCGACTGGTTTCGGTCCCGTTCTCGCCGGTCAATAAGACATTGAGCCGCACCTTCTCGCCGGGCCGGACGGAGCCCCGCGCGACCGAGATCCCGTCGATGTTCCACTGCTGCTTTTTATCGTAGGCCTCGATGTTGAGCGCCACCTTCTTCAACTGGAGCGAGTTGAAGCCGCTCTGCATCACGTAAGCTACAGGGATGGCGGCCGTCAGGGATCCCTGCGCCGCGGAACCGTTGTCCGCCGCGAACATATTATTGATGCGCACGGGAGCGGGCGCATTCTGAAATTCGATCTCTCCCGTTACGCGAATGCTGGAAGCTCCGACGGTGCGCTCGGTTTCGTCGATGACGGAGTAAACCGCCATCTGGATGAGTAGCGGTGAGAGCAGGGGGTCGCTGACCATCTGCATCTGGTAGGATTCGATGGGCCGCGAGCCGCGCGAGATACTCAGCGAAACCGGCACCATGGGCACACGCTTGCCCAGTTCGCCCGCGACGGCGGTATTGCGGTCCTGGTTGATGGTGCCCATCCACTCCCTGGCATTGGACAGCTTAAAAGAGGTGTTGACATTGGGCAGCAAGGCGATCACTTCGGCACGCGCGAAGGGCAGGGCTGTCGAGCCGACATCCAGGAACCGGTGTCCGAACGCATATACGCGGTTGCCATCGACATGGGTGACGGTGCCTTCGGCGCCTATGCCATAGTCACCCGCCATCAGTTGGATGCTGATCATGGACCCCGGCTTGAGGTCCGCGGGATTGCCCATCACCGGATCGACCTTGCCGCCGGTGCCGATGCTCTGCCTTGGCTCCAGGCCAAGCGCCCGCAGTTGTGGGGCGAAGGCGTCGAGAGTGGCCCTGGTGAAGCCGCCAAACGAAATGGGTGTGGCGATATCGATCATCCGCTCTCCACCCGCGGTTGCAGGCGCAGGTTTCGGGAGAAAGCGGGTGAGGTCTTTATCGACAAGCGCGACGAGAGGGCGTGAGTGCGGTACCGATGCCAGTGGCGGGGAGGTGCGAACCATGTCCTCGATCGGGCGGATACCGGCAATGGGGTCCTTGGCGAACGGGAACGCCAGGGCGACCGCGCCGACGAGTTTTCCATCGATATAGACGGGGCTGCCGCTCATGCCCTGCATGACACCGGTGTGCTCCAGGGGACCGCCGGACAGACGGGCGAGGATGACCGATTCCTTGGGACCGACATTATCGAGCACCCCCAGGATTTCCACTTGAAACTCCTCGATGCGGTTACCCGCGAAGACGGTTCGTCCGGTGCCGCGCATTCCGGGTCGAATGTCCTTCGAAGGAAAGAAGGCAGTCTGGGCCGGCAAGGCAGCGGCTAGCGCGAGAACCGCTGGGACCACAAGGCGGAGCACAACTCCATTGTAACCGGCGGGGAAGAGAATATTGTTACGCCGAGCGTTGACCCAGGCGGGAGCCGTACGCTAGGATGGGAATGCGGGGTGGAGCAGTCTGGTAGCTCGTTGGGCTCATAACCCAAAGGTCGGTGGTTCAAATCCACCCCCCGCAACCAAAAGAATCAACAGGTTACGAGCTACCCGGTGCTTTCCTAAGCCCACGTTAGCCCACTGTAACAGCCATCATGGGGTTTTCACTCTTGCTATCAGGCTTCAAGACCATCTGCACTACGTTTTTGTTTGCCTGCCGCTTCCCATCGCTCATTGCTCGACCATAAATGTTCATCGTGGTCTGGATATTGGCGTGGCGCATCAATTCCCGTTGAACCCCGACAGGGGCCTTTACTTCGTCTAGCCATGAACGGTAGCTGTGACGAAATGTCTTCCACCCAACTACATCTGTGATTCCGGCCGCCGCCGCCGCTTTTCGGATGTGCTTCTTCTGAACCTCCTCCTGGTGATAGGGCCTATCGGTTGCGGGATTAGCGAATAGCCAGCCTTCCGCAGTGGGGTGACAGCGGTCACGATAGGCTAACAAGACACCTGCCAATCCCGAATCGAGCGGCACCACATCCCTGGAATACTCGGTCTTCACGTCGCCCACCCGCCCATGCACCACACTGCGCTGCACAAGGACGGTAAAGCCGTCAAAATCGAAGTCGTCCCACTGCAACCCGATGATTTCCCCTGCCCGCAACCCAAGGCAACCCGCGATTAGAACCATTGTGTAATACGGTTCGCAAATATGGGCAAGCAGTTGTAGGAACTCCTCAACTGTCAAAATACAGGGTCTCGTGAGACGCTTGGTTGCATCCTGCACGCGCACCAGTTCAATGGGGTTGCGTGCTATCAACTCCCAACGCTGCGCGCACCGGAACATGGTGGACATCAGCGTGCGAATATGGCTTTTTGTCTTGGGTGCGAGTCCCAAGCCCTTTAGCCAGTCTTCAACCGCCATCGGTTTCACGCGATCAAGCGCCGTTTCACTCCATCGCGGGCGAATATGCGTGTCGATGTTCGACTGGTACGACACTCGTGTTGAGTGCCGCTCTGGCATTTCTTCTTGCTCGTACCGGGCGATTAGAGCCCCAAACGTTGATGCTGTTACCGGCCCAAGTGGGTGCTCTGCGTTGATTCGCATCACAATCGCCTGCACTTCCGGGGACTTTCGCGCAGCCGCTTCGCTGGGATAATGCTTCAGAGTGCCAATCGTGACAGCCCGGCTTGCGTGACCGCCGATTGATGTCTGCTCGTTATACCTGAATTCCCATACTCTCAGGCCATTTCCTCGCGTTTTCATCCTTAGACTTCCGTTTTGATATCTTGTGCGCGTGAACATTGGATCTCTCCTAGTTACGGCACGAGTGGCAACGGAAAGTGTAGCGCAGAATTGATCCAGGCGTCCAGTTCCGAAGCGCGAAAACGCCAGAGGTCCCCTAGTCTAATTCCTGGTAGGCTGCCAGCCCGCGCCATCTTCTGCAAGGTCTTCGGGTGGATACCGAGTAGCGTAGCGGCCTCGGTACTGTCTAAAAGCGGTTCAAATGTAATGTTCGAGTGTGCGTCGGCCATACTGCATTGGTCTTCCTTAAGCTCTGGAGATTTTGGAAAAAACGATCTATGGTAGGCGACGTTAGGCTGCGCTCCGGCTTGCGGGCACATGCACGCTACCGGCACCCCACATTGGCTGTGGGTGAATCTTCATGGAGTGTGCCACCCCACTCGACACTACGCGAGACAGCTTTCGGTGTTTGTCAGATTCCCGCTAAGCTGCGGAGCTAATAGGCTCATTTCAGTCTACCAATTCCTAAGCCTATTGTCAACCACTACTTAGTAACATTGCCGCAGTTTGGCATTCTCAGCCCCGTGGAAGCCTCTGCCAACTATTAACTAATTTTTACTCAAGTTTGCTTTCCGACGCACTAGCGAGGCTCGTGACGTCACTGTGCGGCATTCTGACGAGATATCAGCTCGTTCTTTCGCTGGGCCAGAAATATCAGCTAAGGCTCTGAATCGGTGTGCCTTGAAATCAGGTAGGCCTAGTATGGAACTCTTGCAATGGAATGGCTACACGCCGTTGGGTATCGAATTCAGTGGAGTATAGAATCCAAAAGACTTAAACTAATGGGGATGAGATCTATAATCCTAACCTGCGCAACCGCGTTGACGTGCTTGACAATGGTCGCCCAAACAACAAAGAAAGCCGCGCGACCCCTTCCCAAGGAAACCCGACCGGTTCCGAAGGAAGCCCGACCCGGAAAGGCATACTCGAATACGGACTTTGATCCAACCTTGGCCCACCTTCCGGCGGCATTCAACGGCCATGACATTCAAAGACTGTCATCCGAACTGGAAAAAGCAAAATCGACTGAGGAAAAGAAAGAATTCGAGAGCACCGAACAGTGGAACGAACGCCTCCGACTGGCTGAAGCGCAGCCGGTATTCGGGAATCTTACGCGGAAAAGCACTTACGCTTTTGTGGTTGAGCGGTACACAACCTTCACTGATTCGGAGGATGAGACGGCCAAGGGGTTTGGAGCTACAGCAGAGATCTCTGAAACATTCGATGCCCTCATGAGCACAGCGGAAGAGGCGGCAGCAGCGGGCAGGATCTCTCACAGGAGCGCCGCTGAGCAGGTCCAAGGCTACGGCCAGGATTGGAAGGAGCAGTATGGTAGGGCCTCGAAAACCTACAGGGCTCAGCTTCTTGTCCACAAGAATCTGATCGGGACTTCCGATCCTGTGACCTCAGAGGAGAAAAGGCAACGGGCCGATGCGATAAGGGCTTTTGAAGAACGGACGGATTCTCCAGCCACGGCTGTGAACGTTGCTTATGATGCTGACCGGACGAGGTTCGACATCACCATCCAGGCCGACGTACCGCCCTGCTCCGGCGGGTCCACGTTACGAATATTGAGCGGGCCTGCAAGTCATCGTGCCTACACGGGATCGAACGGATTTGGTGCAGCGCAGAACGTGAACGAATATGGGTTCAAGGAGTACAAACTTCTGATAGCCAACGGCGTCGCAGTCCCTTTCGTGGCCGCGCTCGCGCCCAAACGGATTCATGTTGAAGTGCCCATAGCCCCGGAGAAGGCGAAGGAGGTAAAGCCTCAAATCCAGGTAATAGCGATCTGTAAGCTGACCGCACCTTTCACGAGTTCAGGAAGGGTACGCCAGGAGGCCACTCGTGACGCTCCAACCTCAGTTGATATCGACCTCAAGTACGTCAAGGTGAAGATCTTAGGCATATGGATATACAACTACGACACCGGGGAGGTGTATGCGAGGATTCAGCCGGCAGACGAAGTTCGGTAAGGGGAAGCCTGCCGCATTCTGCCGGTGCAAAACCTATTCGATCCTCTGCCCGAACCAGTCCTCTGCCCTCCGAAACCGCTTCGAGCCAATCTCGTAGGTTCTACGCCAAACGAAGTCGGTCGCAGAGATCGAACCCCGTGTACCCTGCGCTCTTGATGGCCGGTATTTCTCGCGTAACATCATAGAAACAAAGGGAAACTCTCCCCAATGAAGGCAGTTGGAGCGTGGTTTGGATGAGGTATTGGCGCGGGATGAGGCAGGAATCCGTAGCCTCTAACAAAGTCGGACGTTGCAGGACAAGGACTTAACGTTATACGACGTACTACGATTATAGTACTTCGCAACGTTGAACGTAGACGCTAAGAAAGTATGAGAGGGGCAAAGCCCGGTTGCTCTACCCACCTCATACTCAGTGTGACCGATTACATGAGTCTCATGGGGTCCTCCGCCAAGATCTCCGGCGAGGAGTTGTTTCTGCGCTTGTCGGCGCTGGCTCTTCCCGCCGCCTTTTGCTGCTCGTGCTTACCGTTCTGACGTTCCCAAAGAGCCCTAAGCTCTCGGTGGACGATGAATTCGCTGTCCTCGCCTTCCACGTCGAAGAACGTCATGATTAGGTCTAATTCTAATTTGAACTTCGCCAAAGGGCACGACGCCCCGGCTAACTGGTGCAGCTTCTTTTGATCGTTTGGGAGGACCCCCTTGTTGGTCCAGGCATGACAGCACAAGTGGATATACCAGCCCCGCTGTCGGTCGGTCATGAACATGATGTTCTGGTTGGTCAACCAGTTTTTCGGAAAGAAGGGATGGTAGAAGAGTGGGTTCTCCTCACCCCATGGACCTGGAGCCCATTTGCCCTTTTTGTACTTAGCCGCACTATGAGCGATGGCGGCTATCTCTTTCTCGTCTACTAGTAATTCACATTGAGTTTCGTTAATGATCATAATCTCCTGTCTGATTTGTGCTTCTTCCAATCCGCGCCCGCGCATCGCACAAGCGTTTTTGAACAACGTATCATTGCGTCCGCCTTCTAGGATGAGGTCGTCCTCTCCCGGCAATGCTGGTCCTGCTTCACGGGCTATCGATATCTGCGCCGCTGCTGGCCGTTTCGCCGTGAGCAGTGCCACCAGCTCCGGCGGTGCGGCTGAGACTGGCACGGTCGGATCAATAAAACGATACCTCTTGCCCGTCCAGTGCTCGGATTCAGCGGCTACCACGCATCCGCCATCTCCCCGTACGTCGATGCCTGGGAAGCCGGTGAGGTTAACACGGTTCGGCATCGCGACTTGAGGATGTTCAAGATAAAGCTGGAGGCCACGGCCGGTCTCGACGGTCAGCGTCTTTGATTCCCACTGCAACTCCTCCATTAGCCGCTTTAGAGATTCCCTACCGGCCTCCCCATCCACATCTATTACGAACAGCCCCGACTGTACGCCGGTGGCGACGCCGACATTCGCGGACGGGAATCCCCTCCACCAGCTCTTGATTGTGCTTGGATCTGTGGTTGCAACATTCTGCCAATCCTTGATCCGGGAGTGCTTTCCAGGACTTCCGCAGTCTCTTCGGCATGAACACCGGCGTTCTATTGGCGTGTGCATTGGAAACACTCGCCATCCCCTTAACGCGCACTGCAACCTCGGGGGTCACCCAAAACCGGCCATAGAGGGTCACTTCAAAACCGGCCAACGATAACCATCATTCAGGACGTTGATTTCGACACGAGGGCAGGTACCCTCGGTGAACTAACCGCTGCGCGGTAGATTCGCGCGCGGCCCCCCTGGCGTGGAGCGAGGCTCCTTGACACACTGGATTAGGTTATTCCCAATGACCAATCCAACATCCAAGGAGCCATCGCATGTCACCGCTTCGTAAACGCATGATCGAAGATATGCAGTTGCGTAATCTCAGCAAGAGCACCCAGAGAGCTTACCTGCATTACATCATCGGCCTGGCCCGATT
>JAIQFL010000685.1 GCA_020073365.1 Terriglobia bacterium | reverse complement strand
CAGTCGTAGATCTCCCGCCGGGTTTCACCGGCAAACTCGATCTGCGAGCTGCCCTTGATAAAATCATCGATTTCCTGGGGCGTTAGCCCCTCCACGTTCTTCATCCCAATTCGCATCCACCTGAAAGGGTGGCAGACCACGAATTTCAGGATCATCTTGCATTGGAAACGTACTTCATTTCAGGATCATCTTGCATTGGACAATTCTGACTGCCGCCGCTGCTCTCAAATAAGCTACCCTGATCACTGATGCAGACCAGTTGGTGCACCAGCGTCATCCGTGCGGCGTTCCTCCTGGTTGCCGGAACAGCCGCGCTCTCCGCCGCCGACCCCGTCTTTCCTTACGGCGCGGTCTACTTTCGCAAGTCCAATCCGCCCGAGGCCGACTGGGCCCGCGATCATTCCACCGCCGCCCGCATCGGCATGAACACATTCCGCCATTGGTTCATGTGGTCGGCTATCGAAGTGGCCCCCGGCAAGTACGACTGGCGCGACTATGACCGCATGATGGACCTGGCCGCGCAGAACGGCATCAAGGTAGTCATCGCCGAGTTGATCACGGCCGCGCCGGAGTGGGTGTTCGAGCGCTATCCGCATGCCCGCTTCAAGGCGAGCGACGATTCCATCACTAACAGCGGCATCTCCGCTTCCAGCGCCACCGGCGGATTCCCCGGATTGTGCCTCGACAACGAGGACGTCAGAGCCCTGGCGGAGAAGTTTCTGGTTGCCCTGGTGGAGCGGTACCGCAACCATCCCGCTACCCTGGCTTACGACCTGTGGAACGAGAATACCTACGATGGCGGAACACCGCAGCGCATGCACTGCTTCTGCGACGCCTCGCAGCGCAAATTCCGCGAGTGGCTGCGCGGCCGGTATCCGACGCTGGATGCCCTGGGCAAGGCGTGGTACCGCTACAGCTATGCGGACTGGAACAACGTGCATCCTCCGCACAACTTTACGGGCTACCCGGAGAGCCTCGACTGGCTCGAGTTCCGCATCGACAATGCCTTCCGGCTGCAACAATGGCGCGCGGACCTGTTCCGGCGTCTCGACCGGAACCATAAGATCGTGGCCCATGGTGTGGCTGGGACCTTGGAGAGCCTGCCCAACTCCACGCACAACGAATGGCGCTCGGCCGAACTGGTGGACGTCTGGGGCCTGACGTGGATCGCATCCCGCAAGGGGAGCGAGCTGTGGAAGCAGTTCCACGCGCTCGATCTGGTGCGCGCGGGGGCGCGCGGCAAACCGTTCTGGCACGCTGAGGCGCAGGCCGGCCCGCTATGGATGCAGCCGCAGGTGACCGGCCGACCCCGTGAAGACGGGCGCATCGCCGATGAGAAGGACGTTCGTCTCTGGAACCTCATCACCTGTGCGGGCGGGGCCACCGGTATCCTCTATCCGCGCTGGCGGCCGCTGCTCGACGGGCCGCTCTTCGGTGCGTTCGGCGCGTTCGGCATGGATGGCTCGGTGACCCCGCGCGCCGACATGGCCGGCAAGATTGCGCAGTGGACCAACCAGCACCCCGAGATCTGGAAATCGCGGCCCGTGAAGGGCGATATCGGCCTGGTGTTCGTGCCCGAGTCCGAGCTGTTCAACTACGTCCAGCAGGGCAGCACGGCCTTCTATGCGCAAGCCATCCGGGGGGCCTACCAGGGCTTCTTCGATAACAACATCCAAGCCGACTTCGTGCACATCGACCACATTCGCGAATATCCCGTGGTGTATCTTCCCTACCCCGTGATGCTGAAGCCGGACTCCGCGCGCAAGCTCGCCGACTACGTGCGCGAAGGAGGGACGCTCATCAGCGAGGGACTACCCGCCTACTTCGGCGAGCGCGGAAAGGTGGGCACCACCCAGCCGAACTACGGGCTCGACCAGGTCTTCGGCGCGCTCGAAAGCTACGTGGAGTTTACGCCGGACCTGCTGGAGAGCCTCACCTTCACCATCCGCGGAATGAAGGCGCCCGGCCGCTACTTCCTTCAGGCCTACACTCCGCAAGGCGGAACCGCGGCCGGAAACTACGACGACGGGCGCGTGGCCGCGGCGGAGAACCGCTTCGGCAAGGGCCGCACTTTGCTGATGGGCAGTTTCCCCGGCGCGGGATATTTTCTGCATCACTCGCCGGAGGCTCGCCGCTTCTTCGCCGGGCTTCTGGAGTGGGCTAAAGTGGAGCCGCGCCTGCGGCTGGATGCGTCCGGTTTGCAGGCCCGGTTGCACACCGGCGAGGGTGGAAGCTGGCTGTGGATCGTGAACCCCGAGCGCGCTCCCCGAAAGGCGACCGTGACCCTGGCGAACCAGTATGAGAGCGGTACGGACGTGTGGGGTGGCCACAAGGTGACCATCGCGGGCCGCGACGTTCAGGTGGAAGTGGGGGACCGGGATGGGGCCGTGATTCGCCTGCGATGAGCGGTCTTCGGAGGCGCACAAAACCTTGCGTAGCGGGCGTGCACGAGTGACAATCGAAAGATGGCAGCCGTAGTCGACGCTATCCCATTGGCGAAGGACGGCCACGGCGTCTATCGTGTGGGCGGAACGCGTGTCACACTGGGACTTAGTGGTTCACGCATTCAATTGGGGCGCCACGGCTGAAGAGATCGTGCAGAAGTTCCCCGGCTTGGAATTATCCGACGTGTACCAGGTCATCGGCTACTACCTGAAGCATGCTGCCGGATTCGCTGAGTACTTCGAGAAACGCGAACGGGCGAACCAGGAATTGGTCGCCGCTCACCCCGAGTGGTCGCCCAAGGGCCTTCGAGAGCGTTTGTTGGCCCGCCGGAAAACCCAGTGAAATGGCTGGCGGAAGAGAACTTCGATAACGACATCGTCCGCGGCGTGTTGC
>JAIQFL010000305.1 GCA_020073365.1 Terriglobia bacterium | reverse complement strand
CCGCCTGGAAACGCCACTGGCGCGCGCCACCAGCGATATGCCTCCCCGCCCGTGGGCCACGCTTTCCGCAGCCGCCCACAACCGTCGCGTACGCTCATCCAGCCAAGCCTCCAACTGAGAGAAGCGCTGCTTGATCTCACCTTCGTCGGCCACAAGAACATTCTAGGCCGGAAATGGTTTAATTGCTACACTTATTTTCTTACAGATGCTTAGTATCTGAAAGGATGGCTCTGGTACTGCAAGTACCGTTGTGCCCAGGTTACAAATGGGGCCCTACTTTTCAATAATTTGATTTGACAAACGAAATTAAATAAAGGACACTGTATCCATGCTCACCGCCGAGGTGGAAACGGTGCTTCGCTGTTACCCCCGGATCTACTTCGCCTGCCACCGCCGGCACGTGCGCGACGCGGAGACCGAATCCGTCCTGAGCGCGCATCAGGCCAGTGTCCTGGACCATCTCGATGACGTAGACAGCACCACGCTGTTTCGCCTGGCCGGCCACATGGGGGTCACGGCATCCACCATGTCGTTGACCGTGGACCGGTTGGAGCGCGGGGGCTACGTGACGCGCGAGCGCAGCACCGCAGACAAGCGCCGTGTGGATCTGAAGCTGACACCCGCGGGGGCGCGCATCAAGCGCCAGCAGAAGGTGTTGGAGCCGGACCTGGTGGCTGCCATGCTCGGCCGCCTGGACGACTCCGGACGCCGCCGGGCACTCGAGGGACTGGAACTGTTGGCGGGGGCCGCCACGGAGATGGTGGCTTCCGGGGAGCTCAATCGGATTCTCAGAGGAGGAGCGGCATGAAGTGGGTATTGTGGATCGCTGGAGGATTGGTCCTCCTGGTAGGGCTGGTCGCGATGGTGGGGGCCATGCTTCCCGTGCGCCATCACGCGACGCGCAGAGCCCGCTACCGCGTATCGCCGGAGGCCTTGTACGCGGTGATCGCCGGGCCGCCGGATTGGCGCACCGGCGTCAAGAGCTTCGGCGTTCTGCCGGAACAGGACGGGCGGAAGCGCTGGTGGGAGGAAGACAGCCACCGGCAGAAGGTCACCTTTGAACTGGTGGAGGACGCGCCCCCGTCGCGAATCGCGGTGCGCATCGCCGACCGCGGATTGCCCTTCGGAGGCACCTGGACCTTCGAGATCACGCCCGTTCCCGGAGGCGGATCGGATCTGCGGATCCACGAAAACGGCGAGATCTACAACGTGATCTTCCGCTTCATGGCACGATTCTTTTTCGGCTACACGTCCAGCATCGAGGGCTACCTGCGCGACCTGGGTGTGAAGTTCGGCGAAACCGTGGGCATCCAAGCCTGACATAAGAAAGGGGCGCGATATGGGACAGGAACTGGAGTGCCGGTTGCATTACCAGCGGAGGACGCTGGCCGGAAAGGCGTACCTGGAAACGGACTACGTGCTGTTTCGAGGCGAGGAGCGGCTCAAGGTCCTGCTGAAGGACCTGACAGTGGTGCAAGCATCGGGCGGCGTTCTGAGGCTCGAATTCGCCGGCGGAGAAGCTGAGTTCGAATTGGGCAAGGCGGCGGAAAAGTGGGAGGAGAAGATTCTCCACCCGCCCTCGCGGCTGGACAAACTGGGCGTGAAGCCCGGCCTGACGGTGCGCCTGGCGGGGGAATTCGCGCCCGATTTCCTGGAAGAGTTGCGCGCCCGGAACGTCGTCCTGGCGGAGGGCCGCTCGAAGGCCGACCTGGTGTTCTTTGCCGCTCGCGCCGCGCGCGATTTGGCCAAAGTGGCCACCCTCGCCGCGGGGATGAAACCCGACGGAGCGATCTGGGTGGTCTACCCCAAGGGCGTCACATCGATCCGCGAGATTGAGGTCCTCGAGGCCGGCCGTCACGCCGCCCTCAAGGACATCAAGGTAGCCGGCTTTTCTCTCACGCACACCGCGTTGAAGTTCGTCGTCCCCCTGGAGAACCGGCAGGGCAAGCTTAAGCATGCCCTACCTCAAAACAGGGCGGGCTGATCATCTTTGCGGAGTTTCGGCTTCACGTTGAAGTACTCGTAAGCCAGTTCGGTGGCCACGCGGCCCCGCGGCGTGCGGTTCAGAAACCCCAGTTGGATCAGATACGGTTCATACACCTCTTCGATGGTGTCGGCCTCTTCGGAGATGGATGCCGCGATGGTATTCACCCCCACCGGACCGCCGCGATATTTCTCCAGGATGGTCATCATGATCTTCTGGTCGATCTCGTCGAGCCCATACCGGTCCACGTCCAGCAGGTTCAGCGCGGTCTGCGCCACGGACTGGGTGATGCGGCCGTCGGCGCGTACCTGTGCGTAGTCCCGGACACGGCGCAGCAGCCGGTTGGCGATGCGCGGCGTTCCACGGCAGCGGCGGGCGATCTCCTCGGCGGCGCCATCTTCCGTCGCCACGCTCAGCAGCCGCGCCGAGCGCTTCACAATCGCCTTCAACTCCTCCACGTTGTAAGGATCGAGGCGCAGCACCAGCCCGAAGCGGCCCCGCAGCGGTGCGCTCACCAGGCCCTGCCGCGTGGTCGCCCCGATGGCCGTGAACTTCGGCATGGGCAGCGAATGCGTCCGCGCGCCCGGACCGACCCCCACCAGGATATCCACCCGAAAATCTTCCAGCGCCGAGTAGAGCATCTCCTCCACGTCGGGCATCAGGCGATGAACCTCGTCGATGAAAAAGACCTGGCGCGCGCGGATATTGCTCAGGATACCGGTGAGGTCCAGCTTCTTCTGCAGAACCGGACCCGAAGTCGTGGTGAAGGTGACTTCCAGTTCCTCGGCGATGATGGAAGCCAGGGTGGTTTTGCCCAGCCCGGGAGGCCCATAGAGCAGCACGTGGTCCATGGCTTCGCCGCGCAGGCGGGCCGCCTCGATAGCGATCGAGAGGTTCTCCTTCAGCTTGCTCTGCCCGGTGAAATCGGCGAGCCGGCGCGGGCGGAGGCCGGCTTCAAACTGCAGGTCTTCGGCTTGGCGATCGCCGGAAATCAGTTCCCGGTCGGGCATGTGCTACCAGCTTACCCCACGTGGGACAGGCGCTTTCGCCCAATGCTGCTTACTTTGCGATTCTGCATTTATTGTGGGGCGAACATCGCTGGTTCGTTCCGGGCGACAATGGAACTCATGGAAGACGCCTTCACTGTTGAAAGTACAGTCTATTAATTAACGGCGATGAGCAAGAGGCACGAGAACATTACTCCTGCGTATGCAGAGAGGCCGCGGATGGTCCGCGTGATCGGGCATCCGGCTGGCGATCGGGTCGCAGCCGCGGCATCTGCTGGCGCGGGTGATCGCGGAGGGCACCGTCATCACGGCTGTGGGGATTGGCGCCGGACTGGCGTGCGGGCTCGCGCTCCAGCGGCTGGCCGGCAGTTATCTCGGGAACGTGCGGATGCCGGGGGCGTGGGTCGTGGTGGGGGCCGCGGGCATATTGCTGGCAGCGGCCGTGGTCGCGATTTTCAGCGTGGTGGAAGCGGCCCCCCTCCGCCCGCTTCTGTTCCGCGAACCGGGTGATCTGGCCACGCTGCTGGGAACACCCGCCGGGATACGCGCGCTACAGCGCGCGACGCTTAAGGCAGGCTGGGCAGGAGGTCGATGACCTGCCCTTCGGAACGCAGATGGCGGTAGACCAATGACACGGGCAAGCCTACGACGTTGAAGTAGCAGCCCTCGATCCTCTCGATGTACTTGGACGCCAGGCCTTGAATGGCGTACGCGCCGGCCTTGTCCCTGGGTTCGCCGCTGGCGACATAGTCCGCAATCTCCCGCGCGCTCATGGGCGTGAACCAGACGTCGGTAACCGCCCAGTCGCGGATCAGCTCCATGCCGCCATCGAGACAGATGCCGGTGATGACCTGGTGCCGGCGGCCCGACAACTTCGACAGCATGCGGATCGCATCGGCAGCATCCACGGGCTTGCCGAGCATCTCGCCATCGATGACCACCGTAGTATCGGCGCCCAGCACGACCTCTTCCGGCTCACGAGCGACGGCCAGCGCCTTCATCTCAGCCACCCGCCGCGCGTAGTCCTCGGGCTTCTCCCCCGCAAGCGGTGTTTCATCGACATCGGCGGCTCGCACGGTGAACGGGATCCCCGCCCGGCGAAGGATCTCGGCCCGCCGCGGGGACTGCGAGGCAAGCACGACCATCTTTCCACTGTAGAACGCGCAGACTCTAGATGCCACCGGGCCCACCCGGTCCAACCCGGTCCCACGCGCCACAACCGCCCCAGCCGCCTGCCACTCCGGCCACACCCGCCGCACCCACCGGCACGCCTGCCACGCCAGCCACACACCCGCCGCTCCCGCCGCTCCCACTCCGTCCCACTCCCACTCCCCCCACTCCCCCCGGCCTGCCGTGACATTGATCGCCGACTGAGTTAGGATGACGGATGGCAGAGATGATGGATGTTGCGTTGCAGCCCGGGGTTCCGGACATCCCGGACAAGCTGTACTTCAAAATCGGGGAAGTAAGCGAACTGCTCGGCGTCGAGCCCTACGTGTTGCGCTACTGGGAGACCGAGTTCACCGTGCTCTCCCCGAAGAAGTCCGGAACCGGCCATCGCCTCTATCGCCGCAAAGACGTCGAGTTGCTGCTTCGGATCAAGCACCTGTTGTACGAAAAGAAATTCACCATCGAGGGAGCCCGTCTCTCTTTGCAGGCCGAAGCCCGTGCCCCCAAGCCCCGCGCCGCGAAGCGCTTACAGCAGGACCTCTTCTCCGACGACCTGTTACCCAATATCCGCCGAGAGCTCGCCGAAATTCTCCAACTCTTGAAGTAGCCGCCTAAGTCCTACTCATGTAGTACACGAGAACGAGCGCGAACTACCCCTCAAACCCAATTCCCGGCCCCCGCTCTACGATTCCCCCACAATCGCCGCGTATATCCGGTCCAAATCCTCTTGCGAATAATACTCTATCTCGATCTTGCCCTTCTTCCGCGCACCCTCGACAATCCGCACTCTGGTCCCCAACACTCTCTGCATCTCCTGAATAGCCGCCTTCACGTTGGGGTCAACGACTTCTTCAACCTCTTTCGGTTTCTTGCCCTGCATCATCTTTTGCGTGACGCGTTCCGTCTCGCGCACTGACCAGCCGTTGGCCACCGCCCGCCCGGCGACCGACCGCTGCATTTCAGCATTCGCCAAACTGAGCAGGCAACGCGCGTGGCCCGCCGAAAGGGCCCGCTCCGCGACGAGTTGCTGCAGGTCCGCGGGAAGCTGCAGCAGCCGGGTGAAGTTAGTGATGGTGGTGCGGTCCTTACCGGTTCGCCGGCCGATTTCGTCGGGGTTCATCGACAGCTCGGTGCCCATTCGCGAAAGCGCCACAGCCGTCTCTATGGGGTTCAGGTCTTCCCGTTGGATGTTCTCGATCAGGGTGATTTCGAGCAGACGGTGGTCCGGGATATCCCGCACTACCACTGGCACCCGCTCCATCCCGGCCAACTTCGCTGCGCGCCACCGCCGCTCGCCGGCAACCAGTTGGTACCGGTCGCCCAGCTTGCGGACCACCAGCGGCTGGATGATGCCGTTCGACCGGATCGATTGAGCCAGTTCAGCCAGGCGGTCCGGCTGGAAGATCCGGCGCGGCTGCAGGGGGTTGGGGTCGATGGCTTCTGTGGCCACGGTTTGAGGCGTTTCGCCAGCCTCGGGCCCTCCTGACGGCGGGAGAGGGGCGGGTGCCCGCGTCGGCAGCAGGGTGCTGATCCCTCTACCCAGCGCCCTGCGCGGATTCTCGGTTTTGTTCATGGTCCAGAATCTCCTTCGCCAGTTGGATGTAGCTTTCCGCGCCTCGGGAACGGGGGTCGTAGCTGAGGATCGGCTTGCCGAAGCTGGGCGCCTCTGCCAGGCGGATACTGCGTGGGATAACGGTCCTGAAGATCTGGTCCTGGAAGAACTCCTTCAAGTCCGCTGCCACCTGCCGCATCAGGTTCGTGCGGTCGTCGAACATGGTTAGCAGGATACCCTCGATGCGCAGGGGATGATGGAAGGACTCGCCGATGCGGTCGATCGTATCCATCAATTCGGAGATTCCCTCCAAAGCAAAGAACTCGCATTGGATCGGAACCAGGACGGAGTCGGCGGCAATCAGCGCGTTCAGAGTAAGGAGGTCCAGGGCCGGGGGGCAGTCGATGATGATATAGCGGTATTCTTCCCGAATCTCCGCGATGCGTTGGCGAAGCCGATATTCTCGATCCGGAATATCCACTAACTCCAGGTTGGCTCCGACCAGGTTTTTGTCGGCGGAAATGAGGAAGAGCCCTTCGAATTCGGTGGGAACAATGGCGTCTCTGGCGGGTGAGTCACCAAGGATGACGTGATAGAGGCTGGGCCGCTCGGGGTCCTTGGCGATCCCGAGACCCGTGCTGGCGTTGCCCTGAGGGTCCGAGTCGATCACCAGGACACGTAAGTCATTGGCAGCCAACGCGGCCGCGAGATTGATAGCGGTGGTCGTCTTTCCGACGCCGCCTTTTTGATTCGCGATGGCGAGAACTCTGCTCAAGCGGCCATACTAGCATGAACTCATGTTTCACGTGAAACAAGATAAGGTCTCCGGAGGCACCCGACACACCGCCCAGCCGAATGGTTCTGTTTCACGTGAAACAGGGGAAAACGCCCCCGCTGTTCCACAAAACCACCCGGATACCTTTACCGCCATCTCCCACCGCCCCGACCCCCATCTCTCCGGCGGCCTCAGAGATCTCCTTGTTTCACGAAACAAGAGAATCTGGCTGTTTCACGTGAAACAGGGGAAAGTGCGGAAAAGGGCGGCCCGGCTTGCCCCTACAGAGTCATCCGCAAGAAACGATGGGGCGCCCAAGGAAGCGAAATGGGGGATCGCCAGGAGAAACCCAGGTCGTCGGGAGGCGGGTCGGCGCCGGTGAGCAGAATGGCGTTCGGCGCGAGGCGTCTCAGGCTTCGGGATAGGTCCTGATAACTGACGGCGCGCGAGATCGCCCAATCGAAAGACTCCGAGATGTTTTCGGCACGCTTGGCCAGGACACGGACATTGGGCATGGAGCGACTGGCTTCCTTCAGGAATACGGCCTTGCGTTGGTGGGATTCGATCAAGGTGATGGAGCAATCGGGGCATAGCACCGCGACGGGGAAGCCGGGGAAGCCTGGTCCCGAGCCGATATCGGCGATTCGTTGGCGGGGCAGGTTGAGGGCCTGCCCTACGAATAACGACTCGCAGTAGTGACGCTCGATGGCCTCTTCGAGATCCGTGATCGCGGTTAGGTTCAAAGAGCGATTCCAACGGACCAACAACTCGTAGTGAGCCTCCAGAGCGGCTACCTGTTCGTCGGACAAGTCCACAATTCCGGCGAGGTGCTGCCGGAGCAGATCAGCAAACACGGCCCAGGCTCAGGTAGACATCCAGGATCGCAATCGCGGCGGGGGTCACCCCGGGGATCCGGGCAGCCTGGCCCAGGGTCGTGGGACGGACGCGCTGTAGCTTGTCCTGAACTTCGCGCGAAAGACCGGGGATCCCTCCGAACCCGAATTCCGCGGGAATGGGACGGCGGCCGGCATCCTTCATGTGCTCCATCTGGCGCTCCTGCTGTTGGATGTAGCCGCTGTACTTGGTCTCGGTTTCGACCGTGGTGAGGACCCCGGATACCGCGTCCTCTCCCAGGACCTCCCGAACCCAGCCGGCCAATTCCCCGATGGAGGACTCGGGGCGCTTCAGCCATTGGCCGTTCCGGTGGCGTTCCAACGCGTTCGCCAGCAATTCCTTCTGTTGCTGCTTGCGCGTGAAGACCTCCCATCGATGATCCGAGACCAGGCCGGCGTGGCGGCCGATGGGCGTCAGGCGGGCATCGGCATTATCGATCCGCAGGTGGAGGCGGAACTCGGCGCGCGACGTGAACATGCGGTAAGGCTCGTCAGCCCCCTTGGAGATCAGGTCATCGATGAGGATTCCGGTGTAGCCCTCGGTGCGGCCGATGGTGACGGCCTCCTTGCCGCTCAAGCGGCAGGCGGCATTCATTCCGGCGATCAATCCCTGGCAACCGGCCTCTTCGTACCCCGAGGTCCCGTTGATCTGGCCGGCGAGATACAGGCCGGGAATGGACTTCACCTCGAGGGTGTGGTGGAGTTCCCGCGGGTCGATCGCATCATATTCTATGGCGTAGCCGGGGCGGATCATCTCGGCCTGCTCCAGACCGGGGATGGAGGCCACCATGGCGGCCTGCACATCGATCGGCATACTGGTCGACATGCCGTTCAGGTACACTTCGTTGGTATCGAGGCCCTCCGGTTCCAGAAAAATCTGGTGACGGGGCTTGTCGGGAAACTTGACGATCTTGTCCTCAATGGAAGGGCAGTAGCGCGGCCCGATGCCTTCGATCTGGCCGCTGTAGAGGGGCGATCGCGGGATAGCGTCCGACAGGATGCGCCGGGTGGCTTCGGTCGTGTAGCCGATGTGACACTGGATCTGGGGACGGTCGATGCGGCCGGTCAGGAAGGAGAACGGGGTCGGGTCGGCGTCACCCGGTTGGGGCTCGAACTGCGACCAGTCGATGCTGCGGCCGTCCAGACGCGGAGGCGTACCCGTCTTGAGGCGGGTCCATGCGAGACCCAGGCTGCGAAGCTGATCGCCCAGCAACTGCGAGGGGGCTTCGCCGTTCCGGCCGCAACTGTATCGCGCCTCACCGACATGGGCCAGGCCGTTCAGAAAAGTGCCGGTGGTGACGACGACGGCGCCTGCGGAGAGGCAGCGGCCATCGCGCAGTTCGACACCGGTGACGCGGCCATCGAGAAGGGTGAGGGCGGCAACCTCGGCCTGCATGATTCGCAGGTTGGGCTCCTTCTCGAGCACCTCGCGCATGCGCATGCGGTAGAGCTTTTTGTCCATCTGCGCGCGGGGGGACCAGACGGCGGGGCCGCGGCTGGTGTTGAGCAGGCGGAACTGGATGCCGACCTCATCCGCGACTTCGGCCATGACTCCGCCGAGGGCATCGATCTCGCGCACGAGGTGGCCTTTAGCGATGCCGCCGATGGCCGGATTGCACGACATCTGGGCGATGAGGTCCAGGTTCATGGTGACCATGGCGGTGCGGAGACCCATGCGCGCACAGGCTCGGGCGGCTTCGCACCCGGCGTGACCGGCGCCGATGACCACGACGTCGTAGGGGGAGGGCATGGGTCTATTGTAGCGGCGGCGGTGGGGTTGAGGGCCGGGGGTTGGTACGATTGGGGGCATGAAGATACTGGTGATCGGCGGAGGCGGGCGGGAACATGCGCTGTGCTGGAAATTGGCGCAGACGGCCGGGGTCGAGGTTTTCGCGAGCCCGGGGAATCCGGGGATGGCTCGCGTGGGGAAGTGCCTCCCACTCGAACAGGCGGAGGAACTGGGGGCGGACTTGACCGTCGTGGGGCCGGAGGGGCCGCTGGTGGAGGGGATCGTCGACCGGTTTCGCGCGCGCGGGCTGCGGATCGTGGGGCCCAATCGGGAGGCGGCGCGGCTGGAAGGCAGCAAGGCCTACGCAAAGTACTTTATGCAGCAGAGGGGGATTCCGACGGCGGAGTCGGTGACGGTCGATAGCGCGGAGGATGCGCGCAAGGCCGTCGAGCGGTTCGGGTTTCCGGTGGTGTTGAAGGCGGATGGGCTGGCGGCGGGGAAGGGCGTGATCATCGCGGAGAACTCCGCGGCAGCCGAGGCGGCGCTCGGGGTGCTGGGGCCGCCGCGGGGACGGCTGGTGGTGGAGGAATTTCTGCGCGGGGAGGAGGTCAGCTTCATCGCGCTGTCGGACGGGCGAGACGTGGCGACGCTGGCGCCGACGCAGGATCACAAGGCGGCGTTCGACGGGGACACCGGTCCGAACACGGGCGGGATGGGGGCTTATTGTGACTCCTCCATCTTGAGTGAGTCGCAGACCACCGAAGTGTTGGAGCGCGTGATTTACCCGACGGTGGAAGCGACCGGGTTCACGGGGTTCCTGTATGCGGGGTTGATGATGACGGAGTCGGGGCCCAAGGTGCTGGAGTTCAACGTACGCCTGGGAGATCCGGAAACGCAGCCGCTGATGCACCGGATGGCGTCGGATTTCGCTCCGGCGCTGATGGCGGCGGCGGAGGGCGAGTTGGGGGGAGTGAAGCTGGAATGGAGGCGGGAGCCGAGCGTGTGCGTGGTGATGGCGTCGGGCGGATATCCCGGCGGATTCGAGACGGGGAAGGCGATTCACGGGATTGAGGAGGCGGAGCGGTTTGGGGTTACGGTTTTCCAGGCGGGGACGAGGATGGGGGAGCGGGGATTGGAGACTGCGGGAGGCCGCGTACTGGGAGTTACGGCTTCGGGGGGCGATTTGGCAGAGGCGATTGCGCGGGCTTACGAAGGGGTAGAGAGGATTCGGTTTGAGGGGATGCACTATAGGAGGGATATAGGGAGCAAGGGAGTGGGGAGATCGGGTGGAGCGAGCGTCCTGACCACGGGTTGAACGCAAGCACGACTGGCTTTACCTGGCTCGCGATCTCTAATGGCTTTACCCTCAGGCGGGGCTTCCGCAAATGCCGTTTTTCCTTTCATCTTCCGTCGCAATATAAGACTAAAAGACCCTTGACACCGCTTACATTTCTGGTCAAACTTCGACTGGCTGAGGATGCCGATTCCGGCTTTCCTGAACGGGGATTTCAGCCAGTTGCTGACCGCTAAGGTGCTCGGCCAGGACGCGCTCGGCCGCGATGTCCTCCAAGGCCAAATCTTCGACCCGGCGACATTGCGGCAGGTGAACGGCAAGTGGGTGTCCGATCCCTTCTCAGGGAACATCATCCCGCAGAACCGGTTCAGCAGTGTTTCGAAGAAGATCGTGGATATCTACCGCCAGCAATATCAGCCGATGATTGCAGGGCGGCTCACCAACAATTCCACCATCACAAACGCTAACAATCCGTGGTTCCACCAGACGCAGTTCACCGTCAAGGGCGACCACGCATTTTCGGCATCGGTCGGCCGATTCATGCGCGACGTGAAAGGTGGACGATTGCCGGGCTTTCTGGCGGTTCGATGAACAGATGTTAGTTAGCTGCCCGACTGCTTGTGTATCCGCGGGATGCCGATTTGTAGAGCCCTCCTGAAAAACCATTCCGTGGGCGACAGGGAACCCCGGTGGGATAAACTGAAGTTGGGTCTGAGCATGGGAAATGAATTCGTCGAACGCCGGGATGGGAGCTTGTACGTCATTGGGAGTCGTGTGCCGATTGCGCGGATCGTCTGGGAGTACCGCAATGGGGAAGATCCTGACACGATCCGGTCGCACTACCCAACTCTGAGTCTCGAGCAGGTCAACGGCGCGATTACCTTCTACTTGAGCAATAAGGAAGAAGTGGACAAGGACACGGCCGAGCGCAAGCGCGTTGAGGATGAGTTCACGAAGACGCATCCGGCACCTCCCCACCTCAAGGAAAAGCTGGAGCGCGCGCGGCAGCAACTGCTTGCGCGGCGAAGCTGACAAATGGTCCGCTTCCTGGCGGACGCTGATCTCAACCAAGGGATCGTTGCCGGCTGCTTGCGCCGAGAACCCGCTATGGACTTCCTGTCTGCGAATCAGGCGAACCTGGCGGGGGTTCCCGATCCCAGGGTGCTAGCGCTGGCGGCTGAGCAGGATCGCATTCTCGTGTCCCACGATTTCCAGACTATGCCGCATCACTTTGGCGACCTCCTCCAGGCTTGCGGTTCCAGCCCAGGCGTGCTTCTGGTGCCGCAATACATGCCCATTGGCGAGGCAATCGAAGAACTCCTGCTGATTTGGGGGGCTTCGGATGCCGGGAGTGGGAGAACCGGATCCTAAGCATTCCGCTACCGTAACAGCCTCCTTTGAGTACCGGGGTGCAGGTGTTGCACTCGGAACCTCCAAGTGCGACCGGGCGCAAGAAGAACGAGGAGTGATCCCAAGCTCACTGGATAGAAACCTCGGAAAACCATGTATGATGTCCGCAGGTTCTATCCAATGCCAATTGCTGACGCCGGTCTCGTAAAGGCACGCCATGTGTTCACCAAACACAAAGGAATGCTCCGCACCAGCGACGCCATTCCTCTGGGCGTTCACCCTCGGACGCTGTACAACCTTCGGGACCGCGGCGAACTCGAACAAGTGGGCCGCGGCATCTACCGGCTCTCTACTGCCCCACCGCTCACCAGCCCCGACCTGGTCTCCGTCGCGATCCGGATACCGCGTGCGGTAAATCTGCCTAATCTCTGCCCTGGCACATCACGGCCTCACGACACAGGTCCCGCATGCGGTGGACGTTGCGCTGCCCAGCCACGCTCAAGTCCCCAAGCTCGATGGCATTCCACTACGTGTATTCTGGTACTCCAATCCGTCATTCAGCGCCGGGATCGACGTCATTTCGATCGACCAGGTTCCCGTGCGGGTGTATTCGCCGGAGAAGACGATCGCGGACTGCTTCAAGTACCGAAACAAGATCGGGCTCGACGTCGCCATCGAAGCCCTCCGAACTTACCGTGAACAGAAGCGGAAGCCGGACTACCAGGCTCTATCCAGGTTTGCGAAGGTCGACCGCGTGGAGAAGGTGATGCGTCCATACCTGGAGGCGGTGCTATGAGTGGCTGCGATCTGGGCGCCTCCGTCCGCCAACGTCTGCTGAACCAAGCCCGCTCGCAGGCCGGCCCTTCCAGGAACTGCTGCAGTACTTCGCCATGGAGCGCTTCCTGTATCGCCTGACGAAGTCACCATTCGCGGATCGGTTCATTCTAAAGGGAGCCTCCTGCTGACGGCTTGGAGGGCGCCTGTCGCTCGGCCAACCATGGACATCGATCTGGCCGGAAAGACCAACAACGAGTTGGAGGACATTCGGTCGCTGGTCGGCGAGGTCTGCGAATTCGCCACTGAACCTGACGGCATTGAGTTTACTGCCGCCTCGATCGAGGTTCAGCGCATCAAGGAAGACGCGGAGTACGAGGGTGTGCGGGTCCGATTCAACGGGGCGCTCGCGAAGGCGAGAATCCCGATGCAGATCGACATTGGTTTTGAGGACGTGATCGTGCCGCGACCAGTCGAGATCGAGTACCCAGCGATGCTGGAATTCCCGCCGCCAGTGCTCATGGCCTATCCAAAGGAAACCGTGGTGGCCGAGAAGCTCGAGGCCCTCACCGTCCTCGGGCTCCTCAACAGCCGCATCAAGGACTACTACGACCTCGCCCTGCTGGCGCGGCTGTACCCGTTTGACGGCAATCTTCTGGCCGAGGCCATTCGATCGACTTTTCGACATCGTGGCACCGCAATCGACGCGACCCCAGTTGGGTTGACCGAAGCTTTCAGCGCAGACCCCGCCCGAGCCGTGCAGTGGCGAGCGTTCGTTCGCCGGAGTAGATTCGAATCCGAATCCGGCTTAGACTTGGACTTAGACGAGATCGTGGCGCAAGTGCGGCGCTTCGCCTCGGCACCACTGTCGGCGACCGCGCGGGAGGACGCCTTCGATCTGAAGTGGAGGCTTGGCGGACCGTGGGCGTGAACCAGGCGTCGGCGGCGCACCTGTGACCGGCTACCTACAACCTTTCGGTTAACAGCTAAGAGTCGAGTCCTTTGCAGGATTGCTCGGCAGTGCGCTTAGTTGCTCGCTATCAAGCTTTTGCAGGCGGATCTCGAATGCTTCACGATAGCAGGATTGCTCGCCATTTTGGTGCATACCACCCACAAAAGCCCCCACAGTCCCGCCAGTCCGATGCGTTGCAGGTCGCGCGTATGTTCGGGCCATTCCCATGCCCCCGCGCCGGGGCGCACGCCTTACTCTCGGCGTTGGCCACCGGAACACTCAGCACTGAAGATTCCCTTTTCCCTGACACGGACGCCGATAG
>JAIQFL010000304.1 GCA_020073365.1 Terriglobia bacterium | reverse complement strand
GGTCGCGACTACCCACTCCTCCACCGGCTTCCCGTTGAGGCTGTATCGCAAACGCGCGCGTGCGATATCCGGACGCACCTGCTGGCGCAGGTTATACTGCATCGCCATCTGCTCGGTTTGCCGTGCTTGCTGTTGCATCGTCTGCAAATCTTTCGGCATGGGTTCGATGCCGGCCAATTGTGCATTCGGCCGCAGCCTGGGAAGGCTCCGCCGCAGAAAATCGGCGGCGCCCATGGGAGGCATCACGTCGCAGGTTTTGGTTCCCATCCGCGCCTTTTGCTGATAGTCCTGCTTGAGGAAGGTAGGGTCATCCGCCCACGACCAGTTGTAGTTGGGAAAGAGCTCATAAGCGCGGCCATCCGGACCGCTGGCGCGGAAGGTGGTTTGGATCCCATTGCAGAGGTCCTTGGTAACCCACTGGGTGGCTCCCTGGTATTGCCAGTCGGTGGGGATCAGCAGGCTTGCCGAGGGGATGGGGCGTTCGAAGCCGTTCTGGTCCATGAGCGTGACCTTCTTCAGCACCAGGTAGTTGGCATGGGCGCCGCCGGAAGGTTGCGCCGCGGGCGCCGCGGCAGAGGGCGGATTCCGCTCGGTATTCACGGCCGCTATAACTGGCGGCGATCCTGGAGCAGCCGCGCCATTCGCCGTTTCCATCGGCGTGGCAGCCGGAGAGGCCACCTGCGGCGGTGCGGCCGGCAAGGACGGCGTCGCGACATCCTGGGCTGCCGCGGAGACGCCCCCGGACCGAGCGGGAGCGCCGGCTCCCAGCAGCGCGGCCCTCTTGGCCTGGTACTCGTCCTTCGTCAGGACCCCGGCGCGCAGCGCATTGTCCAACGCCACCAGGGCCTCGGCGGTGTGCTGCAGCGTGGCCTTCTTGGCTTCATATTCCGCTTTCGTCAGAAGCCCCGCCTGAAACATGCGGTCCAGCGCCGCCATCTGGTCGGCTTGTCTGCTCCGACCGCACGCCCCCGCGCCAACCGCCAGCGCCACGACAACTGCGATCCACCACCCGCGTGCTATCCCCATGCTTCACTCCTTCGAGAACATTCCCTATCGAGCCTTCCCATAGTAGGCATGCACTCCGGACAAAACGCATCATTCCGATGACGGACGCACCAATAGTCCGCAGTGTACACCGGAGCAGGATGCGAGGTTGTCCCGATCTCCTTGCCGGGCATGGGATGAGCGTTGGGGTTACACCGGATTTCGCCAGGGCTCGCACAGGACTTGCACGCCCGAGTTGTCGAACATGCCCGGGACACCGAGCAAAAGGGGCCGATCCTTCGACCGGCCCCTCGGCGAGTTACGAAACAGGGTTTTAGAAGTGGACGCGGAGACCGAACTCCATGCTGCGCGGCGAATTGGCCTGAGTCGTGATGGTGCCAAACGAGGTCGGTGAGGTCAGACTCAGGCTCGGGTTGCCGGGCTGCATATGGTTCAGCAGGTTCGTGAACTGGAAGATCAGGGTGGCGCCGACCCGCTCGCGGTGGATGCCGATGTCCTTGGCCACCGTCGCGTCGAGGTTCCAGGTCGGCAAGCCGCGGAGATTGCCGGGTCCGCCGCAACTGGTGTCGAAGCCCAGCACGCATGGGCGGAACTGCCCGATGACCGCGGCCGGATCGCTGAACATGTTGATGCCTGTGGGATTGTTCGTACCCACACCGTTGGACCCGGCGATGTTGTATTTGGCGCTGGTGGTGCCGGTGAAGGGTGAAACCCCTACCGCGTTCTCCGCATTGGTGCTCACGGAGGCCGGGGGGGTGACTTCTCCGAAGGCCTGGCATGCGGAACAGCCGCTCTCGCTATAGCCCACGGCGATGGGGGCGCCGCTTTGCGCGGTGAACAGCGGAGCGATGGTCCAGCCGCCCAGCAGGTGGCCGAGCACTCCCTTCTGGCTCCTGAAGTAGGGGGCCTGATAATACATCTGAAAGTTGTAGATGAACTTGAGGTCGAAGGTCTGCGGCCCATAGGACGCGCCGACATTCCACGGATCGAGAACCGTAGACGAGCTGGTGGATTGCGCGATGTCTCCCGTACCCAGGGAGCGTCCATAGGTGAAGTTGGAGACGGCCGTGACACCATGCCAGTCGCGGGTGCGGACGGTGGCGAACAGGGCATTGTAGTTGCCGTACCCGTAGGGGCCGTACATCCCGATACTCAGAGCCTGCGTGGGGCTTCCGCTGATCATGGTGCGGCCCAGGGTCCACGAGGGCGCGCTGTTGAGAGCCTTCCACAAATCGGAGACCCGGGTGTACTGGATCAGAGAGGAGTTTTTCGTAGCGACCGCGGCAGTGCAATTGCTGAAGCCGGTGCAGTAGGCGGAGTTGGCGCCGCCCATCGCCGCTTCGAAGAACGGCTGGGCCGGAAGGCCTGCAGCGGCCTGCGCCACGCCAGGTACCGGCACGCCGTTGGGATACAGCGAATTGTACATGGTGGCCCAGGCCTGAGCGAAGCTCTGGCCGTTCAAGGTGGTCATGTAGGGTACCGCATCCAAGCCGATTTCCTGAAATTCGTTTCGCAGAAGGCGCCCGATATAACCGATCTCGAATGAGGTTTTCGAAGAAATCTCGCGCTGGATCGAAATGGTGAAATTGTCCGTGCGGTTCGGCTTGTAGCGCGGGTCGAGGACCGATCCATCGCCGGCCGCGGCATTGCCGCCGACAGCCGGATAGAACGGTTGCGGAAAGTTCGTGGAGACTGTCGGGAAGGGAGCCACCAGGCCATCCGTGCCGATGCGGAATACATTCGTGGGGTCCACATTGTTGGCGCCCAGGCATTGCCCGGTCATTGTGGCGCCGCCGCAGCTTACGGCTTGCAGCGGGCCGGGGGCCAGCAGCGGAACAAGCAAGAGAGCCACACCGTTGAGGCGGCCGTAGATGCGGCCATAGCCGCCGCGGATGACGGTCTTGCCGTTGCCGAAGACCTTCCCGAGAAGGCCATCGCCGAATTTCGGACTCCAGGCTGCGGACACGCGTGGGCTGAACCCTCCATAGTAGGGATTGAACGGGTATTTGAGGCCCGCTCCCACATTGCGAACCGTGGCGAACCCAATGGTCGGCTGGTAAACCTGCCCGGACAACGCCGCCCTCTGGCGTTGGGCGACGTAATCCGAAGCCACGATCGGATTGCCGTTGCCGTCCACCAGCGATACCTGCTTTCCGTTCAATTCATACGGCGGCATCTCCAGCAGGTAGCCGAGACCATAGGTCAAAGTGAAGGTCGGCTTCATGTGCCAGGTGTCGCTGAAATACACGCTGTACGAGGGGACGATGCTGTTATCGGTCGCGACCGAGCCTTGGGGTGCCAGCGTCAGGCTCTGGCCGGTTCGAACGAAGACCTGCTGCGGCAGGCCGACGAGCCCCAGTACCTCGGAGTAAAGATTGGTGTAAGTGGTCACCTGATTGGCAATAATGCTGGAGGGGATATAGGAAGATGGAAAGGCGATCCCGGAATTGGTGCTGATGTAAGTCAGGTCGGTAAAGCTGGATTGTCCGTTGTCGTCCCGCTGGTGAGATTCGAAATTGCGCTGGTACGTGCCGCCGAACTGGAACAGGTGATTGCTCTTGATCATGGTGAGATCGTCGCTGATCACCTTGTCGAGGCCGTCCCAATAACGCTGGCGCACGTTCTGCGTATTGGTGTTGTAGGGGGTGAGGTTGTTGGTGCTGCTCTCTCCGCCGATCTCCAGCGCACCGCCCAAGCCAGGGAGCTGGGGAGGAGCCCCGAAGGTTCCCCACTGCCAGAAATTGCGCGTGTAGTTGAAACGGAAACTGTTGGTGGTAGTAGGCGTGATGTTGGTGGTCAACCCTGTCACGAAGTAGCCGGGAAGCTGGTCGCGGGGCGCGGTGGCCGCCGGCGTTCCCAGGGTGTCGCCGGGCAGGCCGCCGCCGATGTCCACCTGGGCCGAATTCAATTCGACGTAACGCGTGTACCGGTAGCTGGCCATGAAGCGCCACTTGTCGCTGAAGTCATGGTCGATGCGCGACACGTAGGTGTTGGACCGCTGCGGCGCGCGCAGGGACGAGAGGAATCCCTGAGTGTTGTAATGGTCGCCGAAATTGGCGGGATCGTTGGGCAGCGGCATGTACTTCGACCAGATCTGCTTTACGATCGGATTCAGGCCGATGCTGCGCGGATCGCAGGCGCCGCCGGGGCAGGCCGCGGGCTGATAGGTATTGCCCGCGCTGTCGGTGACGGCATAGGGATTCAGGTTATAGGGTTGCCACTTCCCCGCGGCGTCGGGAATCTGAACCACGCCCAGGCGCATCAACTCCGAGGGCACGATGTGCTCGTAGGTGGAAACATTGGGGAAGCGGTAGCCTTCGAAGTTCACGAAGAAATAGGTCTTGCCGCCCAGAATCTTCTTGGGAATGAGCTCGCCGCCCAAGGTGCCGCCAAAACGGTTGCGATGGTTGGAGGGCAGGGGCGTGGCGTGGCCATTGATGATCTTGTGATTGTTAGACCAGGAGTTGGCGGCGCCGACATTGGTCGCGAAATAGTACTCATAGGCCGAGCCGTGGAACTGATTGGTGCCGCGCTTGGTGGCCATTTGCACCTGGCTGCCGGCGCTGCCGTTGAAGTCGGCCGTCTGGTTGAAGCTCGAGACCTTGAATTCCTCAATGCTCTCCACCGGAACCGGAACGGCGCCCGTAGGATTCCCGCCGCCCGAGGAGAAGGACGTCGTGTAGGTGGTCTGGGTGCCGTCCATATCGCTGGACGCATTGCCGCCATCGAGTTGGAAGGTGTTCTGGTCGCGAAACACGCCGGCGACATAGCCGTTGGGCGTGGTGCCCGGCTGCAGCACCGCCAGCGTGGACGCGTCGCGCCCCAGATTCGGGAGGTAGACGAGCGCGGTGGCATCGATGGTGGTCCCCACCGCTGCATTGGTGGTCTGCAACTCGGCGCCCGCCGCGGCGGTGACTTCCACCGTGGTGGAGGTCGAGCCGACCTGCAGAGCGGCGTTGATAGTGAGCGTCGCGCCGACGGACACCTGCGTGGCGTTGACTTTATAGACCGCGAAACCCGTCTTGCTGAAGGTAAGGGTATAGGTCCCCGACGGAATGTTGACGAAGATGTACCGGCCCGTCTCGTTGGACAACGTGGTTTGCGCGCTGCTAGTCGCGGTGTCGATCAGTTTGACTTCCGCGCCCGCGACGACGGCACCTTGCTGATCCGTTACCACGCCGGTGATGGTGCTGGTGGACGTTGCCTGAGACCAAGCTGGCGTGGCGCTGAGGCTCAACAAAATCCCCAGACACACCACGGACAGACCGAAGAAAAATCGAGAACGACCAAAACGAGTGAGTGGTAAGCTCATATCCCCCCCTAAAACGTTGTTACGTAGACCCCAAACGTAGGTTCCGTTACTACACGAAGCGATAGATGCCGTTAGTTTGGATTGGAATGATCTCCCGCGCGACGGGGAGCCCGGAGAAAAATCGAAAACCAACCAACCCAGTAAGACAAGCGAGCATGACGCTCATGGATCATCCCGCCTACAAGTACTAAAACCAAAACGCATTGTCGAGACGCTGCGCCGGCGGAAAAATCAATAGGATATTGGGGAATTTTAGTTTCTACGGGGTGCCGTTGTCAAGGAAACAGGCGAAAATAGTTGAAAACGTTGCATATTGCAGCACCAGGCGCATTTCCATCAGGCGCTGCCGCCTCGGCAGTTCTGCCGCTGCCGCGGGGGTCGGTGCGCTCATCCCTCAGCAGGCTACGAAGGGTGTCCCTGGTCCGGCCGGTTTACGCGAATCAGCACGCCTCTCAGGTCTCGATGGAGCGAGACCGCATCGTGGATCCGACGGGCTCGTCCGGCGAAGTCTGCATCTACTGAGCAAACCACGATCCCACAGTGCGCCGGCTTTCGGTGGTGAAGCGCGACGAAGTGTTTTCGGTTGATCGTTAGAACGGCGAGGTTCTCAGATGCAGCATAGATAAGCACGGACTCATCCGCGATCCGCTGGTTGGCGTTCCCGGCCTCCAAGGCGGTTACTACTTCGTGTCCGAGCTCCCGAAGCTTCACGACTGTCAACAGGGGGAAATTCTCGTTCGAATAGAAACGGGCCATGGCTCAGGCGTTTTCATTTTCGCGGATCTCGTCTTCGATTTCCGAGCGCTGCGAGCGTACATACGCCCAGGCGTTAACGAGGTCCTCGGCGCGGAGAGCCGGATAGGAACGCAGAAGTTCGTCTTCGCTCATCCCCAGCCGGCGCGACTGTTCCAGCGCCCAGACCGGGACCCGTGTGCGAACGATGCACGGCTCGCCACCGCAAACTCCTGGGGTCGAATCGATTCCGGGAAACGCATCATCCAGGTCTTGCACGACGAGGCGCAGCAGTTGTGCCTTCTCGGCGCGACTGAGGGAGGGAAGCAGTTCCTCGACTTGGCGCAAACCACTCATGCGTGATTTCAGTTTACGTGATTTCGTGGTGGCCCGAGCAGACTCGAGCCGCGGACCTCTGTCGTGTCAGAAGGGTCGGGTCAATCACTTGCAGGCAGTCGGTACTGAAAACACAAGAGTTACGATGGAAGGAAGCGATTCTGAATCTCAGATTGGACCTCAAGGGTGTTACTCTGCAAAGTTAGACCTCATGCCGACCTCGGCTTAACGCCACCCGTGACCACGTTGGCGTAGCCGTTCGCAGAAGCCTTTCGCGAACTGGAAGCAAGGAGCCACGGTGGAGTTAACACGGTACCTCTGGGAACTGTATGCGGCCTCCGACGACGGGCGCGTTGCCATCGCGAAGCCAGCGGGAGTGTTCGCCGGCGGTAGTAGCGACGGCGAAGGCCAAGGCGACGCGCTCTTCCGGTTTCGCGTCCAGATCTTTCGAGGCGGGCCCGACGGTGACCCGATTCCAATTGAAGACGAATTCGGCGATACCGATGTACGCGACGACCTCCGAACCTGTTTTTCCGACCGAGTCGTCAACGATGCCGAAAGTGCGAAATTGCTGTTTACTGAGTTGGTGGATAAAGGCTTGAATCTGTCCTTCGAGGAGGACGGCGAGACGCGTTTATTCGGCCTCGCGGGAGAAGGGTACGAGGATGTAGTCTTCGGCAACATCGAGGCCTTCTCCGTGGGCCTATACGGTATGTTCCCGGAGTACTTTGTACCGTTCCTCTTCAGAACCAAATTCGACCAGTTTTCGGCCATCTGCCGAACCTTCAACATTCCGATTTCTCGGCCTCCGGGCAAGACTCAGGGGCGCGATCGGGCGCTTTACTATCTCGCACTGAATGAGGCCCTACAGGAATTCCGGAGGGTGCATCAACTTACTCCTCCGGAGCTAATCGCCTTCCTTTACGACTTCGCACCTAGGGTATTGGCGGCCGAGCAGGACTCCGAGTTGCCGCCGCCCTCGCGAGTGTGGTTCACGATGGGCGGCGTCAATAACAACGGAGATTTTGAGTTTCTCGACGAAGCCGACGAGAGTAGCACCGCGAGATGGCAGGGGAATGTTGAGACCCGGCGGGGCGATGTTGTCCTGATGTGGTGCGTTGCGCCCCGCAGTTACCTGCATTCGATCTGGCGCGCGCTAGACGATGGATTCGCGGATCCGTTCTTCTTTTTCTACAACTCCATGAGGATTGGGCGGTGCATCAAAGTGCCGCCGGTGTGCTTCAAGGAATTCCTGGGTGATCCGGTACTCGCCAAGAACAAGTCGGTAAGAGCGCATTTTCAAGGCGCCGGCGGAAAACCATTCCCTCTCGAAGACTATCTCGTCCTTCTGGAGCTGCTGAAACGCAAGGGGTGCGGAACCTCAACCCTGCCCGTCCCGCCTCCGCATGTGTTTGCTTTTGGTTAGCGACTCCAAAACGAGCGGGATGTGGAAATCCAGCTTGTCGAGCCGCTACTCACGCAGTTGGGATATTCTGCGGACGACTGGCTCAGGCAGATGCCGCTACGCATGGGGCGGGGAGAGCGGAACTACCCGGATTACGCAGTGGAGCCGAACCCGATGCGCGGGGAGGAGTCCGCAAGCTTCCTGATCGAGACGAAATATCAGATATCGACGAAGCGGGAGATCGAGGATGCTTTTATCCAAGGTAAGTCTTACGCACTCAGACTGCAGGCGAGGGCATTCATGTTGGCCGCAAAGGAAGGCATGTGGCTTTATCGACAGGAAGATGGGTTTTCCGCCGAACGTCATCTACACTGGACCTGGCAGGATATCGAGCACCCGGACCGTTTCCACGAACTCGCTGCCGAATTGGGCAAAGGCCGCCTGACTTCACAGCGCCGGCGGGCGCGTGTACCTAGAGTGCCAACGGAGCGCAAGTAGTCTGACCCCTGCCGATTCCGCGCGGGCCGGCGGCGGCCACGATAGTCAACCGCGAACCAATTGATCGTATTCGGCGTGGGTGCCAATCCAGATCCACTCCACGACTCCGGGTTCCAAAAGTCTTGATGGCAAGCTGCTGGACCTCGGTCGGTAGGCGATGGAACAGCCGCCAGAACCGGGGAGTCGCACGGGACTTCATTCCGGGGTTGGCCAATCCTTGAGCCGGCCGCGTCTACGGTCCTCTTGCGCTTCCGCAATGAGGAAATCCAGTTTGCCGCTGCTGGCATCCCGATCAAGCTCGGTATCCCAACGCTCCTGCTCGAGAGCGTGAACCCGCTCAGCGATCCGGGTAAACTCATCCGCGCTCAAAGCCCGAATGGCCTGCTCGATCTCTTCAACACTCATAGCCCCACATTGTACAGGCTCTCTCTCACGGCCTGATGCGCAAGCCAGGAATGCGGTCACGGGCCTACTGCCAGTGCGTGCGCAAACTGCTCATATCTGGCTTCAGAATGGGTATTCATTGGTGGCCCCTTGCTGCACCCTTCGTGTGCCGCATGCGCTCCTCATGGCTCCACCAGCGACAGGATCGTCATCGGCGCGTTGCCTTCCAGGCGGTTGTTTACGAACAGGAAAAGGAATTCCTTGTTCTCGCGGGCCCGGCCGATGAGCACCCGCATCGAGTCGCGCGCCTCCGGATTGGGGTCGCGCACCTCGGTGTACGGCGAAAACGTGGCCACGGCTTCCTCATACGGCCGTCCGCGGCGCAGCAATGCGCGGCATACCAGAAAATCCGCGGTCGCGGAATCCTCAATGGCCATCTGATGCCGCAACTCCGGCATCCTCGACCAGGCGTTATACACGTGCGCCACGCGGCGGGCGCGCAGGCAGGCGAAGTAATCCTTCTCCAGGAATTCGGGATTCCGGATCTCTACGGCGTACCGGAACTCCGGCGGCAGGCCCGCCAGGAACGGGTCCAACCGGTCGAGAAACTCCATCAGCTCGGCAAAGGTGCGCTTGCCGAATGTGCCGAACTCGAAAATCAGGACCGCGATCCGTTCCCGATAAGGCAGCAGCGGGCGCAGGAACAGCTCCTGGAGCATGCGGCCATCCAGGAATGCCTCGTTCTCCTTACCCGCCTGCGGCCCGTAACGCGCGTGCGCCGGAAACACTTTACAGGTGATCTGTTCCGGCACTTTGAAGGCGAAGCGGAAATTCGGAGGCGCCAGGTGAAACAGCCTGCGCCAGAACTCTTCGGTAGGGAACTGGTAGAACGCGAAATCGCCGCACACCGTGTGGAAGGTTTCGGCGTATTCCTTCAGGCACTCGGCCTCGAACAGCTTCTTCGAAAAGCGGCCCCGCGAGAGGTACCGTTCACGGCTGTAAACCTGCCCCAGCCAGCCTTCGTACTTCCAGGAGCTGCCGCCGATGTAGATGTTCTCGCGGGCCAGCGACCGCAGTTTGGCGGCCAGCCCCTCGCGATCGAACGCGCCGGGCTCGTCGAACAGCGGGCCTACCACGCTTGTGAGGACCGGAAAAAGAACGGGTCCGCGCCGGCTTCAATCATCCCGTTGGGGTAGAGCCGGATCATTACGGGCGCCGCGCCGCTGGCGAACCGCGTGCGCATTTCCACCAGGTGGCGCCGCCTCTGCAGCTCTGCGACTACCGCGGCGTTGGTGCGCTCGTCCAACAGCAGGCTCCCCGGACTCATCGCGTGATTGTCGAAGCTGGCCACCAGGTGCTCCGTCTGGAAGCGCGGCGCTTCCACCGCCTGTTCCGCATTCATCCCGAATTCCAGGGTGTTGAACAGCACTTGCAGCAGCGCCTGGTCCTGGTTGTCGCCGCCCGGAGTGGATAGCGTGATCACGTTTTTGTCGGGACCCACCACCAGCGTCGGGCTAAGCGTCACGCGCGGACGCTTTCCGCCCGCCAGTTCATTGGGATGCCCGCGAACCAGCAGGAAGCTCTGGGCCCTCTGGGTGAGCGGAATGCCGGTGTCACCCGCAATCAACTGCGGCATCCAGGCGCCCGATGGCGTGATCGAAATGGCCACGCCATCCTTGTCGATCGCGTCTACGCAGGTGGTGTCCTTGGCCAACAAGGCGTCGTCGATCTTGTACCGCGCAATCTGCGAATAGAAGGGATGCTTCGGCGGGTTGGCCTCCACATCGCCCGGACGGAAAGCCAGAGACGCCTCATTGGTAATCTGCTTCCGGCGCTCCGCTCCGTACCCTTTGGAGAGCAGCCGCTCGGTGGGAATCTTCACGAACTTGGGATCGCCGTAGTAGGTGTCGCGGTCGGCATAGGCCAGCTTGAGCGCCTCCACCAGCGTATGAATGTAGTCCGCGGAGTTCAGCTTTAGGTCGGCGAGATTGAAACCCTCGAGAATGTTCAAGGTTTCAATCATCGACGGTCCCTGGCTCCAGAAGCCGGGCTTGTAAACCGTATAGCCGTGGAACGTGGTGGAAACGGCCTCTTCCGGCTCCAGACGGAACGCCGCCATGTCCTCATAGCGCAACAGGCCGCCGTTTTGCTTGGAGAACTCGTCGATACGGTGGGCGATCTCGCCCCGATAAAAGTAGTCGCGCACGGCGTCCATGGCTTTGGCGCGGCTCACCCCGCCAGCCAGCGCTTTCTTCTCGACCTCGACCATCGAGCGCAGAGTGCGTGCGAGGTCGGGCTGACGCAGGATCTCGCCGGTTTGCGACGGGCGGCCCCCGGCCAGGAACACGCGCTTCGACGATGGCCAGCCGTCCAGGTATTTCGCGGTCCGCTCGACCGACATGGCTCGCAGTTCGTCAACCGGGAAACCGTCGGCCAGTTCGATGGCCGGCTCTACCGCTTCGGAGAAGGATTTCGTGCCGAAATCGCGCAGCGTGACCAGCGCCGCGTCCACCATGCCGGGAACCAGGGCACACAGGATGCCAGCCACCGGCACCCAATCCTTCAGCCCTTTGTCTTCGGGCGGGTCGACGATCTCATCCGGCTTCAGCTTATGATTGCGAAAGAAATCCGCGGTGGCCAGTTTCGGCATGGTGCCCACGCCTGCAACTGCATACACCTTGCCGGTCTTGGTACGCACGAGGATGGGAGCCTCGCCTCCCAACCCGAAGTGCGAGTACTCCGTCACGGAAGCGGCCAGCATGGTGGCAATACCCGCATCCACCGCGTTGCCGCCGATGAAATACATGCGCATACCGGCTTCCGTGGCGTACTCGGTTCCCCCCGCCACTGCGCCACGCGTGCCTCTCGAAGGCAGGCGGACGGGCCGGTTCGCAGGTTGGCGCTGCGCCCATCCCGCCGTGACCATCGCCGCCAAGACAACCGCCAGTTTAAGTTTCATAACGATTGTTTCCTATTGTAGCCTGTGACACGGGCACTTCCACTGCGGATCCCCGGTACGGGTCCGTTCCGGACTCCGGATTTGCCTGTGTGGATCTTCAGCCGCTTCAGATCCCCTCTGGCCGATATAAACTCTTATGTAGCAGGATAGGCCTCCCGGCGCCGGGTGGGCCGAGGGGACTGCCAGACTTGAAGGAATCCGAACCCGCACCACCGGCCGCACGACCAGATGAAGCCGAACCCATGTTGTACTGTCCCGCGTGCTCCACGCGCCTGACCGAAAGCAAGTGCAAGCTCATTTGCCGGAATTGCGGCTACTATCTAAGCTGCGCCGATTTCTACTGAGTTCAAAACATGTCCGACATCCCAGCCTTACTGGAACGTTTTCGCCGCGGCCCCGAACTGTTGGCCGTGGTCCTGACCGGCGTCTTCGGAGAGGAGGAGGACTTCGTGCGGGCTCCCGGCAAGTGGAGCGTCCGCCAGATTGTGGCGCATCTCGCCGACGCCGAGATGGTAGGCGCCCACCGCCTCCGCCAGGTGATCGCCGAGGACAACCCGACGCTCATCGCGTACAACCAGGATGCCTGGACGGCCAACCTGGACTACGCGCGCCGCAAGCCCAAGCAGTCGCTCGAGGCCTTCCGCCGCATCCGTGCGGAGAACTATGAGTTGCTCAAAGGCCTGCCCGACTCCGCATTCGAGCGCGCCGGAAACCACACCGAAAACGGGCGCATGACACTGCGCCAGTTGCTGGAAGGTTACGCCGGCCACGCCGAATCCCACGCGCGCCAGTTGCAGGAGATCCGCGAGGAGTATAAGAAGGCCAAGGGGAAAAGGTAGGACAGGCGGACGGGCCTGTCCGTCAGGACGAGCGGGTCTGGCCGTCAGGAGAGACGAACGGTCTGGCCGTCAGCCCCCTGCCAGGCGGCCTGCCGTACCGCGCTAAACTGGACTCTCATGCCGAATTCATACCCCCCCTTGCAAGCGCCTCGGCGCTTCCTCTTCGGACCCGGTCCCAGCCCGGTGTCGCCACGCGTCTACCAGGCCATGGCGCAACCGGTGGTCGGGCACCTGGACCCCTTCTTCTTCGAAGTGACGGAACAAGTGCGCTCGTTGCTCGGCTACGTCTACTCCACGCGCAACGAATTCAATCTCGCGATGTCCGGGACCGGGAGCGCCGGCATGGAAGCGGCGGTCGCCAGTTTCGCCGAGCCCGGCGCGAAATTTGTGCTGTTGACGAACGGCTTCTTCGGCGATCGCATCGGCGAAATGGCGCGCCGCCAGGGCGCCAACGTGGTGCGCCTCGCCAAGCAGTGGGGCGAGCCCTTCGATCCCCAGGAGGCCCGTGATTTCATCCGCCGCGAGCGGCCGCGCGTGGTCGCGTTCGTGCAGGCGGAAACCTCCACGGGCATGTTCAACCAGGCCAAACCCATCTGCGAGGCCGCCCATGAAGTGGAGGCGCTCACCATCGGCGACTGCGTCACCTCGCTCGGCGGCATGCCCGTGATGGTGGACGAGAACGGCATCGACATCGCCTACAGTTGCACGCAAAAGGGACTCGGCTGCCCGCCCGGCCTCGCTCCCATGACGGTGTCGCCCCGCGCGCTGGAGCGGCTCCGGGCACGCACCGCCTTGGTGCACTCCTGGTATCTCGACCTGTTGCTGCTCGATACCTACTTCTCGGGCCACCGGTATCATCACACCGCGTCGGCAACCATGTTCTACGCCCTGCGAGAGGGCCTGGCGATGGTCGCCGAAGAGGGCCTGGAAAACCGCTGGGAGCGCCATCGCCGGAACCACCTGGCGTTCGTTGCCGGAATTGAAGCCATGGGCCTGGAGATGCACGTCGCCAACGCCTCGGATCGTCTGTGGACGCTGAACACGCCGCGCGTCCCCAAAGGCGTGGACGACGCCAGGGTCCGGCAGTACCTGCTTGAGCGCGACATCGAGATCGCTGGTGGATTCGGCCCGCTTGCGGGTCAGGTCTTCCGCATTGGACTGATGGGTTACGGCTCCACCTCCGAAGACGTTTTGTTCATTCTGGGAGCGCTGGAAGACGCCTTGAGGCATCAAGGCTACGCGCCCGCCGGTGACGCGCGCGCCGCCGCCGAGAAGACGCTGAACGCCGCGGTGTAGGTATCGGCCCCGCGGCGTCATCCGAGGAAGACGAGCCCATCTTTCGGGTGTCCCTTGCCAAGGTTT
>JAIQFL010000303.1 GCA_020073365.1 Terriglobia bacterium | reverse complement strand
AGGATAGGGAACGTGAGCTTTTGGCGTAACGAAGTGATTCAGGCGGCGCTCGATGACGAGACGCGGTGCCACATGGAGGAGCAGCGGGCGTGGATCGAGCGGGACCCCGCCAATCCCCGCCCGTACTACAACCTGGCACAGTTGTACCGTATGGAAGGCCGACAGGAGGAAGCGCTGGGGCTGCTGCTGGAAGCCGTGCGACTGGAGGCGGGTCTGGCCGACGCGCATGCGTCGCTGGCGGAAATGTACGCTGTGCGGGAGGATTACGGGGCCGCATGGCGGCACGCGCGCGCGGCGGAGCGGGGCGGAGTGGCCCGCGCGGTGGAGATGTTGGTGCGGCACGGCGTGAGGGAGTGAGGTGGGCAGGCTTCTTAACTGGGGTCTTCCGGCCGAGTGCCCCCCCGCCAGATTTCGCACTTCCCTACTTCACTAACATTTCTCGAGCGCCTTTTGGCGCACTGCACGCCTCCTGTTCGCGGAGTTTTCCGTGCTATCCTCCTCGCGGCGAGACGCTGGGGGGATTCCGTGCTACAGGGTCAGTAGCAGCACCGGGCAGTTCACATGATTGCGGTCATGGCAGCCTCAAAGGCCGCTCCACAAGGGGGTCGGAAGGCCGCATCGAGCGCGCTGCGGCCCACAACACGGCGGCCAGCGCTACCGACAGCGCGGGGATCGCGTACATCGCCTGGTGCAGGCCCGCGGCCTTAGCGGCCTCGGTGACGGGCCCTCCGGCGGCGGCCTGGCGCGCGAAATGGTCACTCAGGCGGCCGGTCACCAGCGGGCCGAACGAACCGCCGCACAGGTACATCGCCATGTAATACGCTGCCATGGCAGTGCCTCGCAGACCGGACGGCACGATGTCGTGGATGGCCGCATAGACCAGCCCGTAGTACATCTGCCACAGGCCGTACGCCAGCATGAAAAGCGGGAGGGCCAGGGCGGCGCGGCCGGCCGGCGCCAGGATCCCGGCGAGAGCCAGAGGCGCGGCCAGGGCCGCGGCAGCAGCGGCCAGCAGCACGCGGCCGTTTTGCCAGGCGCCGATCACACGGTCGCCGTACACACCGGCGGCAACCGCGCCAAGGATGCCGGCCGCTCCCGAACCAATGCCCGACCACAGGCCCGCCTGCGCTACCGACAGGCCGTGGAAGCGCGTGAGGAAGGCCGACACGAAAGTGGAAAAGCTGTACAGGACGTAATTGACTATGGCTCCCGAAGCGGCGATCCACCACAGGGCCGGAATCTTCAGGAGCGAGAGGGGTTCGGACTTCCGATCCGTGGGCCGATCTCCGGGCTCCTGACCTGCGCCGGGCGATGCGCCTCGCCCCGGCTCCTGCAACCACAGCAGCGTGGGGACCAGGACCACCGCCGGAGTCGCGGCCAGCGCCAAAGCCACGCGCCAGCCGTGGGCCTGCGCGACCGGGCCGGTGACCGCGAAGCTCAGCATCACACCGATCGGGACCGCCATCATGAAGCCGGCCATGGCGCGGGCGCGCCGCGCCGACGGTACCAGGTCGCCGATCCAACTGGTGGCGGTGGGCGCGCAGACCGCTTCGCCGATCCCCACTCCCAGGCGCGTGGCGAAGAGGAACGTGTAACTGGCCGCCAGGCTTCCCAGGGCGGTGAGAGCGGCCCACACGGCGACACCGATGGCCAGCAAGCGCCTGCGGCTCCACGTGTCGGCGAGGCGTCCCAGGGGCAAGCCGGCGACGGCGTAGACTACGGTGAAGACCGCGGGCAGTGCCCCTAGCTGGGTATCGGAGAGGTGAAACTCATGGCGGAGAGGCTCCAGCAGGGCGCCCAACGCCTGGCGATCGTAAATATTGAGGACGTTGACGAAGAAAAGGATGGTGAGGGCAGGCCGGTGACGCATTTGTTGTTGTGGGGCGGACCGGGGTGCCCTTTGGGCCATCCGCCGTCCGCCACGGACGCTCTTCGCCTACAATATCATCGTCGCCCGCGAGATCAACCTGGTCGGGTGCGCCTCGCTCTTGACAAGACTAGTCGCTGCTAGGAATACTATGTCTGGGAATGTACTAATATGTCCTTTAGCAACCACCGCACCGCAAGCGACCTCACATCCCTGTCCCCCGCGTTCTTCCACATCCTGCTTTCGCTGGGCGCGGGCGAACGACACGGCTACGCCATCAAGCGTGAAATTGCCACCCGCACCGAAGGCAAGCTGAAGCTGGGTCCCGGTGTGCTGTACGGATCGATCAACAAGATGCTGGATTTGGGGCTGATCGAGGAGACGGAGGACCGGCCCGATCCACACCTGGACGACGAGCGGCGGCGCTACTACCGGATCACCAGGTACGGCCGCACGGTGGCCCAGGCGGAAGCGGCCCGGATGCGCGGGCTGGCGCAGTTGGCAGCGGCCACGTTTGGAGTGCCCAGGCATGCGTGACACACCTTTGTCCTTGAAGCTCTACCGGCGCCTGCTAAGACTCTACCCGGCTGGATTTCGAGAGAACTATGCCGGGGCGATGGAGAGGGAATTTCGCGACGAGCTCGCCGAATCGAGCGGGCCCTTCGCTCTGGCCGGGCTTTGGATCCGGCTCCTGGCCGACTTGGCCATATCGATTCCCCTGCAGGTTTCGCGCGAAGTGTCTCAGGATGTCAGGCACACGCTTCGGCTTTGGGCCAGCCGTCCGTGGCACACCGGATTCGCGATTGCCGCCCTGGCCATCGGCATCGGCGCAAACACGGGCGTCTTCAGCGTGGTCAACGCACTGCTGCTGCGCTCGCTGCCATTCCGCGACCCCAGCCGCCTGGCCGCGATGTATCGCGACGAATTCATTCCGCCCCATGGCAGCGCGAAGCAATTTCACGACTGGCGCCAGCAAAGCACGTACCTCGCCGATGCCGCACTCACCGAGCAGTTCGATGCCAACCTTGGAGGAGTTCGCGACCCGGGCCGGGCGCACATCGCCCAGACATCCTGGAATTTCTTCTCCACTCTCGGCACGCAGCCGGTACTCGGACGCGGTTTCATGCCCGACGAAGATACACCCGGACACAACGCCATCGCGATCGTCGGGTATGGACTCTGGCAAGAGCTTTTCGCCGGAGACCGGCGAGTCCTGGGTACCACCATCCGCATCGATGGAGACCCTCTCACCATCGTCGGGGTGGCCCCACCCGGGTTCGACTACCCGGGAGGCGCCGTTCTGTGGAAACCCGCGAGGTTCGATGGGGAGGGCAACAATGGCTGGGACACCGTCGCGCGCCTCAAACCCGGCATCGCGTGGCCGCAAGCCCGCGAAGCATTTTACGCCGAGGTTGAACGTCTGGCGCCGAACCGCTGGTTCAAACGGACGAGGCTGACTCCGCTACGGGACGCCCTCGCCGGCCCCGCCAAGAACGGCTCGCTGATGCTCATGGCCAGCGTGCTGCTGGTCCTGCTGATTGCCTGCACCAACGTGGCGAATCTCCTGATGGCCCGCACCGCCGACCGGGCCGCGGAACTGTCGGTACGCTCCGCTCTGGGCGCCAGTCGCGCGAGGCTCACCCAACAGTTGCTGACCGAGTGCCTGCTGCTCTCCCTGGTTGCCGCTGTGGCCGGACTGGTGCTGGCGTTTTGGACCACCTCCATGGCGGTGAAGGTTTCACCGCCGTCGCTCGGCACGCAGTCGTATTCGATTCTGGATGGCCGCGTCCTGGGCTTCGCGGCGTTGGCATCCATACTCAGCAGCCTGCTGTTCGGCGTCTTGCCCTCGCTGTATGCGGGCCGTATCCACACGTTCGGAACGCGGGATTCCGGCAAGACCCGGGGCTCGCGGCTGATCCGCGAGACATTGGTCGCCGCGCAGGTCATGCTCACCATTGTTCTTTTCACCGCATCGGTCTCGGTGGGGCGCGCGTTTCTCCACCTGATGCGGACCGACCGCGGCTTTGACGTCCAGGGACTGGTCACGGTGAACGTGTCGTTGGGTGGCACCACGCAGCAACTCACCAAGCGGGAGCTCCCGTATTTTGAGGAGGTACTCGCCCGCGTCCGCCGGCTTCCCGGCGTGCGCAGCGCCAGCGCCACGGAGTTTCTGCCGCTTTATGCCACGGGATTTATGGGAGGACCCGTCGGACTGGATGGGCGTCCGGCCAACCGGGGCGCCATGGTCGTCCCGGTGTTGTCCGACTATATCGAGACCATGGGCGGACGGATCCTCTCCGGGCGCGACTTGACGGACGCCGAGGTGCGTTCCGGCGCAAGGGTTGCCGTCATCAATGAACATTTTGCGGGCGAATTTGGCGGCCCCGCGGAGGTCTTGGGCCGTCAGGTCACGATGGGGAACCGGCCGCTATATAAGATTATCGGCGTCGCCCGGGGGATGAACTACGCGACAGACCCGTCGGCGACCGCGGACCGGAATCAAATCTTCTTTCCATCGCATTCCCCAGGTGGTTTCTTCTCGACCTTCGTGGTGCGCGTGAACGGCCGGGCCGAAGATCGCCTGGCGATGGTGCGCGACGCCATCCGGTCGGTGGACCCGCAAGTTCCCGTATTCGGCGTGAAAACCATGGCGCAGCGCCTGGCGGACACCTTCGCCCGCCCGAAATTCTACAGCACCGCTGTTCTACTCTTCGCGGTGTTCGCGCTGCTGCTCGCGGTGATCGGCATTTACGGCATCGTTTCCTACGCCGTTGTTCAGAGGACCCACGAAATGGGTGTACGCCTGGCTCTCGGCACTACGCCGGTCCGGCTGCGGGCAATCCTGCTGCGGCAGGGCTTATTCACTGTAGTGGCAGGGGCGATTCCTGGAGTCGCGGGAGCGATGCTCAGCGGACGATTTCTCGAAAGCCTCATTAACGGGGCGAAATCCGTCGATCTCACTACGTCCACCGTCTCGGTGCTGTTCATCGCTCTAGTCGCATCGATCAGTATCTGGACCGCTACCCGCCGCATCGCCGGACTCGACATCATGGCGATCCTTCGCACCGAATAGTTAACTGGTGGCAGATGACGCCCGGCCAGATAGGAAGTCAGCTCAAGGCATAGTCATTCGCTCAGGACTCGCCGGGGAATGGGAAAACTGCACGGTTGACCCCCTGCCTCGCGACAGGGTACGGTAGGGGCATGGACCTGACGATCCAGATTCCCGATGAGCTCGCCGGCCGCCTGGCCGCCGAAGGTAGCGGCGACCTTGCGCGCCGGGCGCTGGAAGGGTTCGCGCTGGAAGAGTTCAAGATCGGGCATATCACCAAGCCCGAGCTCCGACGCCTGCTGGGATTTGAAACCAGATACGAACTGGATGGCTTCCTCAAAGCCCATCAGGTGTGTGAAGAGTACACGCTGGAGGATTTTGAACGCGAGCGCGACGCCCTGAAAAGTCTGGGATTCTGAGCAGTGCGACTCGTCATCGCTGACACGGGTCCTGTCAATTATCTCGTGCTGATCGGCCACATTGATCTCCTTCCAGCCTTGTTCGAGAGGGTGATCTTGCCCTCCGCTGTGCGCACCGAACTGACCAGCCGGAAGGCCCCGCATTCCGTGGGGGGTTGGATATCCGAGCCTCCGGCCTGGCTGGAGATACGTGACGATCAGCCGTTACCTGATCCTTCACTGGAAGATCTCGACGAGGGAGAAAAAGCCGCCATAGCCTTGGCCGTCTCGCTCCACGCCGATCTCCTGCTGATGGATGACCGAGACGGCGTGACGGCCCGCAGAAAAAGGACTCCGCGTAACCGGCACTCTTGGCGTTCTCGATCTCGCGGCGCAACGCGGCCTAGTGAATTTCGCCCAGGCGATCCAAAGACTGCAACGCACCAGTTTCCGGCGTCCGGTAGCACTTCTTGCTGCCCTTCTTGAAAAGCACAAAAGGCATTCGGTGTGAAACTATGGCGCAGCGCCTGGCCGACGCCTTCACCCGTCCGAAAGCCCCGCTCGCGAGATAGACGCTCGGCAGGCCGGGCCTCCTCCGGACGGGACGGCGTTCACGCTCAGAGCACGAGGAGATCCCGATCGCGCGAGACCTTCTCAAGACGACCGAGGATTATTTTAACGCCTGCGCCGCGGACCTGGGGGGCCGTCCGCAACACCTCCGGCCCTCACAGGACCACGGTATCCTTGGCGGCCTTAGGTTTGGCGGGGGGCTTGGGCGGCTTATCCGAACGGCCGGGAGGCGCTGGAATTTCACTGGGGACGGTCCCTTCCTTGCGGACGGAAACCGAGCCGCGATTGGCCATGAGGCGAAGGGTGGGCCCGTCGCCCACTTTGCCCTTCAACGTGGTGGTGCGGCCTTCCGTTTCTTTCTCCAGGGGCGGCCCGAAATCATTCACCACTTCGCCGCGCTCGGAGGTCGCCTGCAAATCGAACGTGGCTTTCGGGGGCAGGATCAGATCGATCCGGCCGACGCCGGATCGGGCGTCGATGGAAGGCACCGGCAGACGCCCGGGGGTCAGCTCCACGTCCCCTCGTTGTGTCTCCAGCTCCAGCGACTGCGTGAATTGTTCCATCTTGATATCGCGCGAGCCGGACACCAGCCGGATCGGCCCCACGATATCGGTCCCGTTGAACTGGCCGAGGTCCATGCTGATTCGCCCCGGTATCGCCTGCACGCGCAGTTCGGTATTGCGCGCGCCGTCCAGTTGCAGCGCCTTGGCCAGGTTCTTGAATTCCAGGTTTCCCATGTACCCGCCGTTAATAGTGACTTGTCCCTGGATGTTCTCAAGTTCCACATCCGAACCACGGCCCTGCAGGTCGATCTTGCCTTTCACATCCGAAGCGCGGATCAGGTCGCTGCGGCCGATGTCGAGCCGGGCGTTGCCGCCCACGCGGGCGATCCGCACGTCAGCCCGGTCGGAGGCCAGTTCCACATCGCCGTTAATGTCGGAGACTTCGTAGTCGCCGTTGTGGCCGCGCGCTTCCACGGTGACCCCGCGAGGCACAGTCACTTCCAGGTCGTCGGAGATGCGTTGGTTGTCGGGCACGCGGTCCTGGTTGGTACGGATCAGCAGACGGTCGCCCTGGGGCACGATCTCCACGGGGGTGTTCTCGTTGGTGCGATCGGCGTCCTTGCGAGCCCACGCGCGAAGCACCTTGTGGCCGGTGACGGTGACCTCGAGCGCATCACCGCCGATCACCTTAATGTTGCCGCGCGGATTCTCGAAGGTGATGCGGTTGATGCCCGCGGTGGCACTATGCGCGGAAACGGGGTAGTCGTACTGCTCTCCGAACACGTCCAGGCCGCGGCCGTTGAACCGGATGCCATGCTCATGCGCTTGCCAGATGGCGGAGCCGGCGATGCAGATCAAAACGACCAGGACCACCTCACCCCCGGTGAAGCGGCTATAGCCACGGTCGCGCCAGGCGACCACTTCGACCAGCCGCAGCAAGCCCCACCCGATCAGCAGGAAAGGCCAATAGCGCGCCACCAGGTCGAATATGGGGGCCTCGGGATGCAGATTGTTCCACAGGAACAGGAGTCCCAACATCAACAGCAGTAACGGACCGGTTAACGATCTTCGTCTCATATCGAATCTCCTGGAGGAGGCGTCTGCCCGGGATCACTCGCGCGCGGGGGAGCGCTGGTCCCGAAGCCACCCTTGGCCGGGCCCGCCGGGGGTGGCGGATTGAAGCTGGGGTACGAGCTTTGCCGATAGCCCCCCGAAGGACTGGCGGGGGGCGGATAGCCGTAGGGCGGAAAACCCGTGCCGGCCTCCGGAGGTATGCCCGGTTCGGTCCCGCGGCGCAGCAGGCTCAGCAGACCGAACACGATCAGAAGCACGGGCCACGTCTGGCCGAAGCCGTAGGGCGTGAAGTTGTTGAATGCGAACAGCACGCCCACGGTGATCAGCGTGATCGGACCGCGAATGGCGCGTACCAGAGATCGGTCACTGTCGTTCATGGCGAACACCTTCTTCCGGCGCGGCATGCGTGAAGCGGCCGTAGAGCAGGTAGGCCCCCGCCCCGATCAACAGCACCGGCCAGTAACGTGCGACGTAGTCAAAATCCAGCAGGTCCAGGGTGTGCAGCAGCAGCAGAACGCCCAGGATGATGAGCGCGATCCCCGCGACCGGCACCTGCCCCTTGCGCCCGCTCATGTCGACCAGGCTGGAATATTCGTCCACCGGCTCGCCCATTCTTCGCTTGCGCGCGGTGTGGTAGGCCTCGAAGGCCATGTAGAAGCACCAGACGGCGATCAGCATTCCGAACAGCGGCTCAAGCCCGTGGGAGGCGCGCGAACTGCTGGTGATGCTAACCAGAACACCCCAAATCACGGCGTGCACCAGGCCCTTGGCATACTGGCCGTTGTAGATGGCGCCGACTCCCGGGATCCAGCCCAGGAAAAAAGCCAGCCCGGGGGACACATCTGGCATGAACTGGCCCGCGGGAGGCCCCATGGGAATCCCGGGGGACGGAGGAGGCGGAGTGAAGGGCGGGGCAGCGGAGGCATAGGGCGCCCCGCCTGGCGCCCCTGCGGCGGTTGCGGGCGCGGGCGCATGCTCCGCGCAAAAGACCGTACCGTACGCATCACGGCGGCATTCTTCACAGACTGGTTTGCCGCATGACCGGCAATATGCCGTGGCCGGCACTTCTGGATGATTCTGGCAATTCATAATGTATCCCTCAATGTGGTTCTCCCGACGGATTTGAAAGTGGCGCACCGCCGGGTGCTGTGGCGCCTTGTGTGGGAGCCGATTTTACCGGCAGCTTTCGATCGTCAGTCTTCGGCTCTTGAGGCTTCTGATCACTGGCGGGCCGCCGTTCTTCGTCCTGCTGCTGCCATTCCCGCAACGTAGTCTGAATCTGATATACGAATTTCAGATTGTCGTAAAACTTCACTGTACGAGCCCAGGCGCGGTACGCGCGATCTTCCAGACCGGCCCACACCTGCGACGGCCGCAGATCCGACATCTTGGGCTGCCGCACCGGCGCGACGAATCGGGCCAGCATGGAAATGGAAAGAATGGTCATGGCCATTCCCATGGCGTATTTGGGCTGAAGGAACGGGCTCAGGATGGCCGTCATCCAGATCCGTACCTTCGACTTGGCCTTACCTTTGCTCCACGGCGCATCGAACAGAATGCGGGTGATCAGCTCCGGGGGCGGCTCCACGTCGGCGGCATGGTCCATAAATCGGACGGCGGCGGCGGAATCCCGCGCCAGCTCGGCACAAGCCGGGCATTCGGCGAGGTGGCGCTCGACGTCGGCCTTCCGGTCCGGGGCGAGCGTGCCGTCCACGTAATCGCAGATCAGGATTTCAAGGTCTGCGCAGTTCATACCGCCAGCTTCTGCTTTCGCAAGAGGCGAGCCAATTCCGCCCGCCCCCGGTTGATTCGCGATTTCACCGTGCCTTCGGGAATCTCGAGCACTGTGGCGATCTCGCGGTATTCCATTTCCTGCAAATCGCGCAGGATCACAGCCTCGCGCAAGTCCGGCGAGAGCCTCTGCAGCGTAGCCTGGAGGATCTCACTGGCCTCCCGGCCCGCCACCGCATGATCCGGCCGCGCCGATGCGGCCGCCCCAGCCTCTTCCAGCATGGGGAGTTGTTCTTCGATCGATTCCGTGACGCGCTCCTGACGTGTGCGGCGATAATGATCGATCAAAAGGTTACGCGTCACGCGCGCCAACCACGTGCCAAACGACCCTTCCACCGAGCGGAAGGTGCGCAGCGTGCGGAATACCCGGAGAAAAACTTCCTGGGTCAGATCCTGAGCTTCCGAGCCGCTGCCCGTGAAGCGGTAACATAGAGCATAGACTTTTCGGGTGTGAAGCCGCACCAATTCTTCCCATGCGGGTTCATCGCCGCGCAGGCATCTGGAAACGAGGCTGGAATCGGGGTCCAATGTCCTTTCTAGCAGATTGCGGCCTCCGCGGACACCCACCACCGAGTGTATAGTATCGTCGCCGGCTAAGTGATTTGCGAAACTTCCGAAAGCTAGCGTCGCGGTGGCCATGGCACTCGTTTCTTTCATATTTAGAAACGAGGCTTTATCATGATAGGTTCAATTTTTCCCGCATGCCAGTTCTTTTGAGGCATTTCGGGCGGAGGAAGCTAAATTCGCCGTCATACCTGGAAATGGGTGGCTGGCTGTGTTCTCGCGGCTGCGGCAGTGGTGTGGTTCCTCGAGGCCCAGTTGGCGGCGCGGGGGTTCGATTGGAAGCTGGCGGCCGACAGTTTCGTGCGGCTACGCTGGCGCTGGTTGGCGCTGTCGGTGGTCCCGATTGCCGGGACCTACGCGGTCCGCGCGCTACGCTGGGCCGTCTTCCTGAAACCTCTGAAGGCCCGACCCTCGCTGCGCAACCTGCTCTCCGCTACGGTGATCGGTTTCACGGCCATCACGTTGTTCGGGCGCGCGGGAGACTTTGTACGGCCGTATCTGATCTCGGTCAAGGAGAAGGTGCCGGTTACCTCCCAACTCGCCACCTGGGTGCTGGAGCGTGTTTTCGACCTGCTCATGGCCTCGCTGCTCCTGGCCTTTGCCTTGGCGCGGGTGCAGGCTTGGGGTGCCGAACTGGGGCCGAAGCTTGCCTGGGTGCTGGCCTTCGGGGGAAGATTCGTGGGATTCTCCTGTTTGGCCGTGCTGCTCCTACTTGTGTCGATGAGGCACTTCGCTGAACCGGTGCGACATCGATTGGTCGCCGCGATGCGCTTCCTTCCCGAGGCTCAATTCCTTAGAATTGAAAAGTTGATCACCGCTGCTGTACAGGGGGTGGAATCCACACGTAGCGATGGAGCCTTGCTCCTGGTGCTGCTGTACTCCGTGCTGGAGTGGGCATTGATTGCCGCCTGTTACTGGTGCCTGGCGCGCTCGTTCGTTGAAAGCATGGATCTCGCCTTCGTCAACATTCTGATTCTAATGGGGTTTGTCTCATTTGGCGGGATTGTTCAGATTCCCGGAGTAGGAGGCGGCACGCAGGTGGCTGCGGTGCTGGTGCTGACGGAACTGTTCGGCGTGAGGCTGGAACTGGCGACTTCGTTCGCCCTCTTAATGTGGATTTTGTCATTTGTAGTAATTGTTCCGGTGGGCTTGGCGTTGGCCGTGAAGGAAGGCCTGGATTGGCAGAGCCTGCGCAGGATCAGTCGAGGAGCTTCCCAATGAAGTGCCCATTCTGCAATCACTTGGAAGACAAGGTGGTGGATTCCCGGGAGACCAAAGAAGGCGACACGGTTCGTCGCCGGAGGGAGTGCCTGGGTTGTGAACGCCGCTTTACAACCTATGAGCGCATCGACGAAGTCCCCTACATGGTCATTAAGAAGGACGGGCGGCGCGAGAAGTTCGACCGGCAAAAGGTGCTGGGAGGCCTTCTGAAAGCCTGCGAGAAACGCCCGGTTAGTATGTCCAAGCTCTCCGAACTGGTCAACCGGGTGGAAGCGAAGGTCAGCGATTCACCCGACCGGGAGATATCTACTATAGATATAGGAGAATATCTGATGGACAATCTCCGGGATCTCGACAAGATCGCGTACGTTCGATTCGCGTCGGTTTATCGGGACTTCCAGGACGAACAGGCGTTCTTCAATGAGCTGAAGAACCTGATGCGGATGAAAGAAAACAGGGGTTAGGGGCTGGGGGTTAGGGCTGGGGGTTAGGCGCTGGGGCCGAAGCCGGTGCACAGGGCCACCGATTTCGTGTGGCCAGCGGCGGGACCGGTCCGTCGCAGACCGCTCTGCAACCCTGAACGCAAACCCCGAACCCCAACCCCTGTTTCCTGTAACCTTCTCACTTCTAAGACATCTTTAAAAATAGAGCTTTAATTTTGCTGGCGAATGATGATATGATCAGTCGGAAGTCGAACCCCGAATGCATCCGATCTTCTCAAAAGCAGGGGCCGGACCAGCAAACGTATTCTTTTTCAGTTAAATACCCCATCTCAAGCACCTCGTGTAATTGGGATCGTGTGCGTGGGGGAGGTGAGTCTTAGTGGACCATTTTGAAGATCAGTTTTTGGCGGACAATCCGGAAGCACTAGGCCTTAATTTTGAGGACGAAGCCAAGTTCTTCGATCCTGAGGCCGCACACGAAGCCGATTTCCTGCATCCGGCGCCGGTGGAAGAGTCCATCTACACCGACGATCCAGTCCGCGTGTATCTTCGGGAGATGGGTGCCGTTCCGCTACTGACGCGGGAAGGCGAAGTCGACTTGGCGCGCCGTATGGAGCGCGGTAAGTTGCGCATGCAAAAGGCGATTAGCCGCTCCGCCTGGGTGCAGCGGGTGGTTGTCGATCTGGCCGAACAACTGAAGAAAGGTCTCGTCGAGTTGGAGGCGGTTGCCGACTTGGGCGATGTGGAGGAAGGCACCCCCGCAGACGTGAAGGTTCGCGCCGACGCCGCCAAGCAGTTTGCCGACGTCGCGTCGCTCTACAAGAAACTCGTACAATTGCAGGAGAAGGTGGAAATCACACCGGTCGCCAATAAGAGGCCTCGCAAGCGGCTGTGCGCCAAGCTGAACCGGGCCAAGGTGGAGACCTCGCTGGCGATCCGCCGCTGCCCGTTCAGGACCAACAAATGGAAGGAGTTCACGCGCGAAATCGAACGCGCCGTGGATGAGATCAGCCACCTGGATAGCGAGATCAAGAAGCTGGAGACGCGCAACAATGCCCTCCAGCAGATCCGCCTGCGGGAGTTGAAGCGTGAGATCCGCAAGCGGGAGGCTACGGCGGGCGCCACTCTTCCCGAGCTCAAGCATAGCCTTACGGTGATCCGCCACGGCGAAGCCGAAGCGGAACGCGCCAAAAAGGACCTGGTGGAGGCCAACCTGAGGTTGGTGGTTTCGGTTGCCAAGAAGTACGTGAACCGCGGACTTCACCTCCTGGATCTGATCCAGGAAGGCAACATCGGGCTGATGCGCGCCGCTGACAAGTTCGAGTACCGCCGGGGCTACAAGTTCTCGACCTATGCTACGTGGTGGATCCGGCAGGCCATCACGCGGGCCATCGCGGACCAGTCCCGGACCATTCGTATTCCCGTCCACATGAACGAGAGTATGAACAAGTTCCTACGCGCGACCCGCGAATTGGAAAAGGAGCTCGGTCGTACTCCTACAAATGACGAAATTGGTCGCCGGATGGACATCCCCGTGGAGAAGGTCCAAAAGCTCAAGACCATCTCCAGGGATCCGGTTTCGCTCGAGACCCCGGTTGGCCGCGATGGCGAGTCGGCGCTGGGCGACCTGATCGAAGATCGCTGGGTGGGATCGCCGGTGGATGCCGTGATTGAGTCCAACGTCCGCGACGAGACCGCCGGTATCCTGAAGACGCTTTCTCCCAAGGAGGAGAAGGTAATCCGGATGCGGTTCGGAATCGGGTGCGAGCGGGAGCACACGCTGGAAGAGATCGGACAGGAGTTCGACGTCACCCGCGAGCGGATTCGCCAGATTGAAGCCAAGGCGTTGCGCCAGTTGCGGGCCCCCGAACGGGCCCGTCGCCTGCGGGCGCTGATGGCAGCACGATAGCCCCCCGAATATTGTTTCCTCTCCATTGCCGGGGCCTGAGCCGCCCCGGCCTTTCTTTGCGATGCGCAAATTCTTATGCAGGCGGTTGAGGCATCGCCTCGAACCTGACTGTCCGCGGTTTCCCCGTGCCCGAAATGTGCGGAAAACGTTCCGGCTGTCCCCGGTTTACACCGCCCGGTGAACTAACCGCTGCGCGGTAGATTCGCGCGCGGCCCCCCTGGCGTGGAGCGAGGCTCCTTGACACACTGGATTAGGTTATTTCCCAATGACCAATCCAACATCCAAGGAGCCATCGCATGTCACCGCTTCGTAAACGCATGATCGAAGATATGCAGTTGCGTAATCTCAGCAAGAGCACGCAGAGAGCTTACCTGCATTACATCATCGGCCTGGCCCGATTCTATCAGACCAGCCCCGAAAACCTCAGCCTGGAGGAACTTCGCGAATATCAGCTTTACCTGGTCAACGAGCGC
>JAIQFL010000302.1 GCA_020073365.1 Terriglobia bacterium | reverse complement strand
CCAGCATCACACCACTGCCATCAGGTCGAAACTCACCCCTGCCAGGCCACTCCGCGGTCCGACGCCAGATCGACGTTTCACTCCATCCCCTCCTTTTCCGCCGTCTTCACCCCAGTTGCCAACTCGTGGTCTGCCACCGAGCATTTCCTGACCTTGCATGGTAGGCTGGCAGATCTGGAAGATCAGTTCTGGCTTCCCTGTCCATTTTCGGCTGTGGCATTACACTAGTATAATCAGGAATGTCCATGACGCCGGAAGAGAGATTCGAGCGCATCGACGCAACATTGCAGAAGAGCGCCGATTTGCAGGTGGAGTTGCAAGAGGCCATGAAAGGCGTAATTCAGATTCAGAAACGGTTCGCGGAGTCGATATCCCAGTATGCTGACGCGGCCGAACAACGGATGGACGCCGCCGAGGAGCGGGCAGCGCGGATCGACGAATCCGTTGTCCGCGTAAACAAATCCATCGCGGACTACATGGACGCCTCCAATGCGCGGATGAAGCGGCTGGAAGAAAACCTGGATGCGCTGATCCGGGCGATCACCGCCGAGCACAGTAACGGCAAGGGGAAAGCTTGAAACGGAGCCGGATCAAGGTCGAAATAGGTACATCCTCCGACCCATCCGGCCACTTTTGAAGTTAGAGCCGGCGAAGTCGCTGGCCATAGAATCGCTCGCCCGGATAGCATCTTTCCCTGACTGGTGCAGCTTGCAACTCCACGGGAAGATCTCCCCACTGGTTTGGCAGGGCCTCGGCCATTTAGCGTGACAGACCACGAAAACCGATGGTGTGTCCCCAAGAGTTCGGCATCGTCCAACATCCTCCACTTTTTTAAGATGGCAGAGCAGGGCAAGCTAAAGCATGCCCCACCAGGGGTAGAGGCACGGAAATATCTGGTGGACGGCCTCATGCTAACTTGGTGCATGGGGCCAAACACACGCGCGTGGAGGGAGCGCGAACCCGACCTCCTCGGACTGCTGCTGGCCTTCGCGGCCATTTATTTTGTCTGGGGCTCCACTTTCCTGGCGATCCGTTTTGCGGTCGAGACCCTGCCGCCGCTGCTGATGATGGGCACGCGCCACCTAGTTGCCGGACTGCTCCTGTTCACGTGGCAACGCGCGCGCGGCCGATGGCGCCCGGAACCGCGCCTCTGGTTTGCCGCCCTTTTCTCCGGGGCTTTCTGTTTTCTCGGATGCCATGGTCTGATCGCCTGGGCCGAGGTACGGGTGTCCTCCGGACTGACCGCTCTTCTGTCGGCCACGCTGCCGGTCTGGATGGTCTTGCTGGCGCGTATACGGGGGCAGCAATCCGAACTGACTCCGAAGGTGCTTTCCGGCATCGCGCTTGGATTCGTGGGCGTCGCGGTCCTCATGCCCCTCGGCTTCATGGGACGGGGGTGGGAGGAAGTGAGCGCGATCGCGATCCTGGTTGCCGAGATTTTTTGGGCGGTGGGCGCCATCCACGCGCGCGGCATCAAGACGACGACCCCGCCCTCGACCTTTGCGGCGATGCAGATGCTCTGCGGCGGCGCGCTGCTCTGGGCGGTGGGCCTCGGGTTCGGCGAAGCGTCGCGTCTGCACGCCGAGGCGTTCACGATGCGCTCCGTGCTTTCGCTGGCCTTCCTCATTTTGTTCGGATCGTTGTTGACCTTTACGGCTTACACGTGGCTGTTGCAGACCAGTTCGCCTGCCCTGGTCTCCACGCATTCTTACGTCAATCCGCTGGTCGCTGTTTTTCTTGGCTGGGCGCTCGCGAGCGAAAGGGTCACGTTCGGCACGTTAGCCGGCGCAGGCATTATCCTGGCCAGCGTATGGCTCTTGAGTCTGCGCACGCGACGGGTGGCCGGGAGGGCTGACGAAGCTACGGAAGCTTGTGGCGCGGTGGCCCGGCGTGGGGTCTAGGTTCGGACATCGTTTCGGAAGTTCAGTCGCGTATCGGGATTCCGCTAGCTGAGGCTGAGCTGAGACTGAGCTGAGTCTGACGCTCGCGGCTCTGTCAAAGCTGGAGATCGGCCGTGCGCCAAATCCCGGAACCGGGGCGATCTCAGCGCTAACCGAACAGGTAGCAGTACTCTCATAACTTAGGAGAATAGATCAAGGCCTTGCAGGATTTGCCATAATCGGATTTATGGGCCGTATTACCCTCGTTGTTCTAAGCATTCTGACTTGCCTGGGCGCTGCTCAGGCTTCCACACTCACAGGGGCTGTAGTGTTCAGCACGGACAGTACCGGCACCCCTTTTCTGGGCCATGTCTGGAATACACAGGGTTCCGATGGCCCCTGGAACCTGTACCTGCGGGACCCGTCCACGTCGGCGTGGGTGAACAGCGGGAATGGCGCCGGAGCCAGCATCAGCGTCCCGATTACGCCGGGGAGCTACAACTTTTCTTTGGACGCGGAGTATTCTTTCGTTACCCTTGGGTACATAGGCCTCGGCCTGTTCTTTGACGGTGCGCCAGCGCCGGGTATTTCCGTGTACATCCCCGTGAATGGTGGCCCTGTGCTGCCGATTTCCTCCGGAATCATCGTTCGCGACATGGCCGGCCAATTAATCGTGCCATCGGCGGGCACCGACACGTACAATGTTCCCGGCGACGTCAGCGTCCATTTGACGGGCTTCTCCTGGGCGCTCAGCGAGGGGACTGACAATGTCGGCGCTTACGACAACACTCCGAGTGGATCCCCCGATTACATCGGGACTTTGAGCCTCGATGCAGAATCTCTAGCACCTGAACCGTCGACGCTGCCGCTCGCAGGCGGTGCCCTGTTGGCTCTCCTTGCGGGCATCAGGCGGCGCGGCAGACGGCTCCCGCGCTAGCCTTCGACCCAGCATTGCACCTGGTATAAGGGACTGGTGGGCCGGGCAGCGATCCCTGGCGCCACGGCTCTGCCCGCACGTGTGCCGGCAGGCGACGAGGCGCGTCCGGGAAGGGGGCCAGGACCAGGACCCGCCCTTTGTGCGCATTCGAGGCGGCCGGGAGCGCTCCGTCAGCGGTTCAGCACGTCCTGGTAATATTTCTCATACTGCGGAATGATCTTCTCCGTGCAAAACCGCTCCGCCGCATTCCAGCGGCCCGCTTTGCGCATCCGGTAGTGCCGATCTTCGTCGGTGAGCAGCGTCACGACCCGCGCGGCCTGCCCCGCGATATCGCCCACCGCCTCCAGGAACCCGTCTTCGGCATCCGTGATCAGCTCCGGCACGCCGCCGACCCGCGTGGCCACCGGCACTACCCCGCATGCCATCGCCTCGAGCGCCACCAGCCCGAAGGACTCCAAATCGCTCGGCATGAGCAGCACATGCGCCAGGCGGATCAGGCGTTCCACGTGGTCTTGCTTGCCGAGAAACGAAACATGGCGGTCCACCTTCAACTCGCGTGCCAGGTGCTCCGCGGGGCCGCGGTCGGGACCGTCTCCCACCATCAGCAGGTGCGCCGGAACGCTCTTTCGCACTTCCGCCAGGATGCGGACGCAGTCCAGCACGCGCTTCACAGGCCGGAAGTTCGAAAGATGGATCAGCAGCTTCTCCCCGGCAGGCGCGTATAGGGCGGCCTCGGTCTTGGCATCGTCCGGGTAATAGCGGTCGCAATTGACGAAGTTCTGGACTACGCGGATCTCGCTCGCCACCCCGAATACCTCCACCGTCCGCGCCCGCAGGTATTCGCTGATCGAAGTGATGCCATCGGACTTCTCGATGGAGAATCTGGTGATCGGAAAATAGGAGCGGTCGGTTCCCACCAGCGTGATATCCGTGCCATGCAGCGTGGTGATGAAGGGCAGCCGCCGCGTGGGTGCGAGCATCTGCTGCGCCAGCATGGCCGAGATGGAATGCGGAATGGCATAGTGAACGTGCAGAATATCCAGATCGTAAGACTCCGCCACCTCGGCCATGCGCGACGCCAGCGCCAGGCAATACGGGGGGTATTGGAACAGGGGGTACGTGGAAACCTCGACTTCGTGGTAATGAATGCGGGGTGTTCCCGGATCGAGCCGGATGGGGTTGGCGTAGGTGATGAAGTGGACCTCGTGTCCCCGAACCGCCAGCTCCAGCCCCAATTCCGTCGCGACGATCCCGCTGCCGCCATAGGTGGGATAGCAGGTAATGCCGACGTTCACTTCGCCAGCGTAGCACTAAGGCGGGGGTTGGGGGTTAGGGGTAGGGGGCGGCCTGCGTAATGGGCCGCAGGATCCCGAAGCCGATCTGCCCATGCAGGTTCTCGTCCGGCGATGCCACATCGCCGCCGCCGAACCAGACGCGGATGGTGGCGCCGTCCACCAAGACCGTGGGATCGCAGACCACTTTGGAATCCCAGGCTTCGGAACCGGCCAAGACGACCGGGAGTTTTTCCCAATGGACGCCATCGGTGGACCGTGCCAAGCCCAACCGCCGGTTCTTCTCCGGATCGAGGCCTGTATAGAGCATCCAGTAGGAAGCGTGGGAACACCAAACCGCCGGCTCCCCCAGCCCGGCTTCGTCGAATGCCCCGACGTCGCCGAGTTCCAGGATCGGGTTGGAGCGAAGCTTCACCCAGTGGACGCCATCGGCGGACCGCGCCACGCCCAGGCGCTGCCGCCGGGCGCGGTCTTGGCCCAGGTAATAGAGGTAGAAATAGGGATCGATGCGGATGACGTAAGGGTCCGCCACACCCCGCTCATCCCAACTGGCATACGGTCCCGGTTCCAACACGGGTCCGGGCTCCTTCCGCCAGGTACCACCTTCCGGCGAACGCGCCAGCCCCAAGCGGGGCTGCTGCTCCGCCCCGGCCACGTACCAATACCAGATCTGATTCAGATGAAACAAAGCGGAACCGTTGGCCGCAATATAGGAGCCCTCCCAGGTTTGCGGGTCGGGAGAGAGGATCCTGCCGTGCTTTAGCCAGCGGAGGCCGTCGTCCGAGGATGCCAGGCCGGTGTGCCAAGTGTGGCCGTCGTAGCCCGAGTAGAGATTCAGGAGGGCAGGTGGGGGACCTGCCCCCCGTGTGACGGACGGGTTGAGGACGTCTCGCGATTCCCAGCCCTCGCCCCGGGTCAGGACAGGCGCAGGTTGTGCCTCAAACGCAAACGTCATGTGAGGATCGCCGCCGGAGACTGGCGGCAGGGTGAATTCCGCGTAGCGCCCGCACCCCGCACAGGCCAACAGGCTCGCCACGCCGAGCCCGGCCCCCAACTCCCAACCCCTGGCCCCCGCCTTCATTGCAGCGGTATCCGGAACCTCAGCCCGGCGCCTCGTCCGGGCCGCGAATCCAGAACCAGGTCCGCATTCAACGAGCGCGCGCGGCGCTTGAGGCTGGCCGGACCCAGCCGCAGAAGCTCCAACTCCTCCAGCGTGTAGGTGCCGGCGAAGTTGAATCCGTGGCCGTTATCGTCCACCGAGATTTCCAGGCCGCGGTCGGTCTTCTCCATGGAGACGGCAACCCGTGACGCTCCGGCATGTTTCTGCACGTTGTGCAACGATTCCCTGAGCATCTGCAAAACCTCGGAGGTCATTTCCTGCGGCAACCCCACGGGCGTAGCGGTACCCAGAAAGGTGACCGGGATGCCGCTCTCCTTTTGGAAGCTCTCGGCGGCGCGCCGGGCGGTGGCTACCAGGTTAGCCCCGTCCACATCCACCGGCCGCATGCTATGCAGGAATGCCCGAAGGTCGCGGATCTGGGATTGCGCCAGCGTCTGCAGCTCGCGGAGATCTTCCATCCCCGCATTGAAGTCCCGATCCAGGAGCTTGCGCACAATCTCCAGGCGCATCTGCAAGCTGATGAAGCTTTGCAGTGGACCATCGTGAAAGTCGGATGCGATCCGCTGGCGCTCCTGGTCGCGGGCCCTTTCGGCCTCCTTCTCGGCCGTTTTCAGCCTTTCGTTCAGGCCCGCAATTCCGGCGTTCTGCCACTGTTTGTGGAGCCCGAGAGCGCAAGCCAGGCCACCTGCCACCACCACCGTGGGCTCCAGGAACCGAATGGAGCTGTTGGGGAGGACCGCACAGAATAGCGCGCAGGCGCCGGCCACTACGCACAGTTGGACCCCGGTGTAGAAGAGCAACGCTTCCGCCAGCAGAAACAGATAGAAGAGGGAAGCCATCCACAGCAGCCGGTCGGTGGAGAGGCTGGCCAGGATCAGGAAGTAAACCGTGTCTCCAAACAGCGCCAGCAGGCCCAGCAGGCCGCTCAGTTCCCTGCCGCGTACGGCGGGAACCAAGCTATGGGCCAGAAACAGCACCATCAAGCCGCCACTCAACGGTTTGAGATCGGGCAGGTACACGTAGCTCAGCACCAGGGCGGCGGCGGCAAACGCCACGCGCGCCCAGGAGATCGATCTCGACCAGGGGAATTTGGTCCAGAAATGCAATCCAATCACTTCCGATACAGATAAAGGGTGTGACTGCGCCCCTCGCCGTCATCGGCGATATTTTCGACCTTTTCGGGCGTCCAATTCTTGAATTCGAAATCGTGGGCCACCACGCGGGCGCCCTTTTTCAACTGCTTATCCAACAGCGGCTGCACCTTATTGTCGATGGAGTCGGGCAACAGGTAGACGGTAACCAGATCGGCGGAACTGTAGTTTTGCTTGAGGAGATCTCCGTTCACAATGTGCGCATTCTTGTCGAGCGCGAGCTTCTGGATCCGGCCAACGCTCTGCGTGCAGAGGTCCTTGTCCAATTCAATGCCGATGGCCTCGGCGTGGAACTTCTGCGCGGCCATAATCACAATCCGGCCATCGCCCGAGCCCAAATCGAACATCTTCTCGCCGGCCTTGAGACCCCCGAGTTGGAGCATTTTCTCCACGATGGTCGCCGGCGTAGGATAGTACGGGGCGAGCTTATCGCCCGCCGCGCTCTGCGCCCAAAGCGAGGCGCAGGACAGGGCGGCGAGCCAACCGAGTTTCCGCATGCCTGTTCTCTCCATCGGAGGGTACCCATCTACCACCATACAGGACCGCGCGACCCGATTTCCACGCCGTTTGTGGAAAACCCTGTGGAAACAGAGCCCGGATTACCCCCAACTCATCGCGCAGTCATGGAGTTGTTGCATTCTGCACACGAGTTCAGCAAAAGGCCGTCCTCTTGAGCTAACTTCTTTCGATTTGGCATGTTCTGTGTGGCAAGCCGGGTGTTTTTCCATACCATCTTCGTATTTCTAAGGACCCCGGGGTCTAAATCCAGGACTTCTCCACCGGCTCCCCACGTTTGCACAGTTCGCAGTGCGCGGCATCCGCGTAGTAGCGGGCATCCAGCTTGGCCAGGTAGTAAAGCGGCAGAGATCCAAAATCGATGGTGTCCGGATTCGGCTGGTAGATGATTACAGCCAGACCGACCACCACCGCTCCGCCGGCTTCGAGCAGTCTCTTCAGCTCCGCCAGTTTGCCGCCAGTACGCAGAATATCGTCCACCAGTACCACCTGCTCACCCCGCTCCGGTTCCATGTATTGGCGGAAGCGCATTGGCTGGCGGTCCCGATCCCGTTCCGCCCAGTAGACCCTCCTGGCGCGCAACGACTCGCAAACGCCGAATGCCACCGGGAGCCCGGCTGTGGCAGGCACCACGATGGAAAGCTGGGGCACGATCGCCCGGATTTCCGAGTTCGCCCGTAACAGACGGCTTAGCCCCACCGACAGCAGTCTTTGGTACTGGTAGTGGCGCATGGCAAGCGGGACCTGAAGATATTCGTTGGAGTGCAAGCCACTGGGGTATTCGAAGTGGCCGTCGCGGAGTGCGCCGGTTTCGCGCAACAGGGCAACCACTTCGTCTTGAGTCGGAATCAGGTGCATGGGAAAACCTCTTGGGGGCAGGGGACCAGGAGCCGGGGGCCAGGGAAGGTAGCTCGCTTCGCTCGCGAATAACGTTTCCTGAAGCGAGCGAAGCGAGCCGCCTTCTCTAACCACCCAACCCCTAACCCCTGCTTAGTTCGCCCCGTGGCCTGTGAGCACGCGGGGGATGGTTCGCAGCAGGATCTTCCAATCGAGCGCCAGCGACCAATTATCAATGTACTGCATATCCAACTTCATCCAGGTCTCAAAATCGATATTGTCGCGGCCGGAAACAGCCCACAGGCAGGTGAGTCCGGGCCGCATGCGCAGTCTCCGGCGCTGCCAGCGCTTGTATTGGTCCACTTCGCTGGGAACTGCCGGACGCGGTCCCACCAGCGACATATCCCCGCGCAGCACATTCCACAACTGCGGCCACTCGTCGATGGAGAACTTGCGCAGGTAGCGTCCCACGCCGGTCAACCGCGGGTCATCGGGAATCTTGAAAGCAGTTTCGCGCATGCTGAGATGCGCCAAGCCGACCTTGAGCTGCTCGGCGTTCTGGCACATCGAGCGGAACTTGTAGAACCGGAAGCGTCGTCCGTTCAAACCGCAACGTTCCTGGAGGAAGATCGCGGGGCCAGGCGAAGTCAGGCGGATCAGCATCGCCACCAGGGCCATCAAAGGCGACAGCACCAACAGCCCCGCGCCGGCGATGGCTACGTCGGTAGCGCGCTTCACCAGCAGCCGGATCTCGTCGTAAGGGGCGGCCGAGAAGGTCAGGAGCGGAGTGGCCCCCAAGCGGTCCAGCGATACGGTGCTGTTTACGTGCGGGAAGAAGTCCACCGCCACGCGGGTACGAACGCCTTCTTCGTCGCAGAGCAGGAAAACCTCCTCCAACTCCGCCAGGCGCTCACTGCCCACCGCAAAGACGATTTCGTCCACCACGTGCTTTCGCAGAATGGACGGCAACTCGGCGATCGGGCGCACTGGATAAGCCGACCCCAACATGATTTCCGTAACGGCGGCTTCCGGCTGTTCGCTGAAGAAGCCGCGCAACCGGACGCCATACTCCGTGGAGTGCTCGAGCGCCCGCGCCATCCGCACAGCACGCTCCCCGGTACCCACTACCATTACGTAGTGCGGGGCGGCAAACTCGCGCCGGATCACCCCCACCAGCCTCCCGGCAGTCAGCCGGAATACCAGCAGGACCGCCCAGGCGTAAGCCGCGAACACGGTCAGAAAGAAGCGGCTCAGATCCAGGCGCAGGGCATATTCAAAAACCACCACGCACAGCACGCCGTATGCGCACTGGTGCGCCGCATCGCGCAGGATGATGCGCGGATGCCCGGAATCGAGCTTCTCGTAGATTTCCAGCCAGAGCGCGATGGTGATCCAGGCGAACAAGGAAAACCCGAGCACCAGTGCCTTTTTCTCCGGTGTGAGGAAGAAGAGGTGTTCCAGGTTGAATAGGGAGCGCGTCTCGTAAGCGGCCTGGAATGCCAGGAAGACCAGGATGATATCGGATAGTCCAAACAAAACACGAGCTTTACGCTGGCGGCTGAACATCCGGACCTAGGATAGCATGGGTGGCGCAGCCCGGGCATGCTTGCCTGTGTGGTTTACCCCGCAGCTTGGCAAGCCCGTCTGGCGTGGCCCCTGCGCACCTACGGAGTTGGTGTAGTTAGCTACGCTACCCCTGCGACTACGCGACGACGGGGACCAGGCCCGATTCGACGATCCGCTGGTCCGAAGTCAGAAGCGTGAGACGGTGGATGCGCGCGGTTGCGACGATCATACAGTCCGCCGGATCTCGTAAGGATCCGGACAGTGCCGAGGCCTGCTGGGCGATTTCCGGGGTGATGGGAATGATGCGGAAGGTGGGATTTGTGTCCAGTTGATGCAGCAGATCATTCACGCCAACCAGGAGCCGCGGGCGTCCCTCACCGAGGAACGCGATTTCGACCAGGCTCATGGCGCTGACGCCGGCGTGCATCCCATGCCGGACGACGTCATCGAGGACCCGGCGTTGCTCCCGAGACAGTTTCTTGAGATCGGAAAGCCAGCGAACCACGATGTGCGTGTCGAGGAGGAATCGCGGATTCAAGTGGAGAATCCTCAATCCCGGCGGAGCATATCCGAGTCCTCGAAGATATGGGCATTCACGATGTCACCGAGGATCTTGACCTTTCCGGTCAAAATACCCGCTGGCGATTTCCATTTCTGCTTCCGGGCAGGCGTGATCGTTGCTACCGGCCGGCCGCGCTTGGTCACCGTAATTGTGCCTCCCTGCTCGTTGATTTCGTCGAGTAGGGCCAAACATTTGGCTTTGAACTCGGTAGCGCCGATGACGCGGGTCTTCATGGCTTCATCATACCGCAAATCTGATATGGTCATCTGACCAGTGTGGGGGACCACTCCCTCACGGTCGCTGATCAGTCGTCGACGAGGCCGGCGCGACCCGTCCACTTGGCGCGGAGGAAATCGTGATTCATCAGGGCGATCACGGAGAGCTTGATCTCCTTCGGGCACACCGCCTCGCACTCGCCGATGTTGGTGCAGCTTCCGAACACTTCCCGCTGCGCCTGGGCCACCATGGCCACCACGCGCTGTTCGCGCTCCGGCTGGCCCTGGGGCAGCAGCCCCAGATGGGCGATCTTGGCGCCCATGAAGAGCGACGCGGAGGCGTTCGGACACATGGCCACACAGGCGCCGCAGCCGATGCAGGCGGCCGCGTCCATGGATCGTTCGGCGTTGTCCTTGGGCACGGGAATGGCGTTGCCATCCGGGGCGCTGCCGGTGGCCACGGAGATGAATCCGCCGGCGGCGATCAGGCGGTCGAAGGCGCTGCGGTCCACTACCAGGTCTTTCACCACCGGAAAGGCGCGCGCACGCCACGGCTCCAGGTACAGCTCATCGCCATCTTTGAAGTGCCGCATGTGAAGCTGGCACAGAGTGGTGCCGGGGAGCGGGCCGTGCGCCATGCCGTTGACCATGCACCCGCACATGCCGCAGATGCCTTCCCGGCAGTCATGGTCGAACGCCACGGGATCCTCATCCTTCGCGATCAGATCTTCGTTCAGCACGTCGAGCATCTCCAGGAACGACATTTCCTGGTTGACGTTGGGCACCTCGTAACGCACCATGCGGCCCTTCTCGCTCGCGTTCCGCTGCCGCCAGATGTGGAGAATGATTCGCATTTACTTGTAGCTCCGTTGCGCGGGGTGCACGTACTCGAAGGTGAGCGGTTCCTTGTGCAACTCGGGCCGGTTGCCCACGCCGCGGAACTCCCAGGCCGCCGCGTAGGAATAGCGATCGTCGTCGCGCGCCGCTTCACCCTCCGGAGTCTGGTATTCCTCGCGGAAGTGGCCGCCGCAGGATTCGTTGCGCTCCAGGGCATCCAGGCAGATCAGCTCGGCGAGCTCGAAGAAATCGGCCACGCGCCCGGCCTTTTCGAGCGACTGGTTCAACTCCTCCCCGCTGCCCAAGACTTTCACGTCGTGCCAGAACTGGTCGCGCAGCTCGGGGATCTTCGCGAGCGCGTGTTTCAGCCCCGCGGCATTGCGGGACATGCCGCAATGCTCCCACAGCAGCTTACCCAGCTCGCGATGGTAGGAATCCACCGAGCGCTTCCCTTTGATCTCGAGCAGCCGCCTGGTCACGCAGGCGACCTGGCTTTCCACCTCGCGCACCGCCGGATGCGTGACGTCGATCTTCTCGAGCCTGGTGCCGGCGATGTAATCGTTGATGGTGTTGGGCAGGACGAAGTAGCCGTCGGCCAGCCCCTGCATGAGCGCGCTGGCGCCCAGCCGGTTGGCGCCGTGGTCGGAGAAGTTGGCCTCGCCGATGACGTACAGGCCGGGGATGGTGGACATCAGGTTGTAATCCACCCAGAGCCCGCCCATGACGTAGTGGATGGCGGGGAAGATGCGCATGGGCAACTGATAGGGATCCTCACCGGTGATGCGATTGTACATGTCGAACAAGTTGCCGTAGCGTTCCTTGATGACCGCTTTGCCGAGACGTTGGATGGCGTCGCGGAAATCCAGATAGACGGCCAGCCCGGATTCGCCGACGCCGCGCCCCTCGTCGCAGACCTGCTTGGCGTTGCGGGAAGCCACGTCGCGCGGCACCAGGTTGCCGAAGCTGGGGTACTTGCGCTCCAGGAAATAGTCGCGCTCCTCGTCGGGAATCTGGTCGGGATTTCGCTTGTCACTGTTCTTCTTGGGCACCCAGACCCGGCCGTCGTTGCGCAGCGATTCGCTCATGAGCGTGAGTTTCGACTGGTACTCGCCCGAAACCGGGATGCAGGTGGGATGAATCTGGGTGAAGCAGGGATTGGCAAACAGCGCCCCGCGCTTGTGCGCGCGCCAGATGGCGGTGGCGTTGGAGCCTTTGGCGTTGGTGGAAAGGTAATAAACGTTGCCGTACCCGCCGGTGCCCAGCACCACGGTGCCGGCGAGATGCGATTCGACCTTCCCCGTAATGAGATTGCGAGTGACGATGCCGCGCGCCCGCCCATCGATCACGATCAGGTCGAGCATCTCGGTGCGCGGGAACATCTCGACCTGGCCCAGGCCGATCTGCCGCTCCAGCGCCTGGTACGCGCCCAGCAGCAACTGCTGGCCGGTCTGGCCACGGGCGTAGAAGGTGCGTGAAACCTGCGCGCCGCCAAACGAGCGGTTATCCAGATAGCCCGAGTATTCGCGCGCGAAGGGCACCCCCTGCGCCACGCATTGATCGATGATGTTGAGGCTGATCTCCGCCAGGCGGTAGACGTTGGATTCGCGCGAGCGGAAGTCGCCCCCCTTCACCGTATCGTAGAAGAGACGGTAGACGCTGTCGCCATCGTTGTGGTAGTTCTTGGCGGCGTTGATGCCCCCCTGGGCCGCAATGCTATGGGCGCGGCGCGGCGAATCCTGGAAGCAGAAACACTTGACGTTATAGCCCAGCTCGGCGAGCGAGGCAGCGGCGGAACCGCCCGCCAGGCCGGTTCCCACCACGATGATCGTATGCTTGCGCTTGTTGGCCGGATTCACCAGCTTGAGATTGAAGCGGTGGCGATCCCACCGCGTTTCAATGGGCCCTGCCGGAGTTTTCGAATCGAGTTCCATGCTGGCGTTCCTCAGAGATGCAACAAACCGGCCATCACCGCGATGGGGATGGAGCAGTTCCCAATCGCGATCAGGATGGCCACGATGGCCGCGCCCTTTTTCAGCAGGGGCGTGTAGCGTGGATGGCTGATGCCCATGGATTGGAACATGCTCCACAGGCCGTGGTACAGGTGCATGCACAACAGGATCATCGCCACGATGTAAAACGCCGAGACCCCATAGTTCTGGAAGCCGGCGATGACGTTGTAGTGCACGTCCGGGGTAACCGGGTTGCTATTGACGTCCTGCAAGGGGAGCACCGCCCCCACGGTCAGGTGCAGAATGTGAAAGACGATGAATGCCCCCACGATGGGTCCACTCCAGATCATGGTGCGGGCGGCGTAGGAGGCCGGCACGTCATTCTTTTTCACGTAGCCGATGGGCCGCGCCACGCGGTTTTGGTTCCAGAGTTGGACCGATGCGGTAACGTGCAGGACCACGGCCAGCAGCAGGAACGCACGAATCGCCCATAGCGGGATGGCATTGGCCGGATTGTGGAGGAAGCCCGCGTAGCGGTTGATCTGGCCGGGATCCGACGAATAGATCTGGAGATTGCCGAGCAGATGTCCGACTACGTAACCGAAGAGAATCACGCCGGTAATGGCCATGACGGCCTTCTTACCGATCGGGGCTTCGTAAAAGCGGACGGCCCGGTCAACGGGATTGATCGCGATGGCACTCATGCTGTGATCCTGTTTGGGGCGAAGGGACTTCGCCGTAAAGGTTTAGCGACACCCGTACCCAGGGGTGCACGAAGCGGGGCTGAAGCTCTCAAACTCCCAGTATAACCGGGTTCAGCCGGGTGCAATGTCAAGCTGGTTTCTGGCGGGTGCTTGACCGTTTTCGGGATCTCGGCCGGGCACCATGCTGTAGGCCTCGTTGGGGTTGAGGGCCTTTCGCACTCTCCCTTCCAGTTGGGCCAAGATGGGTTGGAAACGCGGCGGGAGTTTTTTTCGAAACTGGACCGCCGCTCTGGGCAGTTGGTTCAGGGCCGCGAGCGTGTCGCGGAGCACTGCCGTGGCGGTGCAAGCGGCCAGCCGGCTGCCTCTCCCCTT